>NZ_JBMHFZ010000003.1:0-307287 GCF_049166755.1 Halomonas terrestris | reverse complement strand
ACGGATGGGATCGTGGATGGGGGCGTGGGGGGGATGCGTCATGGTGTCCTCGGCAAGACCAGAATGGCACGGAAATCGTTGACGTTGGTGCGGGTCGGCCCGGTGACGACCAGATCGCCCAGCGCCTCGAAGAAAGTATACGCGTCATTGCGTGACAGATGAGCGATCGGGTCAAGTCCAAGCGCCCGGGCACGGAGCCAGTCGTCGGGGCCGAAGAGGGCGCCGGCGTTGTCCTCGGAGCCGTCGATGCCGTCGGTGTCGACGGCCAGCGCATGGATTCCCTCGGCGCCCTGAAGGGTCTCGAAGAGCCCCAGCAGGTACTCGACGTTACGTCCGCCGCGTCCATCACCCCTGACCGTGACACTGGTCTCGCCGCCGGACAGGATCAGCAGCGGTGTCTCGATGAGGCTCCGGGCCGCCAGCGCCATCCGCCCCTGGGCACGGCCGAGTTCACGCGACTCGCCCTCCAGGTCGTCGCCCAGCAGGCGCACCTCGACGCCTTCCGCCTCGGCCAGCCCGGCGGCGGCGGCCAGGGCATCACGGGCCCGGGCCAGCACGCGTGTCTCGTCTCGGGCAAAGGCGGCATCATCGACTCGGGGCGCTTCGCGCTCCTGCATCAGGTGGTCACGCACGGCCTGCGACAGCGGAATCCCGTGGCGTTCCAGTATCGCCAGGGCATCGGCCGGCGTGGAGGCATCGGGCAGGGTCGGTCCCGAGGCGACCAGGGCGGGATCGTCGCCGGGAACGTCGGAGATCAGCCAGGTGAGCACCCGCGCCGGATGGGCTGCCACGGCCAGGCGCCCGCCCTTGATGGCCGAGAGGTGGCGGCGCACGGTATTGATCTCGCGGATCGGCGCCCCGCAGCGCAGCAGTTCACGGTTGATCGCCTGCTTCTCGGCCAGGCCGATGCCCGGGGCCGGCAAGCTCATCAGCGCCGAACCGCCGCCTGAGATCAAGGCGATGACGAGGTCATCCTCGCCGAGTCCCGATACCGCCTCGAGCATCCGCCTGGCGGCCTGCTCGCCGAGCGCGTCCGGCATGGGGTGGGAGGCTTCGAGCACCTCGATCTGCCGGCACCCGGCACCATGGCCATGGCGTGTCACCACCAGGCCACCCAGCGGCGCCTCGGGCTGGTGGCGCTGCCAGGCACGCTCCAGGGCGGCCGCCATGGCCGCCGCGGCCTTGCCGGCTCCCACCACGACGGTGCGTCCCGTCGGGGGTCCGGGCAGTACCTCGGGCAACAGGGAGTCCGGATGGACGGCGGTGATGGCGGCATCGGCCAGCCGCCTGAGCCAGGCATGCGGGTCCATCTCGGCACCGGGGGGCGCACGCTCGCCGGATACGGAGTCAGGGGCTCGGGAGGGAGAGATCGCGGTCATCGGCTACTCCTCGCCGCCTCGGGCAGCGACAGGAAGGGAAAAGGGGGTGTCACGGAAGGAAAAAGGACCCGGCGGCGGGCGGGGTTCCGGCAGGAAAACCCGCCGCCGGGCAAGGTCACCTCGCGGTGACCAGGGCAGACGACGACCCGACGCCTGCCCTCAGGGAGCAGTCACCTCCCCTGTCTTTCGCCGTCCAAGCACGAAGGCCGGCGAAAAACCTCTTGGGCCGTGGAAGGCGCCGCGGCGCGGGCTTCCTCCACGAGCCTTCGCATGCGCTCGGCGCCGTTCGCCCCGTCAGGCGCCGACCTCGTGGTCGGCCAGCGCCTCCAGGGCCCGCAGGATGCCGGCGTGGTCCCAGTCGGCGCCGCCGTGGGCCGCACAGGCCTGGAACAGCTGCTGGGCGTTGGCGGTCCCGGGCAGCGCCAGGTTCAGGCTGCGCGCGCCCTCCAGCGCCAGGTTGAGGTCCTTCTGGTGCAGCTTGATCTTGAAGCCGGGCTCGAAGGTGCGCTGGATCATGCGCTCGCCGTGGACGTCGAGGATCTTCGACTGGGCCAGGCCGCCGAGCAGCGACTCGCGCACCTTGGCCACGTCGGCACCGGCCTTCGAGGCGAACAGCAGGCCCTCGGCCACCGCCTCGATGGTCAGGGCGACGACGATCTGGTTGGCCACCTTGCAGGTCTGGCCGGCGCCGTGGCCGCCGATATGGGTGATGGTCTTGCCCATCACCTCGAGGATCGGCCGGGCGCGCTCGAAGCCTGCCTCCGTGGCGCCCACCATGATGGTCAGGGCCGCGTTGATGGCCCCGCCCTCGCCACCGGAGACCGGGGCGTCGACATACTCGCCGCCGGCATCAACGATGCGCCGGGCGAACGCCTGGGTGGCGATGGGGGCGATCGAGCTCATGTCGATGACCAGGGTGCCGGGCTTGAGGCCCTCGATGACGCCGCCCTCGCCGAACAGCACCTCCTCCACGTCGGGGGTGTCGGGCACCATGGTGATGATCACCTCGGACTCGGCTGCCACCGCCGCCGGGGTGTCGAACTCGCGCATGCCCTTCTCGGCCAGGGTGGCATCCAGGGTGCCGCGCTTCACCGTCACCAGTTCGTGGCCGGCATCCAGCAGGTGCCCCGCCATGGGGCGACCCATGATGCCCAGGCCGATGAATCCGATCTTGCTCATGATGCGTCTCCTCTCTTCGTCTCTTGTCGTTGCGCTTCAAGGCGGCATTTTCGTGGGGTACGCCGGGCGGCATGGCCCCTTTGGGGTCAGACCCCAGCCAAACCGCCAGGCCTGTCATGGTGCACGTTTCAGGCTGTTACGCTCTCCGCCGGGGTCTGACCCCAAGGGGACCGCCAGCGCTGGGGAGCCCCCCCAGCACGCCTTCAGCCGCGCGCCGCATCCAGCCAGCCCAGCCCTTCCTCGGTGGTCGTCGCCGGCTTGTACTCGGCGCCGACCCAGCCACCGTAGCCCAGGCGGTCCAGGTGGGCGAACAGGAAGGGATAGTGGATCTCGCCGGTGCCCGGCTCGTGGCGGCCCGGGTTGTCGGCGATCTGCACATGGGCGATGCGATCCAGGTGCTTCTCGATCGTCGGCGCCAGGTCCCCCTCCATGATCTGCATATGATAGATGTCATACTGCAGCCCGAGGTTGTCGCTTCCCACCTCGTCGAAGATGGCCAGGGCCTGCTCGGTGCGGTTGAGGAAGAAGCCCGGGATGTCGCGGGTATTGATGGGCTCGGCCAGCAGCCGGATGCCGGCGGCCGCGAGCCTGTCGGCGGCGAAACGCAGGTTCTCCACCAGGGTCCGGCGCGCCTCGTCATCGCTGACACCCTCGGGCTGGATGCCGGCCAGGCAGTTGACCTGCGCACAGCCCAGGGCGGTGGCGTACTCGATGGCGCGCTCGACACCCTCGCGGAACTCGTCGACGCGGTCCGGGTGGCAGGCGATGCCGCGTTCGCCGGCGGCCCAGTCGCCGGCCGGCAGGTTGTGCAGCACCTGGGTCAGGCCATGCTCGTCCAGCTTCGCCTTCAGGGTCTCGGCCGGGTAGTCATAGGGGAAGAGGTACTCCACCCCCTTGAAGCCGGCCCGGGCGGCGGCCTCGAAGCGGTCGAGGAACTCCACCTCGGTGAACAGCATGCTGAGGTTGGCGGCGAACTTGGGCATATCGAACTCCTTGGGTCGTTGGTTCTTCAGGTCAGGGCGGCGATGGAGGTGGGCGCATCCTCGACGTTCTCGGCCAGGGCCTCGAACTCGTTGACGCCGTCCAGGTCGGTGCCCATGGCGATATTGGTCACCCGCTCCAGGATGATTTCCACCACCACCGGGACACGGTGTTCACGCATCAGCGCTCTTGCCTCCTCGAGCGCCGGGGCGATCTCCTCCGGCCGCGTGACGCGCAGCGCCTTGCAGCCCAGCCCCTCCACCACCGAGACGTGGTCGACACCATAGCCGTTGATCTCGGGACAGTTGATGTTCTCGAAGGAGAGCTGCACGCAGTAGTCCATGTCGAAGCCGCGCTGGGCCTGGCGAATCAGTCCCAGGTAGGAGTTGTTCACCAGCACGTGGATCCAGGGCAGGTTGAACTGCGCCCCGGCGGCCAGCTCCTCGACCATGAACTGGAAGTCATAGTCGCCGGAGAGGGCGACGATCTCGGCGTCCGGGTCGGCGCGACGCACCCCCAGGGCGGCCGGAATGGTCCAGCCCAGCGGGCCCGCCTGGCCGCAGTTGATCCAGTCGCGCGGCCGGTAGACGTGCAGGAACTGGGCGCCGGCGATCTGTGACAGGCCGATGGTGCTGACGTAGCGGGTCTGCTTGCCAAAGACGCGGTTCATCTCCTCGTAGACCCGCTGGGGCTTGACCGGCACGTCGTCGAAATGGGTCTTGCGCAGCAGGGTACGCTTGCGCTCCTGGCACGCCTCGGCCCAGCTGCCACGGTCCTTGAGCGTGCCGGCCCGCCGCATCTCCCGGGCCACCTCGACGAAGCGCTCCAGTGCCGCCCGGGCATCGGAGACGATGCCCAGGTCCGGCCCGAAGATCCTGCCGATCTGGGTCGGCTCGATGTCCACGTGGACGAACTTGCGTCCCCGGGTGTAGGTCTCGACGTTGCCGGTATGGCGGTTGGCCCAGCGGTTGCCGATGCCCAGCACGAAATCCGCGGCGAGCAGGGTGGCATTGCCGTAGCGGTGGGAGGTCTGCAGGCCCACCATGCCGACCATCAGGGGGTGGTCGTCGGGGATGGTGCCCCAGCCCATCAGGGTCGGGATGACCGGCACCCCGGTGAGCTCGGCGAACTCCACCAGCAGGTCGCTGGCGTCGGCGTTGACGATACCCCCGCCGGCCACGATCAGCGGCCGCTCCGCCTCCTGGAGCATGGCGATCGCCTTCTCGACCTGGGCCCGGCTCGCCGCCGGCTTGTAGGCGGGCAACGGCTCGTAGGTGTCCGGGTCGAACTCGATCTCGCTCATCTGGACGTCGATGGGCAGGTCGATCAGCACCGGCCCCGGGCGCGAGGAGCGCATCAGGTGGAAGGCCTGCTGGAAGGCCCGCGGCACCTGGGCCGGCTCCAGCACTGTCACCGCCCACTTGGTGACGGGACCGGCGATCGCCTGGATGTCCACCGCCTGGAAGTCCTCCTTGTGCAGCCGGGCACGCGGGGCCTGGCCGGTGATGCAGAGGATCGGGATGGAGTCGGCACTGGCCGAGTAGAGGCCGGTGATCATGTCGGTGCCGGCAGGCCCGGAGGTGCCGATGCACACGCCGATGTTGCCGGCCTTCGCCCGGGTGTAGCCCTCGGCCATGTGCGAGGCACCCTCGACGTGACGGGCCAGGACATGGTCGATGCCACCCACCTGGCGCATCGCGGCGTAGAAGGGGTTGATGGCGGCACCGGGCACGCCGAAGGCGACATCGATGCCCTCCTTGCGGAGCACGTGGACGGCGGCCTCTGCTGCGGTCATTCGAGCCATGGGAGCTTCCTCCAAGGGTTGTTGTATTTTTTGGAAAAGATTTCTGTATACCGAGACTAGGTCCCGCCACCGACTCCGTCAAGGATCTATGGAAAATATTTTCATATTTTTTTGTGGCAAGAAAATACCCAAGCCATGGCAATGACTTGGGCATTATCTTTCGATTAACAGAGGGCCCCTCAGAGGATCACGCGAAGCGCCAGCGGGTACTCGTCGCAGTTGTGCCCCTCGCCGCCACGATCGACCACCAGGAACTCCCCTTCCCGCTCGAGCACCGACTGGATGGCGTGCCAGGTGCCGGCGCGATAGTTGACCCCCTGGCGGCCATCGGTGACGAAGGCGCGCACCTCGGCCGGGTCGATGATCTCGCCCGGCGGCGCCACCACGATCACGAAGCGCTCCTCGTGGAGCGGCATGAAGGCCTGGCTGCCCAACGGATGGCGCTCGAGGAAATCGAGCTCCAACGGGATCGACACGGGCTGGCTGACGAAGATGCTGATCAGCGCCCGCGCCTCCTCGCCCAGGGTCTCGACCTTCGCCAGGTCGTGGTAGCGCCGGGTGCGTCCGGCGTTGATGTGAAAGTAATCCGCCGTGCGGGTATCGATGACATCGCCGAACGGCGCGAAGGCCTCCGGCGTCAGCGGCTCGGCTTTCAGTTCCAGCATGACTGCCTCCTTCGACAGATCCAGTGTTATCGCAATGGCGCGCCAGTTTGGCTATCCATAACAGCGACCCAAGCGAGAGGCGCCGGGGACAGGGTGGAGAGGGGGTCCGATGTCAGGGGTGAGAAGCACTGCTTCGAACGGGCTGGCCATGGATGGCCAGCACCGGCCCTGCAAGCGGAGCAGGATGCGAAAGCGCCGCAGGGCATCGGTAGCGCCCAGGGAGGGGTTCACAGCGCCCCCTCGAAACCCTGTCGCCGGATCAGCCTCGAGCGGCGACGCTACTGCAAGCGCCCCACCCCGTCTCAGCGAGCCCCGAGCCGCAGCGCCGCATGGCGATTGACATCCTTGTACAGCAGGTACCGGAACGGCCCCGGGCCGCCGGCGTAGCAGGCCTGGGGGCAGAAAGCGCGCAGCCACATGAAGTCGCCGGCCTCGACCTCCACCCAGTCCTGGTTGAGGTGGTAGACCGCCTTGCCCTCGAGCACGTAGAGGCCGTGCTCCATGACGTGGGTCTCGTCGAAGGGGATCACCGCACCGGGCTGGAAGGTGACGATATTCACATGCATGTCGTGGCGCACGTCCTCGGGGTCGACGAAACGGGTGGTGGCCCAGCGCCCCTCGGTGCCCGGCATCTCGTTGGGCGCGATGTCGTTCTCGTTGACCACGAAGGCCTCGGGCACCTCGATGCCCTCGACCCGCTCATAGGCCTTGCGCACCCAGTGGAAGCGCACCGGGGCGTCGGATTCGTTCTTCACCTGCCAGTCGCTCCCCGGCGGGATGAAGGCGTAGCCGCCGGGCACCAGGCGGTGGCGCTCGCCGGCCAGCGTCAGGGTCATCTCGCCCTCCACCACGAAGAGCACCCCCTCGGCCTCGGGGTCGAGCTCGGGGCGCTCGCTGCCGCCGCCGGGGGCGACCTCCATGATGTACTGGGAGAAGGTCTCGGCGAACCCGGAGAGCGGGCGCGCCAGCACCCACAGCCGGGTGCCCTCCCAGAACGGCAGGTTGCTGGTGACGATATCGCCGAAGACGCCCTTGGGAATCACCGCATAGGCCTCGGTGAATACCGCCCGGTCGGAGAGCAGCTGGGTCTGGGGCGGATGGCCGCCGGCGGGGGCGTAGTAGGTACGTGATTTCATGGGGTGTCCTGAATAAGTCTACGGCCGAAAACCGTGCCCATGGCCGAGATCGCTCGAGGCTGTTCCGGTTACAGGTCTACGAGGGGGCGCTGTGAACCCCTCCCTGGGCGCTACCGATGCCCTGCGGCGCTCTAGCATCCTGCTCCGCTTGCAGGGCCGGTGCTGACCATCCATGGTCAGCCCGTTCGGAGCAATGCTCCTCACCCCTGGCATAGGACCCCCTCTACGACCTGTCCCCGGCGCCTCTCGCTTCGGGCAGCGGCAGTTGAAAAGACGTTCGCCGGATCATCCTCGAGCCGTTCAGCGCGGCATGGACTCAGCGCGCCGGTGCCGGATGATGCTCCACCCAGTGGCGAGCGATATCCACCCGGCGCGCCACCCAGACCCGATCGTGGGCCTCGATATGGTCGAGGAAGCGCTGCAGGGCGCGGAAGCGGCCCGGGCGCCCCAGCAGGCGGCAGTGCATGCCGATGGAGAGCATCTTCGGCGACTCCTCGCCCTCTGCATAGAGCACGTCGAAGGCGTCGCGCAGGTAGGTGAAGAAGTGGTCGGCGGTGTTGAAGCCCTGGGGCGCGGCGAAGCGCATGTCGTTGGTGTCCAGGGTGTAGGGCACGATCAGGTGGTCGTGCTCGACGCCCCGGCTGTCGGCCTCCCGAGTCCAGAACGGCAGGTCGTCGCCGTAGTAGTCGCTGTCATAGAGGAAACCACCCTCGTCGAGCACCAGGCGGCGGGTGTTGGGGCTGTCGCGACCGGTGTACCAGCCCAGCGGCTTCTCGCCGTAGAGCCGCTGGAAGATCGCCATCGCCCTCTTCAGGTGCTCGCGCTCGATCTCCTCGGGCACCTCCTGGTAGTGGATCCAGCGGTAGCCGTGGCAGGCGACCTCGTGACCCAGTTCCTTGAAGGCCTGGGCCACCTCCGGGTGGCGCTCCAGGGCCATGGCCACGCCGAACACGGTGAGCGGCAGGCCGCGACGCTCGAACTCGCGCAGGATACGCCACACCCCGGCCCGGGAGCCGTACTCGTAGATCGACTCCATGCTCAGGTGGCGATCCGGGTACGCCGCCGCGCCGATGATCTCGGAGAGGAACTGCTCGGATCCGGCATCGCCATGCAGCACGCAGTTCTCTCCGCCCTCCTCGTAGTTGAGCACGAACTGCACGGCGATCCTCGCCTGGCCCGGCCAGTTGGCATGGGGCGGTGTGCGGCCGTAGCCGATCAGGTCACGGGGATAGTCCGAGGGGGAGGGATACGTCATGGCAAGGCTTCCTGGTTGTTATCGGTTGTCTCGACGGCCCGGGGCGCCGAACGCCAGCGAACTCGCTTTATGTATACAAAGACAAGATAGAGTGTGTCCACTTCAACTTCAAGCTCTGCAATGACATCAAAACTGTATACATTTAATTCACGAAAATGCCGACATCGTCGCTCAGCAAGCCCACCATCGACCAAGGTCTACCGTCACCGGTCTCCACCGAACCCACCCCAACCATAACTCAATATTTTGATATTTAACCAATATTGTCGCATGGGACGACGTGATGGTTGACGGCTTGCAGCTTGAACAAAAGGCATCTATTTTGTGTACAAAGACATAATTCGATGTCCACAAGATCGAGAGCCCAACGCCATGCACATCCGCATCATCAACCCCAACACCACCGCCGGCATGACGGAGACGATCGGCAACGCCGCCAGCCGCATCGCCGCGCCGGGCACCCATGTCTCGGCGACCCAGCCCGACGCCGGCCCGGTCTCCATCGAGAGCCACTTCGACGAGGCGATCAGCGCCGTGGGCGTGCTGGAAGAGGTGCTGGCAGGCGAGAAGGCGGAGGTCGACGCCTATGTGCTTGCCTGTTTCGGCGACCCGGGCCTGCTGGCCGCAAGGGAGCTGACCC
Source organism: Halomonas terrestris (assembly GCF_049166755.1). Taxonomy (NCBI): domain Bacteria; kingdom Pseudomonadati; phylum Pseudomonadota; class Gammaproteobacteria; order Oceanospirillales; family Halomonadaceae; genus Halomonas; species Halomonas terrestris. The sequence continues at coordinate 298,248 of NZ_JBMHFZ010000003.1, read as the reverse complement.
GGGCACCGGTGATCGGCATCGCCGAGGCCGCCTTCCACATGGCGACGCTGGTCAGCACCCGCTTCTCCATCGTCACCACCCTGGGGCGGACCGGCATCATCGCCGAGCACCTGCTCGAGCAGTACGGCTTCCGTCACCACTGCCGCCGGGTTCGCGCTGCAGAGATCCCGGTGCTGGACCTGGAGGAGGACGGCGACGCGGCCCTGGTGCGCATCATCGACGAATGCCGGCGCGCCCGCGACGAGGACGGCATCGGCGCCATCGTGCTCGGCTGCGGCGGCATGGCCGACTTGACCGACTCCATCAGCCGCGAGGTCGGCCTGCCGGTCATCGAGGGGGTCACCGCCGCCGTCAAGCTCGCCGAGGCGCTGGTGGGACTGGGGCTGGGCACCAGCAAGCACGGCGACCTGGCCTTCCCGCGCCCCAAGGCCTTCACCGGACGCTTCGAGGGCTTCTCCCACCTGACCCCGACCCGCTGACCGATCGCCGCTGGACACGACAACAAGAGCACTCCCCGGAGCACGCCAGATCGCAAGACACCCGGCTACAGCCGGCAAACCCCAAGACCAACAAGCCACTTGCGAGGACCTCGACATGACCACCCCCACCTCACAGGCCGCGGCTACCCAGGCCGGCACGGCACCCCCTGACGTCACCACGGGCCACAAGGCACCCGGCCAGGAGTCGCTGGCCCCGCAGCAGACGCGGATCATGGGCCGCCCTTCCTATTTCCTGGCCTGGTTCGGCGGCTGCGTCTCCATCGGCACCTTCGCCATGGGCTCCAGCGTGGTCGGCACGCTGAACCTGATCCAGGCCACCCTGGCCATCGCCATCGGCTGCTTCGTCATCGGCATCGCCCTGGCCATCAACGGGGCCGCCGGCTACAAGTACGGCATCCCCTTCATGGTCCAGGCGCGCAGCGCCTTCGGCTTCGCCGGCACGCGCATCCCCGGGCTGGTGCGTGCCGTGCCTGCCGTGGTGTGGTACGGCTTCCAGAGCTGGATCGGCGCCGGCGCGTTGAACATGGTCTCGGCGACCCTGTTCGGCTTCGACAACCTGATCTTCTACTTCATCGCCTTCCAGTTCCTGCAGATCGGCCTGTCGGTGATGGGCTTCCAGGGCATCAAGTGGCTGGAGAACATCGGCAGCGCCTTCATCCTGGCCTCGCTGATGTACATGTTCTATGCCACGGTGCAGCGCTACGGCGACGAGCTCTCTGCCAGCCTGCTGACCATGGAAGGCTCCTGGGGCATGCCGTTCTGGGGTGCCACCATGCTGTTCCTGGGCATCTACAGCACCATGATGCTCAACGTCAGCGACTACTCCCGCGAACACAAGCACGGCACCGGCCCGGGGCTGCTCACCACCATCTACGCCATGTCGATCCTGCCCTGCACGCTGTTCATGGGCCTGATCGGCTACATGGTCTCCGAGGCCACCGGCACCGCCGACCCGATCCAGGTGTTCGCCAACGCCGTGGACAACACCCCGCTGCTGATGACCACCCTGCTGTTCATCGCCTTCGCCCAGGTGACCACCAACGTGCTCAACAACGTGGTGCCGCCGACCTATGTGCTGATGGACGTGTTCAAGCTGAAGTTTCCGGTGGCCACCGTCATCGTCGGCCTGCTGGCCTTCGCCACCTTCCCCTGGAAGCTGGTCCAGCCCGAGTCCGCCGCCGGCCTGCAGCTCTTCGTGCAGACCTACTCGGCCTTCCTCGGCCCGATCTTCGCCATCCTGGTGGTCGACTACTACGTGATCCGCCGCCGCACCCTGGACGTCGGCAAGCTCTACGACGAGGCCGGGCCCTACCGGGGCGTCAACTACGCCGCGCTGATCGCCACCACCGTGGGCATCATCGCCGCCCTGACGTTCTCCGCGGTCTCCTGGTACGCCAGCCTGATCCCGGCGGGCCTCACCTATTACCTGCTGATGAAGCACTGGGTCCCCTGCCAGCGCTTCTGCCAGTAAGTCCCGCACCGACGGCACCTGAAACGTTCCCGCCGCTCTCATCGCCCCGGGCCATGACCCGGGGCGCGTCCTTTCCCGCACTCGCCACGGCCCGCCGGCCCCTCTCTTCTGCCATCGCACGGGGACGCCGCCCATCGCGACTCTTGCAAAATGTCTGACATTAACTACCATAAGATCAGATATTTCGCCGGAGCCCGCGATGCTCGACGACCTTGTCCTTCCTGCCGACGGCGGCGCCCCGGCCCTGGCGGCGCTACTGGCCCGCGCCGTCCTCTCGGGACGACTGCCGGCCGGGAGCGACTTCCCGCGGGAGAAGGACCTCTGCGAACGCTTCTCCGTGAGCCGCAACCGGGTGCGCAACGCCCTGGCCAGCCTGGCCGCCACCGGGCTGGTCGAGCGCACCGCGGGGCGCGGCAGCCGGGTGCGCGAGGTCACCGACTGGCACCTGCTCGACCCCCTGATGAGCGACTGGCTGGCCGGGCTGGAACATCCGGACCCGCGACTGATACGCGAGATCTATGCCTTCCGCCTCTCCGCGGAGCCTCAGGTGGCCGAGCTGGCCGCCCTGGCGGCGGACGGCCGGGACCTGGCGCGCCTCGAGGCCGCCTTCGCGGGCATGCGCGACACCGCGGGCACCGGCATGCACCAGCAGCACGCCGAGCATGACGTGGCCTTCCACGATGGCGTCTACCAGGCCACCCACAACCTGGTATGGCGCCAGATGGGCCACCTGCTGCGTCCCTCCATCATCGCGCTGATCCAGCACTCCCAGCACCGGGCCGACTCCCTGGAGGACAGCCTCGAGCGCCACCGCCGGGTGATGGAGGCGATCCGCCTGCGCCAGCCGGAGAGCGCCCGCCGCGCGGCCCGGGCGGTGCTCGAACGCACGGCGATAGACCTGGGGCTGATGCCCGCCCCCACTTCCCACACCCAAGGACACCCCGCATGAAGATCACCCGACTCAGGACCTGGCAGGTACCGCCACGCTGGCTGTTCCTCAAGATCGAGACCGACGAGGGCTGCTACGGCTGGGGGGAGCCGGTCATCGAGGGCCGTGCCGCCACCGTCGAGGCGGCCGTGCACGAGCTGGCCGACTACCTGGTCGGCCAGGACCCGCACCGCATCGAGCACCTGTGGAACATGCTGTATCGTGCCGGCTTCTATCGCGGCGGACCGATCCTGATGAGTGCCATCGCCGGCATCGACCAGGCGCTGTGGGACCTCAAGGGGCGCGACCTCGGCGTGCCGGTCCACCAGCTGCTCGGCGGTGCGGTGCGCGACCGGATGCGCATGTACGCCTGGACCGGCGGGGACCGCCCCGATGACGTGGGCGCCGGCGCCAGGGCGCTGGTGGAGCAGGGCTTCACCGCCTTCAAGATGAACGGCACCGCCGAGATGCAGATCGTCGACAGCCACCACAAGATCGACGAGGCCGTCGCCCGGGTGGCCGAGGCCCGCCAGGCAGTGGGCCCCAGGGTGGGTATCGGCATCGATTTCCACGGCCGGGTGCATCGCCCCATGGCCAAGGCGCTGCTGCGCGAGCTGGAGCCCTTCCACCCGATGTTCGTCGAGGAACCGGTGGCGCCCGAGCACCTGCCCTGCCTCAAGCAGATCGCCGGGGGGCTGGGCTACCCGCTGGCCACCGGCGAGCGACTGCACACCCGCTTCGAGTTCCGCGACCTCCTGGCCGACGGCATGATCGACATCGTCCAGCCGGACCTCTCCCACTGCGGCGGCATCAGCGAGGGCCTCAAGATCGCCGCCCTGGCCTCGGCCCATGACGTGGCACTGGCCCCCCATTGTCCGCTGGGACCGCTGACGCTGGCCACCTCGCTGCAGCTGGATGCCGTCTGCCACAACGCCTTCATCCAGGAGCAGAGCATGGGCATTCACTACAACCGCGACAACGACGTGCTCGACTACCTGGTCGACAAGTCGGTGCTGGCCATCGACGACGGCTTCTGCGCCATTCCTTCCGGCCCCGGGCTCGGTGTGGAGATCGACGAGGCCTTCGTCGAGGAGCGCGCCCGGGTCGGCCACCGCTGGCGCAACCCGGTGTGGACCCACGAGGACGGCTCCATTGCCGAATGGTAGGGGAGACGACATGACGGTTACCCGCGACTCCATTCCAACCGAATCGCCCGCCTGGATCGCCGTGGATTGGGGATCGAGCCACCTGCGCGCCTGGGCCATGGCCGAGGATGGCCGGGTGCTGGCACGGGGGAGATCGGCATGCGGCATGCTGTCCCTGACTCCGGCCCGGTACGAGACGGCCCTGCTCGAGGTCGTCGATCGCTGGCTGCCACCGAGGGGCAGTATCGAGGTGCTGGTCTGCGGCATGGCCGGTGCACGCCAGGGCTGGCGGGAAGCAGCCTACCTCGGGGTGCCCACCTCGCTGGAGGCACTCTACACCGGTGCCGTGTCCCCCGGCGTGAGCGACCCCCGGCTACGCGTGCACCTGCTGCCCGGGCTCTGCCAGCATCGCGACGCAGGCGCGGGAGACTTCGACGTGATGCGCGGCGAGGAGACCCAGCTCGCCGGCCTGGTCGCCATGGCACCCGGCTTCACCGGGCCGGCCTGCCTTCCCGGCACGCATGCCAAGTGGGCCCGGCTCGAGCAAGGCGTGCTTGCCAGCTTCCACACCTTCCTCACCGGCGAGCTCTACCAGCTGCTCGCCGAGCGCTCGGTGCTGGCCCACTCCCTGGGCAGTGATGACCCGCTTGACCCGGGCTGCCGGGACGCCTTCGCCGCGGCGGTACGCGAGTCGGCCGCTGCCCCCGAACGCTTCACTTCCCGACTGTTCGGCATTCGCGCCAGCGACCTGCTCGATGACACCCTGCCTGTCGGCCGGTCCCGTGGCGCGCTCCTGTCGGCTCGGCTGTCGGGTCTGGTGATCGGCATGGAACTGGCCGGCACCCGGCACGCCAGGCGCCCCGACGAGGCCGTCACCCTGATCGGGACGGGTTCGCTGTGCCGTCGCTACGCCCTGGCACTTGAGGCACTGGGCATCCACAGCCGGATCGTCGATGGCGAGGCCGCCACCCTGGCGGGCCTCGACCGGGCCCGGCGCCATCTCACCCCCTCCTCACAGGAGTCCCCCGAATGAACCTGCCCCTGATCGGCATCCTGCGTGGCATCACCCCGGATGAAGTGGTCGGCGTCGGTGAGGCCCTGCTCGCCGCCGGCATCACGCGGATCGAGGTCCCCCTCAACTCCCCCGAGCCCCTGGAGAGCATTCGTCGACTGGCGGACGCCCTGGATGGTCGGGCGCTGGTCGGCGCCGGCACGGTGCTGACCCCCGGTCAGGTGCGAGAGGTCCACGCCGCCGGTGGACGCCTGATCGTCTCGCCCAACTGCCGCCCCAGGGTCATCGAGGAGACGCGCCGGCTGGAGATGGTTTCGATGCCCGGCATCGTCACCCCGTCCGAAGCCTTCGATGCCCTGGAGGCAGGGGCGAGCAGGCTCAAGCTGTTCCCGGCGGTGCAGGTGGGGATCGAGGGCATGAAGGCGATGCGGGCCGTGCTGCCACCCGGCACCGAGCTGTATGCCGTGGGCGGTATCGGCGCCGAGGACTTCGCCGACTGGCACGCCGCCGGGGTGGATGGAGCCGGGCTCGGCAGTGCGCTCTACCGGCCCGGTGACAGTGCCGACCGGGTCAGCGCCCAGGCACTCGCCCTGGTGAGCGCCTGGCGGGCGGCCGCCGCTTCGTGACTGGTGCCGTCAGGCGCCGAAGATGCTGTGCAGGTCGGGCGCCTCCTCCTCCTCCTCGACGATCGACAGCGAGGCCTCGATCGCCTTGAGATGGCGGCTCATGAAGGCCTGGGCGCGCTCGCCGTTGCCGGCCTCCAGGAAGCCGATCAGGTCGTCGTGGTCGTGGGATTCGCAGCCCAGGTGACCGGCGCTGCCATAGACGGCAAGGATCAGCGACGAGCGCGAGCACAGCCGCCCGACGAACTCGGCCAGGGTGGCATTTCCCGAGAGCCGGGCCAGCCGCTCGTGGAAGGCGGCGGAGAGCTTGATCGCCGTGCTCTGTTCGCCGGCCTTCAACGCCTCGCGCTCGCGTCGCGCCATGTCCCGCAACTCACGCACGTCGGCCGCGGTGATACGCCGGGCGACCTCCGGCATCAGGCCGCACTCGATCATCTGGCGGGCATCGAAGACATCCTTGGCCTCGTCGGCCGTGGGGCGGGTGACGCTGGCGCCACGCCTCGGCGTCAGGGTGACCAGCTGCTCCAGGGCCAGGCGCTGGAGGATCTTGCGAATGCCGGTACGGCTGACGCCGAACACCTCCGACAGGGCATCCTCGCGCAACCGGGCCCCCGGCTTGAGCCGATGCTCGATGATGGCATCACAGATCGAACGGTAGATGGCATCGTGGCGTTCGGCACCGTCGCCGTTCTTGCCCAGGCGCGTTGCGGAAGGCTTTTGCTCGGCCACGGTCTGGCGCTGGTTCATGAAGCTCTCTCCTTCAATCCCTGACTGCCATCATTGTATACGCCAAGCGACCCGAACGACGAATGTCCCGAAGGCAGGTTCAGTCGCCCCAGGCCGCAATGGCCTCTCGTTCCTCGTCGGTCATCCCGGTCATGTTGCCCAGGGGCATGTAGCCGCTGGCGACGACCTGCTGGATCTGGGCACGCTGCCCGACGATCTCTTCGGTCGTGTCGTAGGCCACGCCGGCCGGTGGCGCATTGAAGCCTGCCTGGCTGGGATTGCGGGCATGACAGGCAGCGCAGCGGGTCTCGATGATCGGCTGGATCTCCTCCAGGGAGACCGCGGCGCTGTCCTGGGCGGCGCCGCCACCACCGGTGGCGGCGCCGGGCATGGCCACCCAGAAGGCGACAGCGATCAGTGCGGTACCGGCCACCGGATAGGCAGGCTGGATCTTGCCCGAGTGCATCAGCACGAAGAACTGACGGATCAGGGCGCCGGCGAAGATGAACAGCGACATGATCACCCAGGCCTGCTCGTGGGAATAAGCGAAGGAGTAGTGGTTGCTGATCATCAACAGGACCACCGGCAGGGTGAAATAGGTGTTGTGTACCGAACGCTGCTTGCCCCGCTTGCCATCGAGGGGATCGGGAGCCTCTCCGGCCTTCATGGCGGCCACCATGCGCCGCTGGCCGGGAATGATCCAGAAGAAGACATTGGCCGACATCGCGGTGGCCATCACCGCACCGGTGAGCAGGAAGGCCGCCCGACCGGAGAACATCTGGGTGCTGAGATAGGCCACCACCACCATCAGCACGGCGACCGCCAGGCTCAGCACGCCGTCACGCTCCATGTTGGGACTGATGCGCTTGCACAGCTCGTTGTAGACGACCCAGCCCCCCAGCAGGAACAGCAGGGCCAGGACGTTGGCCTGCCAGCCGGTCATGTTCGCCGCCCACTCCCAGCTGCTGCCGGGGTTGACCAGGTAGAAGCTCGGGTTGGCCATGTAGAGCAGCACGAAGAGTGCGAAGCCCGACAGCCAGGTGGTGTAGGACTTCCAGAACGACCAGTGCAGGTCCTCGGGCAGCTTGGCGGGGGCCGTGGCGTACTTCTGGTTGTGGTAGAAGCCGCCGCCGTGCACCGCCCACATCTCGCCGAACACCCCCTTGTCGCGGTCCTCGGCGGCCTTGGGTGTGCGCAGGCCGTTGTCCAGCATCACGAAGTAGATCGACTCGCCGATCCAGGCGATGGCGGCGATGACGTGCAGCCATCGCAGCATGAAGTTGGCAAAGTCCAGGATGTACGCTTGCATAAACCGGCTCTCGTCTTGTGCGGTTGTTGTCTGTCGTGGTCAGGGGAGCCCGGGGTCTCAGCTGCCGCGGTAGGTGGAGTAGCCGTAGGGCGACAGCAGCAGTGGCACGTGGTAGTGCTGGGCGGCATCGGACACCCCGAAACGCAGCGGGATCACGTCCAGGAAGCGCGGTTCCGGCGACTCGGTGCCCTGGGCGCGCAGGTAGTCGCCGGCGTGGAACACCAGCTCGTACTCGCCGGCGTGGAAGTCGTCCCCCTCGAGGATCGGGGCATCACAGCGGCCATCGTCGTTGGTGACGACATCCTTGAGCCGTGTGCGGGTTTCCCCCTCCACGCGCAGGACCTCGATGCGGATTCCCTGCCCGGGGCGGCCCCGGGCAGTATCCAGAACATGGGTGGTCAGGCGTCCCATATGTCACTCTCCTCTATGATGGCGTGCCATGATGAACAGTTCTAGCTTCAAATAGAGTACATTTCAAAATATTTTTTGTATACAGTAAGTGGTGTAGCCATCCAATGAACCGAGACATGCCCCAGGAGGCCCACCCATGAGCGACAAGATCCTGACACCCCGCCCCAGCCGGCTCGGCCTGGACGACTTCATCAGCCGCTTCGGCGACATCTACGAGCACTCGCCCTGGGTCGCCGAACTGGCCTGGCGGCAGGGCCTGGCCGAGGCTCATGACACCCCGGCGGGCCTGGCCGAGGCGATGGGCCGGGTACTGCGAGACGCGACTCCCGAGCGGCAGCTGGAGGTGATCCGTGCCCACCCTGACCTGGCCGGCAAGGCGGCCATCGCCGGCGAGCTGACCGATGACTCGACCCGCGAACAGGCCGGCGCCGGCCTCGATCAGTGCACCCCCGAGGAGATGGTACGCTTCGAGCGCCTGAACCGGGCCTACAAGGCCCGCTTCGGTTTCCCCTTCGTGATGGCCGTGAAGGGCAATGACCGCCATGCCATCCTGGCGGCCTTCGAGTCACGCCTCGAGAACGATCAGGATGAGGAGCGCCGTACGGCCATCGAGCAGATCAACCGCATCGCCCGCTTCCGCCTCGACGCCCGGGTCGAGGCTTGATCGACGCCAGCGCCGGCACCGTCGGCGCTGGCGGCCCCCCCCCCCCTTCCTTGGGCGATATTCGGCACGGACAAGGCCCTGCCATATTGACCAATCGGTCAGCCTGCTATTGGCAACATGCTGTTTTTAAACAGATATTATTAACAAATACAAAAAATGCCTTGTGCTGTCTTTTAAACGAAACTGTATTGTGTACATTCTTGAGAGGCAGTGGTATTCACACTGCATATCATCGTTTACAACAACAAGCCCGAGAGCCCGACATGACAGACGCTGAACAGCCGACCGCTCAGACGAAGCCGTCACGGACCATCAACCGCGACCCGGATGCCATGCCACCGCTGGGCAAGGCGATACCGCTGGGTCTTCAACACATCATGGCGATGTTCGCCGGCAACGTGACACCGCCGATCATCATCGCTGGCGTCATCGGCGCCGCCACCGGCGAGCAGATCTTCCTGATCCAGGTGGCGCTCTTCGTGGCCGGGGTCTCGACCCTGATCCAGACCATCGGCATGGGGCCGGTCGGCGCGCGCCTGCCCATCGTCCAGGGCACCAGCTTCGGTTTCCTCCCGGTAGCCCTGCCCCTGGCCAGCGCCTTCGGCCTCGCGGCGGTGCTGGGTGCCTCCCTGATCGCCGGCATGCTGCAGGTGGTGCTGGGAGCCTTCCTCAAGAAGATCCGCCACTGGTTCTCGCCGGTGGTCACCGGCATCGTGGTGCTGCTGATCGGCATCACCCTGATGCCGGTGGGGCTCAACTATGCCGCCGGCGGCGTGGACGCCGATGACTTCGCCTCCCCCACCAACCTGGGCCTGGCGCTCTTCGTGCTGGTGGTGACCATCGTCGTGCACCAGTTCGGCCGCGGCTTCCTCAAGGCCGCCTCCGTGCTGGTGGGCCTGGCCAGCGGTTACCTGATGGCCATCGCCCTGGGCATGGTGGACTTCTCCAGCGTCACCGACGCCGCCTGGTTCGCCATTCCCCAGCCGCTGCAGTACGGCCTGGAATTCCACCTCACCGCCATCATCGGCATGACGCTGATCATGTTCGTGGTGGGGCTGGAGACCATCGGCAACATCTCCGCCATCACCATCGGCGGTGCCGGCCGCCAGGCCAAGGACAGCGAGCTCTCCGGCGGGGTGATGGCCGACGGCGTGGCCACCTCCTTCGCCGCGATCTTCAACACCCTGCCCAATACCGCCTATGCCCAGAACGTCGGCCTGATCACCCTGACCGGCGTGGTCAGTCGCCATGTCGTGACCATCGGCGGCATCCTGCTGATCTGCATGGGCCTGTTTCCCAAACTGGGCGGCCTGGTCGCCGCCATGCCCCATGCCGTGCTGGGCGGCGCCGGGGTGGTGATGTTCGGCATGATCGCCTCGGCGGGGTTGAAGATCATCCAGGAGTGCGAACTCGACCAGCGCGCCATGCTGATCATCGCCGTGGCCATGAGCCTGGGGATCGGCCTGCCGGCGGTGGAGGCGATCGCCGAGACCATGCCCGGCCAGCTCGGCCTGCTGCTCAAGTCCGGCCTGGTGCCGGCGGCCCTGGCCGCCCTGCTGCTGGACGCCGTGCTGCCCGGCAAGCCCAGCCGGAAGGAGCCCGAGACCGAGGAGGCCGTCGCGGCCAAGGCCGAGCAGGTCAAGTCCAACCTCTGAGGGTGGCATGCCCTTGCCGCCAGGCGCGCCGCCGGTGGCGTCGGCGTTCGGCAGCACGAGCCACCGGCGCACCGGCTGCCTACACTTGGGGCAGAGCAATCCAGCCAGGAGACTCGCCATGTTCCGTGACCGACTCGATGCCGCCCGACAACTGGCCAGGCGTCTCGACCACCTCAGGGGCCAGAATCCACTCGTGCTGGCGATCCCCCGGGGTGGTGTGCCGATGGGACGAGTGATCGCCGATGCCCTGGAAGGGGAACTGGATGTCGTGCTGGTGCGCAAGATCGGCGCCCCCGGCAATCCGGAGTTCGCCATTGGCGCGGTCAGCGAGGACGGCAGCGTGCACCTGGAGGAGGAGGCCCACTACTGCCGTGACGATATCCTGGCCCGGGAGGTGGAACGCCAGCGCGAGCTGATCGACGAGCGACGCCGTCGCTACACCCCGGTGCGCTCGCCCATCGACCCGGCCGGGCGTATCGTGGTGGTGCTCGACGACGGCAGCGCCACCGGCGCCACCATGGCGGCGGCACTGGCCACCCTCCGCCAGCGCGAGCCCCAGCGACTGGTCGCCGCCATCGGTGTGGCCCCCCCCGATACCGTGGCCAGACTCGAGACCCTGGCCGACGAGGTCGTCTGCCTGGAAGCCCCCCCGCACTTCCGGGCCGTCGGGCAGTTCTTCGCCGAATTCGGCCAGGTGGAGGATGACGAGGTCGTCGCCCTGCTCGGTGGCAGCCATCAGTGACGGGGCTCCTGGCCCCATGCGAAGACGGGCCGCCTCCCCGAAGGAAGGCGGCCCGTCTCATCCGGCCGCGTGGACGGCCGATGGTGTCACCGGCTGGTGGCCGACTTCACGCTCTCCTCGACCAGCTTCTGGCCCTTCTGCACGTACTCCTGGCTCAGGGCCGCGACCTTCTCGGCGTCGCCCTTGAAGCGCTCGCCCATCTGCTGGGCGGCCTTCTGCTGGCCTTCCATGACCTGCTTGAGGCTCTCGGGATCCTTGGCATCCAGCCAGCTGCGGGTCTGGGCCAGGCCCATGTCCGCGAAGGCCCGGGCCGAATCGAACTGGGCTGACAGCAGCTTCTCGCTGTACTCAAGCGCCAGCGAGCCATAGGCACGCGCCGGCTCGATGAACACGCTCTGGAACTGCTCGGTGGCTTTCTCGGTGGTTGCTTTGCTCATGGGACACCTCCATTCGGGTGGCGAGTCAAGGCAGGGCGCCTTGTATTGCATTGCAACATAACAGGCGTTTTTGTGCGATGCAACATGGCTGTCGCCCCATTTTCCTCATCCCGACGGACGACACCCGGCCGGGGCCGGGTGTCGTCGACGATTCGCCATGGAGCGGGGCTCGGCGCCCCGTCAGCGGTAGGCCCCCTCGACATCGGTGACACGCATGGCACGGCGGCCAAGCCCGCCATGCTGGTCGAGCATGCGCTCGACCCATCCATGGACCGGATCGGCATTCGAGACCAGGTCGGCGCTGGACACGCAGCGCGCCCACATGAAGCTGCCGAAGACGATGTAGTCGGCGGCGGCCGGTGCCTCACCGTCCAGGTAGTCGGCCTCCGCGAGGCGACCACGCAACGGCTCCAGGGCAGCATCGAGCAGGGACAGCCCCCTGGCAGGAGAGTGGAACTCCTCGAGGCTGCGCCCGAAACGCTTCTCGCGGGTCTCGCGGAAGTAGTCGCGGTCACCGGGATGAATGGCATTGAGCAGGTCCATGATGATGGTACGCATCATCGCCGGTGCCACGGAGCGCTCGGCGTAGTGCTTGAAGAAGCGTCCCCGGGCCTCGGCAGCTCCCTCTCCCAGCAGCGGGGCCTCCGGGTAGGCGCGATCCAGGTAGCGCAGGATCTCGTAGCTGTCGGTCACCACCTCGTCGCCATCGACCAGTACCGGCACCTTGTCGTGCCCGGCAAAGGCCAGGGCCTCCTTGTCGGTGAAACGCCAGGGGCGCGTCTCCACATCCAGTCCCTTGTGGGCCAGGGCATACCTGACCCGCCAGCAATAGGGCGAGAACCGCAGGCCCTCGTCGATACCGCACAGCTCGTAGAGTACCCGTGTCATGCCGACTCCTCGCTTCCGATGATGTCCATGGTCCGATAGTGCCAGGCTTTTCCGAACCCCGCCAACCGCTGGCCCCACCCGTGTCTCCATGCGACACGAACTTGTCCATTAGTCTAAGCCCAGAACACCTTCCCTCTTGGGCATCACCCGCGTCATCACCTTTAATCCACTGTCTTTCATGAATATTCCGGCATCATGGCAGGCCATGACAGCCCCTCGATTATTGGTAATACCAATTTTCCAGATATGGCCATCACGGGGATGTTGAGCGTATCTTGCGTCCGTCTGCCGCCCCCCTCACGGCAGGCATGCTCACCCTCACGTTCGCTCTAGAGCCCGACAGGACAACAAGCCAGAGGAAACCAGCCTCATGACTGACACTACTCTTGCACTACTCGCCTTCGTGCCCCTGGTACTGGCCGGTGTGCTGCTGATCGGCCTGCGCATGGCAGCAAGGACCGCCATGCCGGTCGTCTTCGTGGTCACCGCCCTCATCGCGCTCTTCGCCTGGGAGATGACCTTCAACCGGGTCCTGGCCTCGACCTTCCAGGGCCTGATCCTCACCGTGTCGATCCTGTGGATCATCTTCGGTGCCATCCTGTTGCTCAACACCCTGAAGCACTCCGGCGGCATTACCGCGATCCGCAACGGCTTCTCGGGCATCAGCCCGGACCGCCGCGTCCAGGCCATCATCGTCGCCTGGCTGTTCGGCTGTTTCATCGAGGGTGCCTCGGGGTTCGGCACTCCGGCCGCCGTGGCCGCTCCGCTGATGGTCGCCCTGGGCTTCCCGGCGCTGGCCGCCGTGGTCGTGGGCATGATGATCCAGTCCACGCCGGTCTCCTTCGGTGCCGTGGGCACACCGATCGTGGTGGGCGTCACCGGCGGCATCAACCGTGACGGCATCACCGAGGCACTGGAAGCCGGAGGCTACACCTGGATGGAGTACTTCCGCCTGATCGCCGGTGAAGTGGCCATCATCCACGGCATCGTCGGCGTCCTGATGCCGCTGATCATGGTGGTGATCATGGTCAGGTTCTTCGGCGCCAACAGATCCTGGAAGGAAGGGCTCTCCATCGCCCCCTTCGCGATCTTCGCCGGCGTCTGTTTCGTGGTGCCCTACATGCTCGCCGGCGTCCTGCTCGGGCCGGAATTCCCGTCGATGATCGGTGCCATGGTCGGCCTGGCCATCGTCGTGCCAGCGGCCCGCAAGGGGTTCCTGATTCCCAAGGACACCTGGGACTTCCCGGAGAGCAAGTCCTGGCCGGACGCGTGGATCGGCAAGCTGGAAATCAAGCTGGACGACATCGCCGGCAAGGCCCCGATCTCGACCCTGATGGGCTGGGTACCCTACGTGCTGCTGGCCGTGATCCTGGTGGCCTCGCGCACCATCGAGCCGTTCAAGAATGCGCTCACCTCGCTCTCCTTCGGCTGGAGCAACATCCTTGGCGAGGCCGGCGTCTCCGGCAGCATCGCGCCGCTCTACCTGCCCGGTGGGATCCTGCTGATGGTGGTGCTGATCACCGCCGTGCTGCACCGCATGCGCGCCGGCGAACTCCAGGCCGCCTTCAGCGAATCCTCGAGGACCATCTTCGGCGCCGGCTTCGTGCTGATCTTCACCATTCCCATGGTGCGGATCCTGATCAACTCCGGCGTCAACGCCGCCGACCTGGTCTCCATGCCGGTGGCCATGGCGCAGTTCGTCGCCGACGGCGTGGGCGGTGTCTACCCGTTCTTCGCCCCGGCCGTGGGTGCCCTGGGCGCCTTCATCGCCGGCTCCAACACCGTGTCCAACCTGATGCTGGCCGAGTTCCAGTTCAACGTGGCACAGCAGCTGGGCCTCTCCACCGCCTTCATGGTGGCGCTGCAGGCCGTGGGGGCGGCGGCCGGCAACATGATCGCCATCCACAACGTGGTCGCGGCTTCCGCCACCGTGGGCCTGCTCGGCCGCGAGGGCATCACGATCCGCAAGACCATCCTGCCGACGCTCTACTACCTGATCTTCGCCGGCACCATTGCGCTGATCGCCTTCTATGTCCTGGGCGTGAGCGATCCCCTGATGCGCGTCGGCTGAGGTCCGCCGGCATCACCGGAAAGCCCCCGCGTCCGGGGGCTTTTTCATTGCCGCTGCAGCGGCTTCATCCGATGCGCTTGAGCTCCCGCGCATGGCGAGCGCCCCGCTCGACATAACCCCGGGCATTGCGTTTCAGGCCCTCGATCGCCTCGGCAGAAAGCTCGCGCACCACCCTGGCGGGTGCACCGACGATCAGCGATTTGTCGGGGAAGCTGGCCCCCTCCTTGACGACCGCGCCCGCACCGACCAGGCAGTTACGCCCGATGACGGCACCGTTGAGCACCACGGCCTGGATGCCGATCAGGCTGCCGTCGCCGATCGTGCAACCATGGAGCATGGCCTGATGGCCGACGGTCACGCCGCGGCCGACCTTGAGGGGGAAGCCCGGGTCGGCATGCAGCACCGCGCCGTCCTGGATGTTGCTCTCCTCGCCGACCTCGAGATGGTCGGTGTCACCGCGCAGTACCGCCTGGTACCAGACACTGGCACTGCGCTTCAGGGTCACCTGGCCGATCACGTCGGCCGTCTCGGCGACGTAGACGTCCTCGTGAACTTCCGGCACCAGGTCACCATACTGGTAGATCGCCATGTCGCTCTCCTCCGTCGCTTGTCCCGTCCCGATCTAGGCAGTGCAGCGTGCGAAATAGGCCCGGCAGGCTGCCACCACGTGGCGAACATCCTCCTCGGAGACGTCGAGGTGGGTCACCAGCCGCGTCACCGGCGAAGCGGCGAGCAGCACGCCCTGCGCCTCGAGGAACTCCCCCAGCGCCCTGCAGTGCGCCTCGGGCAACGCCACGAATACCATGTTGGTGTCGCAGCCCCGCACCGCGATCTCCTCGATCTCGCCCAGGCCCTCGGCCAGCAGTGCGGCATGGCGGTGGTCATCGGCCAGGCGCTCGACGTGGTGCTCCAGGGCATGGTGGCAAGCCGCCGCCAGGATGCCCACCTGGCGCATGCCGCCACCCAGGGTCTTGCGCCAGCGCCGGGCCCGGGCGATGAAGGCCTCGTCCCCCAGCAGCAGCGAGCCCACCGGCGCCCCCAGCCCCTTGGAGAAGCACAGCGACACCGAATCGAACCCGGAGCAGAGGGCAGCGAGCGAACGCCCCGTGGCGACCGAGGCGTTGAACAGCCGCGCCCCGTCCAGGTGGGTCGCGAGCCCATGCCCCCTGGCCAGGGAGGTGGCACGCCCCAGGTAATCCTCGGAGATCACCTTGCCGCCGAAGGTGTTCTCCAGCGCCAGCAGGCGTGTCCGTGCATGATGGATATCCGCTCCCTTGATGGCGGCCTCCACCTTGTCGAGGGCCAGGCTGCCATCCGCGTCATGCTCGATGGGCTGTGGCTGGATGCCCCCCAGGGCGGCGGCTCCCCCGCCCTCGTCCCGATAGATATGAGCCCGCTGCCCGGCGATGTACTCGTCACCACGCCCGCAGTGCACCATCAGGGCCGCCAGGTTGCTCTGGGTCCCGGAGGGAAGGAACAGGGCCGCAGGCTTGCCGGCCATCTCGGCCACCGCCGCCTCGAATGCTGCCACGGTGGGATCATCGCCCCAGACATCATCACCCACCGGCGCCCCCGCCATGGCCTCGCGCATGGCCGGCGTGGGTCGTGTGACGGTGTCGCTTCGCAGATCGATCATCGCGTGTCTCTCTTGTGCCTGTCGTGACGAGGGGGCGAGATATCGCCCCCTCTCCTGCCCGTCATGTTGCCCCCTGGTGCCGGGTCAGGCCAGGGCCTGCTCGAGGAGCCGGGCCAGGTGCACGGCCTCCCGGCCGCTGCCGTCATGGATCTGATGGCGACAGCTGGTACCGTCCGCGACCAGCACGACATCATCGCCGGCCTTGCGGATGGCCGGCAGCAGCGACAGCTCGGCCATCTCCAGCGAGGCAGCGTAATGCTCCTTCTCGTAGCCGAAGCTGCCGGCCATGCCGCAGCAGGAGGACTCGATGGTCTCGACCTCGAGACCGGGGATCCATGACAGCACCTGCTCGATCGGACGCACGGCGTCGAAGGCCTTCTGGTGGCAATGGCCGTGAAGCATGGCCCGCCGGTAGCCCGGCTCCTTGAGCTTGAGGGGCAGTTCGCCTGCGTCACGGGCCTTGACCAGGAACTCCTCGAACAGGTGGGCCGACTCGCCGAGTGCCTGCGCCTCGTCGCCGAAGCCGTACTGCAGGAACTCGTCGCGCATGGTCAGCAGGCACGACGGTTCGAGGCCCACGATGGCCACGCCACGACGCACATGGGGCATCAGGTGATCCAGCGTGCGCCGGGCTTCGGCCCTGGCCTTGTCGAACTGTCCGGATGACAGGTAGGTCCGCCCGCAGCAGAGCGGCCGCTCGCCCCGCATCACGTTGAGGTGAACCCGATAACCGGCCGCCTCGAGGACCCGCTTGGCGGCCCTGGCGTTGTCGCCTTCCATGTAGTTGTTGAAGGTGTCGACGAACAGCAGCACCTCGCGGGACGCCAGCGCCAGGCTGTCGTGGGACTCGCCCAGGAAGTTGCCCTCGAAGGCCGGCAGCGAGCGCTGCGCGGCGAGCCCCAGGGCCCGCTTGACGCCGTTCGCGATGAACGGCACCCGCTCGGCCGCACCCAGCAGCCCCGACAGCCTGCTGGCCAAGGGGGCATAGCGCGGCATCTCGCCGACCATGCGATCGCGCAGGGAGAGTCCCTTGGCGCGCACGCGTGCGGCGCGTGCCTCGATCTTGAACTTGGCCATGTCGACGCCGGTCGGGCAGTCGCGCCTGCAGCCCTTGCAGGAGACACAGAGGTCGAGCGCCTCCTTGACGTCGTCGCCGGCCAGCCCCTCCTCCCCGAGCTGGCCGGAGAGCACCAGGCGCAGGGTATTGGCACGGCCACGGGTCAGGTGCTGCTCGTCCCGGGTGATGCGATAGCTCGGGCACATGGTGCCGGCATCGAACTTGCGGCAGTGGCCGTTGTTGTTGCACATCTCCACCGCCATGGCGAGGCCATGGGTGGCATCGCCGCCGGAACCGGGCGCGCTCTGCTCGCCGGTCAGGGGGTCGCGCGTGACGTCCCAAGGCAACCAGTCGAACACCGGGGTCAGCGGAATCGTCCGGTAGGCGGAGGGAAAGCGGAAGTAGCGCTCGTCGTCCATCTTCGGGGTGTCGACGATCTTGCCCGGATTAAGGAGGTTGTCGGGATCGAAGAGCTGCTTCACCTCCTTGAAGGCGGCGTTGACGGTATCGCCGAACTGCCAGGCGACCCACTCGCCGCGACACAGGCCGTCGCCGTGCTCACCGGAGTAGGCCCCCTTGTACTCGCGCACCAGGGCCGAGGCGTGTTCGGCGATCTCGCGCATCTTCTCGGCGCCATCGCGGCGCATGTCGAGAATCGGGCGCACGTGCAGGGTGCCGACACTGGCGTGGGCGTACCAGGTGCCCTCGGTGCCGTAACGGTGGAACACCTCGGTCAGCTTGTCGGTGTACTCGGCCAGGTGCTCGAGGGGCACCGCGCAGTCCTCGATGAAGGAGACCGGCTTGCCGTCCCCCTTCATGCTCATCATGATGTTGAGCCCCGCCTTGCGCACGTTCCACAGGGCCTTCTGCTCGGCCGGCTCCGGCATGTCGACCACGCTCTCCGGCAGGCCCAGGTCGGCCATCAGCTCGTTGAGCCGGCGCAGGGAGGCGAGCTGCGACTCGCGGTCGTGGCCGGCGAACTCCACCAGCAGGATCGCCTCGGGCCTTCCGATCAACGCCTTCTCGATCACCGGACGGAACGCCGGGTTCTCGAGCGACAGCTCGATCATCGTGCGGTCGACCAGCTCCACCGCGGTGGGGTCGAGGGTGACGATGTGCTGGGCGAGATCCATCGCCTGGTAGAAGGTGGGGAAGTTCACCACCCCCAGCACCTTGTGCTCGGGCAGCGGCGAGAGCCGCAGCGTGATGCGCCGGCTCACCCCCAGGGTGCCCTCGGAGCCCACCAGCAGGTGCGCCAGGTTGGCGCGACCATCCGGGTCATAGGACTTGGGGTTCTGGCAGTTGAAGATATCCAGGTTGTAGCCGCCGACCCGACGCAGGACCTTGGGGAAGTGCTGGCGGATCTCGGGATCGACGCGCTCGGCGATGGCCTTCACCTGCTCGGCGATCCGCCGCACCTTGCCCCTCTCGGGCAGCTCGTCGACGAAGCCGAAGCTCGCCTCGCTGCCATCGGCCAGCAGGGCATCCACCCCGAGCACGTTATGGACCATGTTGCCGTAGCGGATCGAACGCGACCCGCAGGAGTTGTTGCCGGTCATGCCGCCGATGGTGCACTGGGCACTGGTGGAGACATCCACCGGGTACCACAGGCCATGGGGCTTGAGCCAGGCATTGAGGTGATCGAGCACGATCCCGGGCTCGACCACCACGGTACGCGCCTCGGCATCGAACTCGATCACCCGGTCGAGCCAGCGCGTGGTGTCGATGACCAGTGCCTCGCCCACCGTCTGGCCGCACTGGCTGGTACCGGCGCCTCGTGCCAGCACCGGCACCCTGGCGTCGCGGGCGATGTCCAGGGCCAGCGCGAGGTCCTCCTGGTGACGCGGGATCACGACCCCGACCGGCGTCACCTGGTAGATCGAGGCGTCAGTCGAGTAGCGGCCCCGCGAGGCGTCGTCGAACAGCACCTCGCCCTGCAACTCGCGGGACAGCCGGGTGGCCAGTTCGGTCACCGGCTTGATCCTGGCATCGGGGGACCGGGCCCTGCCGGCCCGGGCGTTGTCCTTAAGGGACGTCATGCGTGCTTCCTCCGCCATGCATGGCTGTGCCGAGGGTCAGTGGGCCGCCTCGAGGGGATGGCCGGCGAAGTACTCCAGCGCCGCGGTCACGCCGCTGCCCTCGAGGGTGACCCCGGCCAGTTTCATGCCGGCCTCGCAGCCCCCCAGGGTGGCGATCAGGGTCAGGTCGTTGCAGTCACCCAGGTGGCCGATACGGAACATCCTGCCCTTGGCCTTGCCCAGGCCCATGCCCAGCGACAGGTCGAAGCGCTCGTAGATGATCCGGCGGACCTCATCGGCATCGACACCTTCCGGCACCACCACCCCGGTGAGCACCGGCGAGTAGACGGCCGGGTCCTGGCACTGGATCTCGAGGCCCCAGGCCTCGACCGCCTTGCGAACGCCGGCGGCCCAGCGCCGGTGGCGCGCCAGCACGTGGTCGAGGCCCTCCTCGAGCAGCATGTCCAGCGCCTCGTTGAGCCCGTAGAGCAGGTTGGTGTTGGGGGTGTAGGGCCAGTAGCCGTTCCTGTTGGCCTCGAGAATCTCGTCCCATGCCCAGAAGCTCTTCGGCATGGTGTTGTGGCGGCTCGCTTCGATGGCCTTGTCGGACACCGCATTGAAGCTGATCCCCGGCGGCAGCATCAGGCCCTTCTGGGAGCCGGAGATGGTCACGTCCACGCCCCACTCGTCATGGCGATAGTCGGCGCTGGCCAGCCCCGAGATGGTATCGACCATCAGCAGCGCCGGGTGGCCCGCGGCATCGATGGCACGACGCACCGCCATGATATCGCTGGTCACCCCGGTGGAGGTCTCGTTGTGCACCACACAGACCGCCTTGATCTCGTGGTGAGTGTCCTCCTCGAGGCGCGCCGCGATCATCTCGGCCTGGACGCCACGGCGCCAGCCCTCGTAACCCGGCAGGCCGATGAATTCCGGCTCGAGCTGCAGCCGACGCGCCATCTTGTGCCACAGGGTGGCGAAGTGGCCGGTCTCGAACATCAACACCCTGTCGCCCGGCGACAGGACGTTGGAGAGGGCCGCCTCCCAGGCGCCGGTGCCCGAGGCCGGATAGATGATCACCGGGTTCTCGGTCCTGAAGACCCGCTTGATCTTGCCGAGGATCTCGCGGCCCAGGGCACCGAACTCGGGACCACGGTGATCGATGGTCGGCAGGCTCATGGCGCGCAGGATGCGATCCGGCACCGGCGAGGGGCCGGGGATCTGCAGGAAATGGCGGCCGGACGGGTGATAGTCGAGCTTCAGCATGATGATCTCTCCAGAGGGATCCCTGTTATCATAATAATGAATTCAATTATTGCCACACAACAAGCGCTAGGTGATGCAGCCCTCGGCGCGAAGGGTCTCGAGCTCCTCCGGCGACAGCCCGAGCCCGGCCAGCACCTCGTCGGTGTGCTGGGCGAACAGCGGCGCCGGGCTCCTGATCCGTGACGGAGTGCGCGAGAACTTGCTGGGAAAGCCGATGGTCTTCATCCTGCCGATCTTCGGGTGCTCCATCTCCTGCACCATGCCGCGGGCCAGATAGTGCTCGTCGTGCATGGCCTGGTCGAAGTCGTTGATCGGGCCGGCGGGCACGCCGGCCTTGTCGCAGCGCTCGAGCCAGAAGGTGACATCCTGCTCGGCCATGATCGCCTCCAGCTCGGCCTCGAGCTCCTCGACATGCCGGCCACGATCGAAATTGGTCAGGAAGCGTGGATCGTCCATCAGGTCGGGGCGTTCCAGCACGTTCTCGCAGAAACGCTCCCAGGTGCGCTGGTTGGCACAGCCCAGCATCAGGTACCCGTCCCGTGCCTTGATCGCCTGGTAGGGAGCGGAGACGCGATGACGCCAGCCGGTCGGCTCGGGCACCTTGCCCTCGGCGAAGTACGCAGCGGCTTCCCAGGTGAACCAGGGCAGGCCGCATTCGGTGATGGCAATGTCGATATGCTGGCCCTCGCCGCTGCTCATCCTGTGGATGTAGGCAGCGAGGATCGAGTAGACGGCGGTAATGCCGGCCCCGATGTCATAGACGGCGATGCCGGTCTTGAGCGGGCGCCGCCCCTTCTCGCCGGTCATCGACATCAGGCCCGTCATGCCCTGGGCCACCAGGTCGAAACCGCCGCGGTGGCTGTAGGGGCCGGTCTGGCCATAGCCCGAGATGGAACAATAGATGATGCCCGGATTGATCGCCTTGATGGTGTCGTAATCGATCCTGAGCGATCGGGTGACGCCCGTCCGGTAGTTCTCGACGATCACGTCGGCATCACGCGCCAGGCGATAGAAGATCTCGCGGGCCCGCTCGTCCTTCAGGTTCAACGAGATGCTCTTCTTGTTGCGATTGATCTGCGAGAAGCAGGTCGACTCGTCGTTGACGTAGGGGCCCATCTGGCGGCTGTCGTCGCCGCCGTTCATCTTCTCCACCTTGATCACCTCGGCCCCCATGTCCGCCAGCACCATGGTGCAGTACGGCCCGGCCATGATCTGCGAGACATCCAGGACTTTCAGGTTCTGTAAGGGAAGCATCGGCTCCACCCCGCTGGTCATTGTTCCCTGACGTGGCTCAGTGGCCCGTCCATTCGAAGGGCGTCTTGTTGACGAACTTGTCCACCGCCGACCTGAAGTCACGGCTCATGTAGCAGGTGGTGATCCAGTCGTCGCTGGCCTCCCGCGCCAGGCGACGATGCGCCTGCACGCGTCCCACCAGCGCCTTGCTGGCGCGCAGGGTCAGCGGTGCCCGTCGTCCGAGCTCGGCGGCGACGCCCGCGACCTCATCGGCGAGGCGGTCGGCCGCGACCACCGCATTGACCAGCCCGGCCTGGCTCGCCTCGTCGGCGGTGAACAGCTTGCCGAGCATCAGTACCTCCTTGGTCCGCGCGATGCCGACCATGTCGATCAGCCGTGACACGTTGGTGATCGACAGGGTGTTGCCCAGGGTCCTGGCGATGGGGACCCCGAACTGCAGCGAGGGCGTGCAGTAGCGGAAGTCGCAGACCAGCGCCAGGGCCGCCCCGCCCCCGACGCAGAAGCCCTCGATCATGGCGATGGTCGGCTTGTCGAGGGTCTCGAGCTTGCCCACTACCCGGTCGATGCGCTGCTCGTAGTCGGTCGCATGCCCGGGCTGCGTGAAGTGCATGAACTGGGTGATGTCGGTACCCGCCACGAAGGCCTGCCCCCCCACGCCGTAGAGCACCACCGCGTGGACATCGACCTCATCGGCCAGCCGGTCACAGCAGGCCTCCAGGGCGTCGTACATCTCCCAGGTCATGGCGTTGCGGGCGTCGGGACGGTTGAAGCCGATCCACGCCACGCCATCACGAATCTCGAACAACAGGCTATCCATCGTGACACTCCCCCTTCGCCGCCAGGCCTAGCGGTAGAAGAACTCGACCAGGGCCATCGGGATGGCCGGGATGTAGGTGATCATCAGCAGCACGAACAGCAGCACGCTGATGAAGCCCAGGTTGGAGCGCGTCACCGACCACACATCCGACTTGGCGATCGAACAGGCGGTGATCAGCACGCTGGCCACCGGCGGCGTCTGCTGGCCGATGGCCAGGTTGAGGCACACCACCAGGCCGAAGTGAACCGGATCGATGCCGGCGGCATTGACCAGCGGCATCACGATCGGCACCACCAGGATGATCGCCGCGGCGGAGTGCAGGAACAGGCCGATCAGCAGGAAGAAGATGTTGAGCAGCATCAGGATCGCGTACTTGTTGCTGGTCAGGTCCAGCACCGCCTGCGCGAGCTGCTGCGGCATGCGCATCTCGGTGAGGAAGACGCCGACCAGTGCCGAGGCCGCCACCAGCAGCATGACCACTGCCGTCTGCTGGCCGCCGTCGATCACCGCCTTGTAGAGCGCCGGCATGTCCAGTTCGCGGTAGATCACGGTACTGATGAGGATCGCCGCCGCCACCGCCATCCCCGCCCCTTCGGTGGCCGTGACGAAGCCGCCGAAGATCGAGCCGAGGATGATGATCGGCAGGGTCAGCGCCCAGCCGGCCTCCCTGGCGGTCTGCCAGACCCGCTTGAGCTGGAACACTTCCTCGACCGGCCAGTCGTACTTGCGCGCATAGTAGTAGCTGAGAAACATCAGGCCGACGCCCCCCAGGATCCCCGGGACGATGCCGGCGACGAACAGCTGCACGATGGAGGCCCCCGACATGACGCCGTAGAGGATCATGGGAATGGAGGGCGGGATGATGATGGCCAGGGACGCCGAGGACGACGTCACCGCCGCCGCGAACGAGCTGGGATAACCGCGCTTCTTCATGGCCGGGATCAGCACCGACCCGGTAGCCGCCACATCGGCCACCGCCGAGCCGGAGATCTCGGCGAAGAACATCGATACCCCGATGTTGATCATCGCCAGCCCCCCCCGGATGAAGCCGAACAGCGCCGAGGCGAAGGCGATCAACCGCCGGGAAATCCCGCCGGTGTTCATGATGGCCCCGGCCAGCACGAACATCGGGATGGCCAGCAGCGGGAAGCTGCTGGCCCCCTCGAACATGGTCAGGGCGATGTTGGGCAGCATCTCGACGCCCTGGGTGCCGACGATGGCCACCGTCGCCACGATGGCCAGGGAGACGGCGATGGGAACGCTGATGAGGATCAGTGCCAGCAGGCCGGAAAGCATCAGGAAGAGTGTCATGACTGTTTCTTCTCCGTGAGTTCATCCACCGTCAGGCCTGCCTGGGCGTTCTCGCGTTGCGCTTCCTCGATGGCATTGCGGATCTCTTCCTCCTCCTGGGTGATGCCGGAGCGCACCTTGGCCATGTAGGCGGGCATGCTGAGCAGCTGGGCCACGATGAACAGCGCCGCGCCTATGGGAATGACTGACTGGGTGAAGGTCACGGGCACCCAGCGCAGGGTGATCAGCGCCATGCCCTGCATGACCTCGAGCACCACCAGCCCGGCCCAGCCCAGCACCAGGAAGAAGCCGATGAAGAGGGCCTCGGAGAGATAGGCCACCGGCATCCGCACCTTTTCCGGCATGGCCCGAAGCAGGCCGTCGACACCGATGTGTCCGCGCTTCAGTGCCGCCAGTGCACCGGCGTAGTAGGTCAGCCATACCAGCATGATGGCCGCCACCTCGTCATACCAGGATGGCGTTCGTGCCGCATAGCGCGTCACCACCGCATAGAGCACGACGAGGGTCAGGGTGACCATCAGGATGGCTGTGACGATCTCGAGCAATCGCCCCAGCCACAAGGAAAGTCGATTCACGGTTCCCATGGGAGTCAACTCGTTGGAAGGGAGGCAGGGGGCTCCCGTGCCCTGACGACACGGGAGCCGGTTCAAGCGCAGGGAACGCGAGGGACTAGAAGTCCTCGCCGAGCTCCAGGACCGTGTCGATCAGTGCCTGGGCACCCTCCACCTCCTCGGCGAAGGCACGATAGATCGGCTGGGAAGCCTCGATGAACGTGGAGGTATCGACCTCGTTGATCTCGGTGCCGGCCTCGCGGATGACATCGAGAAGGTCATGGTCGAGTTGCTCGGCCCGATCATAGACATAGGCCTGGTTTTCCAGGGCCGCGTCGATGAGGATCTCCTGGATCTCTTCCGGCAGGCGGTTGAAGCGCGAGCCCGCCGTCATGTAGGCCGGCGTGTAGACATGGCCGGTGAGCGAGAGGTAGTCCTGCACCTCCTGGAAACGCTGGCCGGCGATCTGTGCCAGGGGGTTCTCCTGGCCATCCATGACACCGGTCTGCAGGGCCATGAAGACCTCGGAGAGCGCCATCGGTGACGGCTCGGCGCCGTATTCCTCGAACATCCTCACCCGCCAGGCCCCGCGCGGGGTACGCAGCTTGACGCCCTGCAGGTCTTCCGGTGCGTTGATGGGACGCACGTTGTTGGTGATATGGCGGAAGCCGTTCTCCCATACGGCCAGGATGCGGTAGCCGTTCTCCTCGGCGATCGGCGCCAGGGTCGGCCAGACGACCTCCTCCTCGATGCGCTTCATGTGCTCACGGTTCTTGACCAGGTAGGGCAGCTCGAACAGGCCGAACTCGTCGGAAACCGAGGACATGATCGTCGAGGGCAGCGCGAAGTCGACGGTGCCGAGGCGCAACTTCTGCAGCAGCTCCTGGTCGTTGCCCAGCTGGCTGGAGCCGAACACCACCACCTCGTAGGGCTCGGGCAGTCGTTCATTGGCAAGCTCGGCGAAATGCTCGGCGGAATCCTCGAACAGCGAGTCAGGCCCCCCGACATGACCGAAGGTGATCTCGCGAGCCTGGGCCTGCAGGGAGGCCGAGGCCATCGCGACGGCAACCGTGGCGGCGGCGACACGTAGCATTACCATGGCGTGTTTCCTCTTGTTGTAGTGTTCAGTGCCTGGTGTGGAGCGTTGTACCGGCATCGTGACGGTCAGTCGGTGATGCCTGATGGACGATCGCAAAAATGAATTATTAATGCGAAATGCGTCAATGACTCAAGCTAGCCCCGGGGCGAGAGCGGTGTCAAGTGCCGTTGCCGGCTTCCCGAGAACGGGGGAACCGGCCCTCAGTCCGGCTCCAGCCCCCAGGCCATGCCAGCCGCCTCGATACCGGCGATGGCGGCCTGCTCGTCCTCGGCGGAGGAGGCACCGCTGACGCCGACCGCGCCGATCACGCACTGGTCGGCGTCGAGGATCAGCACACCACCGGCAACCGGTATGGAGCGACCACCGGAGGCGGCCGCCACGCTGGCGAGAAAGGCCGGGCGCTGGGTATTGCGCTGGCCGATGACACCGCTGGCCGCCCCATTGCCCAGCGAGGCAAAGGCCTTGCCCTCGGCGACGGCATGGCGCAGCGGCGAACAGCCATCCTCGCGCTCCGCCGCCACCAGGTTGCCGCCACCGTCCAGCACCACCACCGTGAGCGGCTCCATTTCCTGCCTGCGCGCCAGCGCGAAGGCACCATCGATGACGCCACGGGCCGCCTCGCGCCCCAGCAGCACCTTGCTGCGATACACCTTGCCTGCCATACGACCTCCTCCTGATGGTGACGATGCCCCGGGACTGCAGGCAGGGCGGAAGGCCGTCAGGCTCGGGGCCGTTGCTCCTCGCGCATTGCTTTGCAGCTTCCGGATTTTGAATTCATAATAATTTTGCACAACATCATCGTGCTCGCCACCCTGAGGTCAACGCGAGAGCGGGAACGCGCGGGATCGGCAGGTGTGGGAGACCGGGGTGAAGACGCAGGCGGGAAAAAACGCGAGACTGGGCTGACCCCGCATACGGCGACGGGGCCATTGACGGCAATGCTGGCCGGTATCACGCACCAAGGAAGCGAGCATGAGCAAGATTCAGCACCGAAATCTCTATCGCGAGGTCGCGGACCGTGTCCGCGACCTCATCGAACAAGGCGAACTGGCGCCGGGTGTCCGCATCCCCGAGCGCGACCTCTGCGAGCGGTTCGGCGTGTCGCGCACGCCACTGCGTGAAGCGTTGAAGGTCCTGGCGTCGGAGGGACTGGTGGAGCTGTTGCCCAACCGGGGCGCCAGGGTCAAGCAACTGACGATCAAGATGGTCAAGGACACCTATGACCTGATGGGCGCCCTGGAGGGCCTCTCCGGCGAGCTGGCCTGCCAGCAGATCAGCGACGAGGAGATGGCCGCTATCTGCGCCCTGCACGAGCGGATGCTCACCCACTATCGCAACAGGGAGCTGGCGGAGTACTTCGCGGTCAACCAGCGGATTCACGAGAGCATCCTGGCCGCCGCCAACAACGAGGTCCTGCTGGAGATGTACAACAACCTCAGCCAGCGGGTGAAGCGGGTACGCTACTCGAAGCGGATGACCGAAAGCTTCTGGCGCAAGGCCGTCGAGGACCACGAGCAGATGATCGCGGCGCTGAAGCAGCGCGACGGCCGCCAGCTCGGCCAGATCCTGCGCGACCACCTGTGCAACAAGCTCGAGGTGGTGTCCCTGGCGGGGGTGATCGAGGATGAAGCGCTCGTGAAACAGGCCAGCTCCTGAGCCATGACGCCTCGCCGGGCTGACGGCAGCGCCTCACTCCCACCCCTCCAGGCGCATGGCTGAACGTTCGAGGCGCTCGCTCTCGGCCTCGATCTCCCGCAGGCGATCGCCGATGCCTGAGAGGTGCTCGAGTGCCACCCGCCGTGCCATCTCCGGCCTGCCCTGGACCACGGCCCTGTGCAGCCGGGCGTGCTGGCGATTGAGCATCTCCCGTGGCCCCGGGCGGTGATAGAGGTTCTTCACCGAGGCAAAGACCGAGCTCAGCAGCAGGTCCGTGAGGCTCTGCAGGGTGTGCACCAGCACCGGATTGTGCGATGCCTGGCAGATCGCCAGGTGGAAGGCGTGGTCCAGCCTGGCCAGCTTCTCGACATCGACCGTTTCCGCCCCCGTCACGTAGTCGACCATCTCCTGGTAGCGGCGGGTGATCAGCACCCGATCCGCCGGGGTCCCCCGGCTAGCGGCGAGCCGTGCCGACTCGCCCTCGAGCAGCGCCCGCACCTCGAGCAGGTCGAACAGCGTCCGCGGATGACTCCTGAACAGGTGCATCAGCGGACTGTGGTCCCGGGAGGGCAACAGGTGCGCCACCATCGAACCACGCCCGTGACGGGTCTCGATGATTCCCTTGCTGCGCAGGATCCTGAGCCCCTCGCGCAGCGAGGAGCGCGACACCCCCAGCTTGTCGCACAGGCGACGCTCCGAGGGCAGCAGCTGTCCCGGACGAAAGACGCCATCGAGAATCAGCTGCTCGACTCTCGCCGCAACGCTGTCGGGGGTCCGCGCCCCACCCTGCATCTCGTCGGTCTTGAAAGGCATCACATAATCCTTGGGTTGCCTCGGCGGCGGTGGTAAACCATGGAGTATCGGTTTACGCTGCACGGGCATGAATTGGAAATACTTTCCATATCATAGACGAATTACTGGTCTGACCACCACACCACAGGCTGGACAGCCGAGCAGCCAGGCCACAGATTGTCGCCCACGGTCACGGAACACCAGGACCGGACGACCATGATGCTATCCACCGAGACGCATGGGGAATCACCATGAACACCCACTTCGATGAACGACTCGATGGCGGTCAACCCCGGCGCGACCAGTCCGAGGTGCTGGCCGACCTGCAGCAGGCACTGCCCGGCATGACCCTGCTGCACCGCGAGGAGGACCTGCGCCCCTTCGAGTGCGACGGCCTCTCCGCCTATCGTGCCCTGCCCATGCTGGTCGCCCTGCCCGAGACCCTCGAGCAGGTCGAGACGCTGCTCAAGCGCTGCCGGGCCCTGGGCGTGCCGGTGGTGACCCGCGGCGCCGGCACCGGCCTCTCCGGCGGCGCCATGCCGCTGGAGCACGGTGTGCTGCTGGTACTGTCGCGCTTCAACCGCATCCTCGAGATCGACCCCGATGCGCGCACCGCCCGGGTCCAGCCCGGGGTGCGCAACCTGGCCATCTCCGAGGCGGCCAGCCCCTACGGGCTCTACTACGCCCCGGACCCCTCGTCGCAGATCGCCTGCTCCATCGGCGGCAACGTGGCCGAGAACGCCGGCGGCGTGCACTGCCTCAAGTACGGCCTCACCGTGCACAACGTCATCAAGGTCGAGGTGCTGACCATCGAGGGCGAGCACATGACCCTGGGCTCCGACGCCCTGGATGCGCCCGGCTTCGACCTCCTGGCGCTGTTCACCGGCTCCGAGGGCATGCTCGGGGTGGTCACCGAGATCACCGTCAAGCTGCTGCCCAAGCCGGAGACCGCCAAGGTGCTGATGGCCAGCTTCGACGACATCGAGAAGGCGGGCAATGCGGTGGGGGCCATCATCGCCGCGGGCATCATCCCCGGCGGCCTGGAGATGATGGACAACCTGGCGATCCGCGCCGCCGAGGACTTCATCGGGGCCGGCTATCCGGTGGAGGCCGAGGCGATCCTGCTCTGCGAGCTGGATGGCGTGGAGGCGGACGTGGACGACGACTGCGCCACGGTGCGCCGCGTGCTGGAAGAGGCCGGCGCCACGGATATCCAGCAGGCCCGCGACGAGGCCGAGCGCGCGCTGTTCTGGGCCGGGCGCAAGAACGCCTTCCCGGCGGTGGGCCGCATGTCGCCGGACTACTACTGCATGGACGGCACCATCCCCCGCCGCGAGCTGGCGCGGGTGCTCAAGGGCATCGGCGACCTGGGCGAGGAGTACGGGCTGCGCGTGGCCAACGTCTTCCACGCCGGCGACGGCAACATGCATCCGTTGATCCTCTTCGATGCCAACCAGCCCGGCGAATTCGAGCGCGCCGAGGAGCTCGGCGGGCGCATCCTGGAGCTGTGCGTCGAGGTGGGCGGCACCATCACCGGCGAGCACGGCGTGGGCCGCGAGAAGATCCACCAGATGTGCGTGCAGTTCAGTCCCGGCGAGCTTACGACCTTCCGTGCCGCCAAGCGCGCCTTCGACCCCGACGAGCTGCTCAACCCGGGCAAGAACATTCCCACGCCGGCGCGCTGCTCCGAGTTCCGCCTGACCAAGAGCGCCGGCGACGCGCCGGCCCCGAGCCACGGCTGAGAGACAGGACGACATGGTGACCACTCACGACATCCCCAACCATGACGCCAGCCAGGCGCTGGCCGAACGCATCCGCCGCGCCGAGGCCGAGGGCACCCCCCTGCGCATCGTCGGCGGCGACACCAAGGCCTTCCATGGTCGACCGGTCGAGGGCGAGGCGCTCTCGACCCGCGAGCACCGCGGCATCACCGAGTACGACCCGGTGGAGTTGATCGTCTCGGTACGCACCGGGACCCCGCTGCGCGAACTGGAGGCCGCCCTGGCCGCCAACGGGCAGATGCTGCCCTGCGAACCGCCCCACTTCGGCGAGGACGCCACCGTGGGCGGCATGGTCGCCACCGGCCTCTCCGGCCCACGCCGCCCCTGGGCCGGCAGCGTGCGCGACTTCGTGCTGGGCACGCGGATCATCACCCGCCAGGGCAGCGAGCAGCGCTTCGGCGGCCAGGTGATGAAGAACGTGGCCGGCTATGACCTCTCGCGCCTGATGGTGGGCGCCCAGGGTACCCTGGGGCTGATCACCGAGGTCTCCATGAAGGTGCTGCCGCTGCCCGGCGCCAGCCGCAGCCTGCACCTGGACATGCCGCTGGCCCGGGCCCTGGAGAAGCTCTCCGAGTGGGGCCGCCAGCCGCTACCCATCAGCGCGGCCGCCTGGCTCGATGGAGCCCTGCACCTGCGCCTGGAGGGCGGGCCGAGCTCGGTGGCCGCCACCGCCGAACGCCTGGGCGGCGACGAGCTCAAGCCGGACTTCTGGGAGGCCCTGCGCGAGCAGCGCCTGGCCTTCTTCGCGAAGGACGACGGCCGGGCCCTGTGGCGCCTCTCGCTGCCCCACCACACCCCGGTGATCGAGCTGCCCGGCGTCAATGATCCCGACGTCCTCTACGACTGGGCGGGCTGCCAGCGCTGGCTGAGGAGCGACCTCGACGCCGAGGCGATCCGCCAGGCGGCGGCCCGCGCCGGCGGCCACGCCACCTGCCTGCGTGGCGCCGGCGGCGCACCGGTGGACGAGCCCTTCACTCCGCTGCCCCCGGTGCTGGCCCAGTACCACCGCAACCTCAAGGCCGAGCTGGACCCGCAGGGCATCTTCAACCCGGGCCGGCTCTACGCGGCATTCTGAGACAGGGGAAAACGCCGAGATGCAGACGCACTTTACCGAGGAAGACCTCAAGAAGCCGCATATCCGCGAGGCCGACCGAGTGCTGCGCAGCTGCGTGCACTGCGGCTTCTGCAACGCCACCTGCCCCACCTACCAGCTGCTGGGCGACGAGCGCGACGGCCCCCGCGGGCGCATCTACCTGATGAAGGAGATGCTCGAGGCCCCCGAGGGCGCCGACAAGGTGACCGAGGAGACCCGGCTGCACCTGGACCGCTGCCTGACCTGCCGCAACTGCGAGACCACCTGCCCCTCCGGGGTCGAGTACCACAAGCTGCTCGACATCGGCCGCGCCGAGATCGAGCGCCGGGTGCCCCGCAAGCCGGCCGAGCGGGCCCAGCGCTATGCGCTGCGCAAGATGCTGGTGGAACCGAAGCGCTTCCAGGCGCTGCTGAAACTGGGGCAGACCTTCAAGCCGCTGGTGCCCGGTGCCCTCCGGGACAAGATGCCGCCGGCCCCCGTGGATGCCGGCAAGCGCCCCGACGGCAGGCAACACGCCCGGCAGATGCTGATCCTGGAGGGCTGCGTGCAGCCCGGGCTCTCGCCCAACACCAACGCCGCCACGGCCCGGGTGCTGGATCGCCTCGGCATCGGCCTGACCCCGGTGGCGGAGGCCGGCTGCTGCGGCGCCATCGACTTCCACCTCAACGCCCATGACGAGGGCCGCGCCCGGGCGCGGGCCAACATCGACGCCTGGTGGCCGCACATCGAGGCCGGCGCCGAGGCGATCGTGCAGACCGCCAGCGGCTGCGGCGCCTTCGTCAAGGAGTACGTCGACATCCTCAAGGACGACCCGGCCTACGCCGAGAAGGCCGCCCGGGTGAGCGAACTGGCGAAGGACCTGGTCGAGGTGCTGCGAGACGAGGCCCTCGACGACCTGAGCGTGAAGCAGGGTCGCCGGCTCGCCTTCCACTGCCCCTGCACCCTGCAGCACGCCCAGAAGCTCGGCGGCGCCGTGGAGGGCGTGCTGACCCGGCTCGGCTTCGCGCTGACGCCGGTGGCCGATGCCCACCTCTGCTGCGGCTCGGCGGGCACCTACTCCATCACCCAGCCCGAGCTCTCGAAGCAGTTGCGCGACAACAAGCTCGACAACCTCGAGGCCGGCAACCCCGAGGTGATTGTCACCGCCAATATCGGTTGCCAGACGCACCTGGCCGGCGCCAACCGCACCGAGGTGCGCCACTGGATCGAAATCGTGGACGAGGCACTGACATGAAAGATCGTCACCGCGCTCAATCATTCAGCTGCCAGACGCACCTGGCCGGCGCCAACCGCACCGAGGTGCGCCACTGGATCGAGATCGTCGACGAAGCATTGACCCCCTGAGGAGACCACCATGAAGACCAAGCCCGCCCTGACCCTGACCGATGTCAACGCCATCCTCGATGCCGCCCAGCAGGAGGCCGAAGCCAACGGCTGGGGCGTCACCATCGCCGTGGCCGACGACGGCGGCCACCTGCTCGGCCTGCGCCGCATGGACAGCGCCCCGCCCTTCAGCGCCGAGGTGGCCGCCCAGAAGGCCCGCAACGCCGCCATCGGCCGCCGCGAGACCCAGGCCTTCGAGGAGATGATCAACGGCGGCCGCACCGCCTTCGTCACCGCGCCCATGCAGTCGCTGCTGGCCGGCGGCGTGCCGGTGCTGGTAGACGGCGAGGTGGCCGGCACCGTCGGCATCTCCGGCGTCAAGCCCGACCAGGACGTGCAGATCGCCCGCGCCGGCGTCGCCGCCATCGGCTGAGCCTCGGCGCCGAACCATGCTCCGACGGGCCCCGCCATGGCGGGGCCCGTCCCGCCGTGGCCGGCGGCCTGGACAAGGCGCGTGATTGTTCCAGACTGGGGACAGGACTGGGCGAACAGGTCGTGTGGAGGACACCATGGCGGGAGGCTGGTCGAGGGACGGCGCCGTGCAGGAGCAGATCGACAGCACGGTCGAGGACGCCCTGAAGCGGGCGCGCAGCGAACTGCCCCGGGGCGAGAGCCGGCGCCACTGCGAGGAGTGCGGCGACGAGATCCCCCGGGCACGCCGCGAGGCCCTGCCGGGGGTACGGCTGTGCATCGTCTGCCAGAACGAGTGCGACAAGCGCCGCACCGCCTTCAGCGGCTACAACCGCCGCGGCAGCAAGGACAGCCAGCTGCGCTGAGGGTGGCCCGTCGCCGGCGTCCTTGGCGCTTGCATCGATGCATCGGCATACTAGGATGCACTGTCCTACAGAGCCCCGGTCCGCGGGGCTTCTTCTTTTCCGAGAGGCCCCCATGCCGCTGTTCTACTTCCTGCCCCCGCTCGGCGCCGTGCTGATCTGGTCGGGCAACATGACCATCAACCAGCTCACCGTGGGCGCCATCGCCCCCAGCAGCATCGCCTTCCTGCGCTGGGTCCTGGCGCTGGTCGTGCTGACTCCCTTCGTCCTTCCTGCGGCCCTGCGGCATCGCGGGGCCATCCGCCGTGCCTGGCCCAAGCTCGCCTTGCTGGGCCTGCTCGGCATGGCCATGTGGCAGGGGCTGGCCTATGTCGCCGCCGCGACCACCTCGGCCACCAACATGGGGATACTCGCCGCCATGGTGCCGCTGCTGACGGTACTGCTCAGCGCCCTGATCCTGCGCGAGGCCCCGAGCCTCGGCGGCACCCTGGGCGGAATACTGGCACTGGTCGGCGTATCGGTACTGCTGGGGCGCGGCAACCCGCTCTCGCTGCTGGAGCTGGAAGTCGCCCTGGGCGACCTGCTGATGGTGGTGGCGGCCACCTGCTATGCCCTCTACGGCGTGATGCTCAAGCGCTGGCCCCTCGACCTGCCGCCCTGGGTGGTGCTCTACCTCCAGGCCGTCTTCGCCACCCTCTTCCTGCTCCCCGGCTACCTGATGGGGCCGATGACGCCAATCGACAGCCACAACGTCTGGCTGATCCTCTATGCCGGCATTCCCGCCTCGATCATCACCACCTTCCTGTGGATGCATGCGGTGCGCCAGATCGGCGCCAGCCAGGCGAGCATCTTCATCAACCTGATGCCGCTGTTCAGCGCGCTGATCGCCATGGCCTTCCTGGGCGAGCGCGTCGCGCCGTTCCACCTGGTCGGTGGCGTGCTGGTCCTGGCGGGGGTGATCATGGCCCAGACGCTGACCCAGCCCCTGGTGCGCCAGGGTGCGACGCCGTCATGAGTCTCGACACCACCCGGCTCGACCGACGGCGGGTTTTCTGCGCGGGCAGCGAAACCACCTGGCGGCTCGTCGATCCGAAAGACGTTGCTTGGCCTCGCCCCGGCCATGCGGAGAGCTTGGCACGTCGCTGCTGCCGAGGCTCCCACCACTCTCGCGGCGCGCCGGAGGGAAGCGAGAAGCACGGCTATCCACGCTGAACGCGGGCGTTCGCCCGGCCCGATGTAACGCACCAGCCGAGCGACGCAGCCCCCGTGACATTACAGCACGTACATGCGCAGCGGCATCCAGATGCCCATGCCCACCATGATGAGATTCTCGGTGAGCGACACGAACCCCAGTGGCACATTGCTGTCCCCGCCCACGCAGGCACACTTGAGTTCCCGCTTGTCGATGTAGACGGCCTTGAACACCGAGACGGCACCCACCGTGCCGATGAACAGTGCCATCGGCGCGGCCAGCCATACCAGGGCGCCGCCCAGCATCAGGATGCCCGCCAGCGTCTCGGCGTAGGGGTAGACGTAGCCATAGCGCACCTGGCGCTGGGCAAGAAGGTCGTAATTGAGAAACATCGTGCTGAAGCTCTCCACATCCTTGAGCTTCTGCAGCCCCAGCAGCGTCATCGCGATGGCCACGAAATATTCCGGCATCCTGGCGCTCAGCAATGTGCCCGTCGCCGTCCAGCTCACGGCAAGCGCCACCAGGAAAGCCGTGGCGAACAGCGCGATCACAGGCTGGTAGGTGGTTTCGTCCTCCTCCGGCGAATCCAGTCCGAAATACTCACGCAGCGCTTCATAGCCTCCGATACGCTGACCGTCGATGAAAGCCTGGGGCGTCGTATCCACCCCGTGCTTCCTCATGAAGGCTTCGGTTTCCTCCCGCGTGGTCAGGTGGTGATCCTCGACATCGAGTCGCTTGCGCTGCAGCAGGTCCTTGCTCTTCAAACCGAAAGGACACAGGTGCTCATCCATGACCATGCGGTAGAGCTGAGCCTTTCCGCCCTTCTCGACCGGTCCCTGACTCATGGTCCTCCTCCGTTGCAGTTGTGGGCTCACGACAAGTGTAGTGGTTCACCCGTTCCCTGCAGGTCGGAGGCATCTCGAACCATCCCGCTCGGACCCGGCAGGCCTTTCGCCACGGGAAGGAAGGGCACCGGCAGGCAAGCCCCGCACGAGCGCTGAAGTGGCCAGGCTTCAGCGAATCCCCGCCCGCAGGAACGACTGCACGAACTGACGCTGGAAGAGCAGGAAGGCAACCAGCAGCGGGGCGATGCTGAGCAGGGTGGCGGCGCTGACGGTGGCCCAGTTGACGCCGGTCTCCGGCGCCGAGAAGATCCCCAGCCCCACCGTGAGCGGGCGGCTCTCCACCGAGTTGGTGACCACCAGGGGCCAGAGGAAGTTGTTCCAGTGGTGGCTGATCGAGACCAGGCCGTAGGCGAGGTAGGTGGGCTTGGCCAGCGGGACGTACACCTTGAGCAGGATCGCCATCCAGCCACAGCCCTCGACCCGTGCGGCGTCCTCCAGCTCGCGGGGGATGGTCTTGAAGGTCTGGCGCAGCAGGAAGATGCCGAAGGCGCTGGCCACGTAGGGCAGGCCGATGCCGGTGATGGTATCGACCAGTCCCAGGGCGCTGGCGATGCGATAGTTCTCGACGATCAGGACCTCGGGAAACACGAACAGCTGGATCAGCACCAGCATGAACAGGATGTCCTTGCCGGGGATCGGGAAACGCGCGAAGGCGAAGCCGGCCAGGGTACAGACCACGAACTGGGCGGCGACGATACCGGTGACCAGCAGGAAGGTGTTGAGGTAGTAGCGGGCGAAGGGCGCCTGCTCCCAGGCATCGGCGAAGTTGTCCAGCGTCAGCGGCGCCAGCAGCTCGAAACGCACCATGAAGGCCGGTGGGTGGAAGGCCGCCCAGAACGCATAGAGCAGCGGGAAGATCCAGATGATCGCCAGCAACCAGGCGGCAACGGTCTCGAGGCGGGGCACCCGGATGGCGAACGAGCGCTTCCGGGTGGCTGTCATGCTCGGCTGGCTCATTGGTAGTGTGTCCTGCGATCGAGGATGGTGAACTTCACCGTGGCCACCACCGCCAGCACCAGCAGGATCACCACCGTGATGGTGGCGGCATAGGTGCGGTCGAAGAACGAGAAGGCGTTCTCGTAGACGTAGTAGAGCAGCAGGTTGGTGGCGTTGTTGGGCCCGCCCTTGGTGAGGATGAAGAGGTGGTCCACCACCCGCACCGCGTTGATCAGCGCATTGATCAGCACGAACAGGGTAGTCGGCATCAACAGCGGAAAGGTCACCCGCCAGAAGTAGCTCCAGCGGCTCGTGCCCTCCAGGTTGGCGGCCTCCTCGAGTTCCGGCGGGATGCTCTGCAGCGCCGCCAGGTAGAAGATCATGAAGAAGCCGGCCTCCTTCCAGATGGTCATCACGATCACCGCGCCGAGGGCCACGCCGGGGTCGCCCAGCCAGTTCGGCCCGCTGATGCCGATCGCCCCCAGCAGGCTGTTGAACAGGCCGATCTGCGGCGCGTAGAAGAACATCCAGATATTGGCCGCAGCGATCATCGGCAGGATGGTCGGGGTGAAGTAGGCCATGCGCACGAAGCCGCGACCGGGAAGGCGGGCATTGACGAACAGCGCCATGCCCAGGGCCAGGGCGATGGAGGTGGGAATGGTGCCCAGGGCATAGATCAGGTTGTTGCGGGCGACCCGCCAGAAGGTGCGGTCCTCGACCAGCAGCGCATAGTTCTCCAGCCCGACGAACTCCGGCGGCGCCCCGCGAAAGCCGGGCAGGAAGAGGCTGTTGATCAGGGTGGCGACGGTCGGCAGGTAGGCGAAGGTGCCGAGCAGCACCGCCGCCGGCAGCAGCAGCAGGGCGCCGTAGATCTGCATGCGTCGGTCGGCATTGTGGATCACCATGGCATGTCCTGTCCGGGCCCTTGCCCCGGCGACCTGATGCGTCAGCGCGAGTAGCGCCGCAGGGCGGCCTCGGCTTCCGCCTGGGCCTGGGCCAGAGCCTCGGCGGGTGACATCTGCCCGGTCAGCGCCGCCTGGATGGCGTTGTCGAGCGCGCGCCGCACCCGGCCACCCTGGTAGGTGGCCAGCTCGGCGGTGGCGTGCTCGAGCTGGTCGCGAGCCACCGCCGCCGGCGGGAAGGTCTCGACGTAGTCGCGCAGCGCCTCCGTCTCGTAGGCCGCCGGGCTGACCCCCATGTAGCCGGTTTCCATGGACCAGGCCGCAGCGCGCTCCGGTGCCGTCATCCAGCGGATGAAGGTCATGGCGGCGCGCTGCTCCTCCTCGCTGGAATCCTTGAAGAGGTAGAAGTTGCCACCGCCGGTGGGGCTGCCGCGCTGGGTGTTCATGGGCAGCATGGCCACACCGAAGTCGAAGCCGGCCTCGTTGCGCACCGCGGTGAGGTTGCCGGTGCTGTGCCACATCATGGCGGTGGACTGTTCGATGAAGTTCTGGCGCAGGGTACCCCACTCGATGGTGCCGTCGGGCATCGCCCCGTGCTCCTCGGCCAGCGACACCCAGTATTCCAGTGCCTCGATGGCCGCCGGGTCGTCGAAATGGACCTCGGTGCCGTCGTCGCTCATCAGCCGATGGCCGTTCTGGAAGGCGAAGGCCTGGAACATCCAGTAGGGGTAGCCGGTGGAGGGCACCATGACCCCCCACTGCTCGCCCCCCGATGCCTCGCGCACGGTGGCGGCCATCTCGGCCATCTCCTCCCAGGTCTCGGGAGGCGTGTCGGGATCGAGGCCGGCGTCCGCGAAGGCCTCCTTGTTCCAGTAGAAGACGATCGTCGAGCGCTGGAAGGGGATGCCGTAGGTCTGGCCGTCTAGCCGGCCGTTCTCCATCAGCGCCGGGTAGAAGCCGTCGAGCCATTCACGCTCCTCGTCGCTCTGCACGAGGTCGTCGAAGGCGACGATCACGTCCTGTTCCAGCAGCTCGTAGAGGTCGATGGAGAACATCACTGAGAGCTGCGGGGCGTCCCCCGCCTCGACCGCCGACATGGCGCGTACCCGGGTGTCGTCGTAGTTGCCGGCGTAGATGGCATCCACCGAGATGTCCGGGTGCTCGGCCTCGAAGTCGGCGACCAGGCCGTCGATCACCTCGGTGAGGGCACCGCCCACCGCCACCGGGTAGTACATGGTCAGTTCGGTCTGCGCCTGGGCGGACAGCGAGCCGGTAGCCAGCAGGCCGGCCACCGCCAGGCTGCTCGTCTTGAGGGAAAGTCGTGCGTTCATCGCTTCACTCCTGGAGTGTCGTTCCCCGCTGGGGTGGGGGAGGTCGGGGCCTCGTTCCTGTGTACTGGATGCTGCTGCACCCGCCGGCCGGGGGCCGTGGCGAGGTCATATCCCTGGAGAGCCAGGCGTTGCCCGTCTCCAGCGCTGAAGAAGTGGGCCGCCGAGGGCGGCCATTGCAGGCGACAGGGAGCACGCGCGGCGAACGCGGGCACGCCGTCGACCCGGGCCCGCAGCTCCTGGTTGCCGACCTTGAGGCGCAGGATGCTGTCGGCGCCCAGGTACTCCGCATCGATCACCTCGGCCGGCACGCCAGGGGCTTCCGCGGGCAGGATGGCGATGGCCTCGGGGCGCACGCCCAGCAGGTGGCCCTTGGCCTCGTGGGGAGCGATGGAGCAGTGCGGCTCGCCATCGATGACGGCACCATCGGCCGCGGCGGAAAGCGCGACCAGGTTCATTGCCGGGCTGCCGATGAAGCTCGCGGCGAAGGACGAGGCCGGCCGATCGTAGAGCGCGCCGGGGGTGGCGTCCTGGACGATGCTCCCCGCCTGCATCAGGATCACCCGATCGCCCATGCTCATGGCCTCGACCTGGTCGTGGGTGACGTAGATCACCGTCATGCCGAGTCGCTGCTGCAACGCCTTGATCTCCCTGCGCATCTCGCCGCGCAGTCGGGCGTCGAGGTTGGATAGCGGCTCGTCCATCAGGCAGATGGGGTGTTCGGAGATGATCGCCCGGGCCAGGGCCACCCGCTGTCGCTGGCCGCCGGAGAGCTGGGCCGGCTTGCGATCGAGATACGCCTCGAGGTCCACGAGCCGAGCGACCCGGTCGAGCCGTTCCTCGCGCTCGGCCCTGGGCACCTTGCGGCTGCGCAGGCCGAAGACGATGTTGTCGGCCACGTCGAGATGGGGAAAGAGCGCATAGGACTGGAACACCATGCTGATGCCGCGGTCCCCCGGCGGCAGGTGGGTCACGTCGCGCTCGCCGATGTGGATGCGCCCGGCACTCGCCTGCTCGAGGCCGGCGATCATCCGCAGCGTGGTCGACTTGCCGCAGCCGGAAGGCCCCAGCAGGATCACGAACTCGCCGGGGGAGACCTCGAAGGAGATCCGGTCCACGGCCGCCTGGCCGCTCCAGACCTTGCTCACCGCCTCGAGCCGGATTCGCTTGTCCTTGTTCCTGTCGTCGTGCATGGCGTGCTCGTTGCCCGAAAGCCTGGAGCAGTGCGGCCTGTCGCTCACCCCGCCCCCCTTGAACAGCGTAGCCGGTGATTCATCGATTTGCGGGCATCCTGCACGGGCCGGGTGTCACCGCGATGAAAGGGCCATGAACCGGGCATGACAGTCGCCGACTTTCGGGTGCATGCTAGAATCCGTCCCTTCACCCTGACCAGGAACCGACGCGTCATGTCCCTCGACGATCTGCACCTGAACCTGCGAAACCTGACCCCGGACGACTATCCCCAGCTCCAGGCGTTGATGGACCGGGTCTACGACGACATCGGCGGCGCCTGGCCGAAACCCACCATCGACAAGCTGATCAAGGAGTTTCCCGATGGGCAGATCGCCATCGAGGACGACGAGATCATCGTCGGCGTGGCCCTGACGGCCCTGGTCGACTACGACACCTTCTCCAACCCGCACCGCTACGACGACCTGATCGGCAAGCGCGAGATCATCCTCAATGACCCGGACGGCGACGCCATGTACGGGCTGGACGTGCTGATCCATCCGGACTATCGCGGCTACCGCCTGGGCCGGCGCCTCTACGAGGCGCGCAAGGAGCTGTGCCGCTCGATGAACCTGCGGGCGATACTCGCCGGCGGGCGCATCCCCCAGTACCACGAGCACGCCCACGAACTCTCGCCGGCCGAATACCTCGACCGGGTCGCGCGCAAGGAGATCCACGACCCCATCCTCTCCTTCCAGCTGGCCAACGACTTCCAGGTCAAGCGCCTGCTGCGGAAGTACCTGCCGGAGGACGAGAAGTCCCAGGGCTACGCCACCCTGCTGGAATGGAACAACATCCTCTATGAGCCCGCCGAACGGGTGCTCGAGAACCGCCCCACCCAGGTGCGGGTCGGCGCCGTGCAGTGGCAGATGCGCGAATTCGACTCGGTGGAGGCGGTACTGCAGCAGGTGGAGTACTTCGTCGACGCCCTCTCCGACTACCAGAGCGACTTCGCCGTCTTCCCGGAACTGTTCAACGCCCCGCTGATGGGCCTGCAGGACCGCGCCGCCCAACAGGACCAGCAGGCGGCGATCCGTTTCCTGGCCGGCTTCACCGAGCAGTTCGTCACCGAGCTGTCGCGCATGGCGGTGGCCTACAACATCAACATCGTCGCCGGCTCGATGATCGAGCTGCGCGACGACGATCGCCTCTACAACGTCAGCTACCTGTGCCACCGTGACGGCACCATCGAGCATCAGGACAAGCTGCACATCACCCCGCAGGAGCGTCGCGACTGGGTGATCGACGGCGGCGACGAACTGTGCGTGTTCGATACCGACGCCGGCCGCGTGGGCATCCAGATCTGCTACGACGTGGAGTTTCCCGAGCTCTCGCGGCTGCTCGCCGACCAGGACATGGACATCCTCTTCGTGCCCTTCTGGACCGACACCAAGAACGGCTACCTGCGGGTGCGCCACTGCGCCCAGGCGCGGGCCATCGAGAACGAGTGCTACGTGGTGCTGTGCGGCAGCGTGGGCAACGTGCCCTCGATCGAGAACCTCGACATCCAGTACGCCCAGTCGTCGGTCTTCTCGCCGTCGGACTTCGCCTTCCCCCACGACGCCGTGCTCTCCGAGACCACCCCCAACACCGAGATGGTGATGTTCTCGGACCTGGACCTGACCCGGCTCACCGTGGTGCGCGCCGAGGGCTCGGTGACCAATCTCAAGGATCGTCGCAAGGACCTCTTCGACCTGCGCTGGCGCGACTGGTCGTGGAAGTCCGGGGGCCGGCCATCCGGGGCGAACCTGGAGGAGGGCTGACGCCATGCTGCGCCACCTGCGCCGCTGGCGGGCGAAGAGCTTCGAGGCCCGCCATCCCTTTCCCGGGGAGGCCTGGCACGAGGCCTGCGCACGCCTGCCGCTGCTGGCGACGCTGGGCAACGACGAGGCCGAACGCCTGGGCCGACGCGCCTGGCGCTTCCTGCACGCCAGGCGCCTGAGCCTGCACCCGGACCTGGTCGAGACCACCCCCTTCGACCTGCCGGCGCGGCTGGCACTGGCCGCCCAGGCCTGCCTGCTGACACTGGGCTGGAGCGAGTCGGAGCACCAGGAGGCCTTCGCCGGGGTCCACGAGATCCTGGTGCTGCCCGAGGCCTTCCGGCGCCGGGTGGAGGAGATGGACGAGTTCGGCGTGATGCACGAGTACGTCGACGAGCGTGCCGGCGAGACCTCCCACCAGGGCCCGGTGGTGGTGGCCTTCCCGGACCTGATGGAGAGCGGCGACTGGAACGGCTTCAACGTGGTGATCCACGAGCTGGCCCACAAGCTCGACCTGGGCAACTCGCTGGACGTCGACGGCTTCCCGCCGCTGCCCCGCGAGATCGACCCGCGGGACTGGCACCGGGTGTTCATGGGCGTGTGGGAGGACCTCCAGGCGCACCTGGAGCGTGGCGAGCCGCCCCCCATCGACGACTATGCCGCCAGCCACCCGGGCGAGTGCTTCGCGGTCTGCTGCGAGCACTTCTTCACCGCCCCTCAGGTGCTGCACGGGGCCTACCCGGCCCTCTACGACCTGCTCGCCCGCTACTTTCGCCAGGACCCCCTGAGACGACTGCCGCCACCCCCATCCGCCCTGCCCTGATCCCCGGCGACCTCCTCGGCCATGGCCGGCACCCGCCCCGCCATCGCCTCCTCGAGGAAGGCGACGAAGGCGCGGATGCGCGCCGGCACATGGCGTCGCTGCTGGTAGACCGCGTGAAAATCGGCGCGCACCCCACGCCACCCGGGCAGCAGCTCGACCAGGGCGCCGCTGGCCAGGTGCTGGTGCACGTCCCACCAGGAGCGCAGGGCGACGCCGTGGCCATCCAGCGCCAGGCCCACGATCACCTCGCCGTCGTTGCTGGCGAGCGGGCCGGCGACCTTCACCGCCTGCTCCTCTGTCGGGTCACCACGCCGCTGGAACCGCCACACCGCGAAGTCGCTGTCGTTCTCGCGCAGCAGCAGGCAGGGGCAGCCGGCCAGGTCCGCGGGGGTCGTCAGCCTCGGCAGGCTCGCCACCAGCGCCGGTGATGCGCACAGCACCCGTCGGTTGGCCAGGATCCGTCGCGCCACCAGCCGCGAATCCGGTGGTTCTCCCACCCGGATACCGATATCGAACGCCTGGTCCCCCAGGCTCAGCGGGAAGTTGGAGAGCTCCAGCACCCCCTCCAGCCGTGGGTGCCGGGCGCAGAAGGCCGAGAGCAGCGGCGCCACATGACGCCGGCCGAAGCCGAAGGTGGCATTGACCCGCAACGGCCCGGAAAGCTCGGTCTGCTGTTCGCCCAGGGCCTCCTCGAGTTCGTGGAGTTCCTCGAGGATGGCGGCCCCCCGCGCCAGGTAACGCTCCCCCTCGGCGGTCAGGGTCAGGCGCCGGGTGGTGCGGCTGGCCAGTTCCACCCCCAGGCGGGCCTCGAGCTGCTTGAGACGCTTGCTCACCGCCGACAGCGACAGCCCCAGCTCGCGGGCCGTGGCGGTGAGGCTGCCGGCATGGGCCAGGCGCTGGAAGAAGGCCAGGTCATCGATCTGGGCCATCGTCGCTCCCCTTGATCATGCCATTCTCCACTTTTGATCAACAATGAATTGCACTATAGCCCGATTATCTCGGGGAATTGGCAGACTAGACTGGCTGCGACACCCAGCCAAGCCCAGAGGAACCCTTCATGACCCACCGTATCGCCGTGATCCCCGGTGATGGCATCGGCACCGAAGTGATGCCCGAGGGGCTGCGCGCCCTGGAAGCCGCCGCCAGGCGTTTCGACATCGACCTGCGCCTGGAGCACTTCGATTTCGCCTGCTGCGACTACTACCTCAAGCATGGCAAGATGCTGCCCGACGACTGGTTCGACCAGCTCAAGGATTTCGATGCCATCTTCTACGGTGCCGTGGGCTGGCCGGAGAAGGTGCCGGACCACGTTTCCCTGTGGGGGTCACTGCTGCAGTTCCGCCGCCAGTTCGACCAGTACATCAACCTGCGCCCCTGCAAGCTGCTGCCGGGCATCAAGAGCCCGCTGGCCGATCGCAAGCCCGGCGACATCGACTTCTACGTGGTTCGCGAGAACACCGAGGGCGAGTACTCCAGCATCGGCGGCAAGATGTTCGAGGGCACCGACCGCGAGGTGGTGATCCAGGAAACGGTGATGACCCGCGTGGGGGTCGACCGGGTACTGAAGTACGCCTACGAACTGGCGGCCTCCCGCCCTCGAAAAAAGCTCACCTCGGCCACCAAGTCCAACGGCATCTCCATCACCATGCCCTGGTGGGACGAGCGGGTGAAGGCCATGGCCGGCGGCTATCCGGACGTCAGCGTCGACCAGTTCCATATCGACATCCTGACCGCCAACTTCGTCATGCACCCCGACTGGTTCGACGTGGTGGTGGCCAGCAACCTGTTCGGCGACATCCTCTCCGACCTGGGCCCGGCCTGCACCGGCACCATCGGCGTGGCGCCCTCGGCCAACATCAACCCCGAGGGTGACTTCCCCAGCCTGTTCGAGCCGGTCCACGGCAGTGCCCCGGACATCGCCGGGCGCGGCATCGCCAACCCCATCGGCCAGATCTGGTCGGGAGCCATGATGCTCGAGCACCTGGGTCACCAGGAGGCCGGCCAGGCGATCGTCGACGCCTTCGAGGCGGTGCTGGCCGACGCCGGCCCGACGGTGCTGACCCCGGACATCGGCGGTACCGGCACTACCGAAACCCTCGGCCAGGCCATCGCCGAGCGCATCAGCGGCTGAGCCGCG
This sequence comes from Halomonas terrestris, assembly GCF_049166755.1. Taxonomy (NCBI): domain Bacteria; kingdom Pseudomonadati; phylum Pseudomonadota; class Gammaproteobacteria; order Oceanospirillales; family Halomonadaceae; genus Halomonas; species Halomonas terrestris. The sequence goes on along the minus strand of NZ_JBMHFZ010000003.1, from coordinate 253,966 downwards.
GCCTGCCGAAAGCACGACGGCCACCGCCCTGGCGGTGGCCGTCGTCGTGGGGGCCGCGGCTCAGGAGCCGCGAGGCGGGCGCTTGACCTCGCTCTCGTCATGGACCTCCTCCCAGCCGGTGATCATCGCCTTGATATGGGCCAGCGGCGTGTGGCCGGCAGTGGACAGGTAGACGTGGATGATCAGGAAGGCCAGCATCAGGAAGGCGCCCAGGGCGTGCAGCCCGGCCACCTGCTCCAGGCCCAGGAAGGCCGGCACGCTGTCGCGCACGCTGCCCCAGAACAGGTAGAGCAGGCCCGACACCCAGACCAGGGGGTTGATCACCAGCTTGACCCCCAGGTAGGCCAGGCGCTGCAGCGGGTTGTGCTTGCGCTCCACGGTCACCTTGTAGGGATGGGGAGCGCCCGTGAAGATGCCCCAGGCGTAGTAGCGCACCATGGCGTCGATGTTCGTCAGGGTCGGGATGTAGTGCTTCCACTGCCCGGTGGTGAAGTGCCAGAAGATGGCGAACACCCAGAGCCCGATCAGCAGCCAGGCCGCCGTCTCGTGGATCCGCACCGCCGGACCGAAGGGGATCAGCTCATGAACGCCGCGGATGGCGAAGCCGCTGATCAGGAGGATGATCACCAGGGCGGCCTGGGCCCAGTGCCAGAACCGTTCGAAACGGGTGAAGAGATAGATCCGCTGGCTCATGTCAGGGCTCCTTGCGCCGATTCCGGTTGGCGAAACGCAGGGCGCCGTGACCGACCACGCCCAGCAGCATCAGGCCGGCCAGGCCGAAGCCGAAGCGATCGAGCAGCTGGTGACGGTCGCGGCCCGGCATCCATACCCCCTCCACGCCGGCGAGCCGGCCCTCGGCGGCATGGCAGGCGGCACAGCCGAGTGCCTGCTCGCCGGGGGCCACCATGTGGGTGATGGGCCACAGCATGGTGGTCTCGACGAAGTCGTACTCGCCGCTGAAGGGCTGGCCGGCGGCCTCGGTGCCTGCCTCCAGCGCCAGGTCCCAGTCGAAGTTGAACCAGAAGGCGGTGTCATCGGGGAGCGCGACATGGGGCACCAGCAGGGTGTTGTGCACGCTGTCGTAGGGCTGCTTGCCGTGGAAGCGCTTCACCGGCCAGATCCGCGAGTCCTCCCCCCCCGGGGTGCCGTGGTAGGTGTTGATCGCCACCGGCGCGGCGTCGGGGTCGATGACGGTCTCCGTGGTGGTGAAGGTGGTGTCGCCGTTGAACCAGAGGTACTCGGGGACCACGTTCTCGCCCAGCACGAAATCGCCCTTCCTGCTGTCATAGATGACATGGCCGTTCTCGTCCCGGCGCTGGAAGGGCCGGCCCTCCTCGTCCAGCTGGCCACCCGTCGACCAGTCCCAGCCCATCTTGGTGGGCACGCCGCCGCGGGCGAAGGCCGGGATATGGCAGGTCTGGCAGGCCAGGGTGCGGGTGTGCTCGTTGAGGCGCTGGGCCATGGCGCCCGACTCGTGGGGCGTGTCGCCATGGCAGGCCTGGCAGGTGGCCGGATTCCGGTCGGTGGGCTCGCCCCGCAGGATGGCACGGTTGGCATCGGCCGCCGACACCTGGATACGGCTACCCGGCACGGCATGGCTTTCCGTCCGGTGACAGCTGCTGCAGGTGAAATCCAGGCCATCGGTGGCCATGTGCACATCGAGGTCACGGTGGGCATCCACCAGCGAGGAGTCCAGGTCACCATGCTTCACGCCGTCACCGCCACCACCATAGAAATGGCAGCTGCCACAGGTCTGGCGCGAGGTGGGCCCGACACTCTGCGCCACCGCCTCGAGATCGGTGGGCTCGTGGAAGGTGCCCGATCCCGGGGGATACTCGGTCAGCTCGTAGGCGGGGTGCCCCGCCAGGCCCGGCACCTTCCTGTAGTCTCCGGTGTTGTGGCAGGCCAGGCAGTCCACCTTGAAGGGGTTGGTGAAGTCGAAGCTGTCGTCCTCCCAGCCATAGCCCACATGGCACGCGTGGCAGAAGGCCTCGTTGGAGCGGTCGGCGATGCAGAAGCCGTTGAGCATGCTCTTCTTGCCGAGCCGCTCTCCACTCACCGGGTTGTGGTACTCCCAGGTCCAGTGGCGGGTCTCCATCACCTCCGAAGCCGCCTCGGTGTGGCAGCCCAGGCAGGCCTCGGTGACCTCCTCGCCGCTGGTAAAGGGCCCCTGCAGCGCCTCGAACCGGCTGTGGTCCGCCGTGCTGGCATGTGCCCCGGACACCAGCAGCACGGCCATCACCGCCGCTGCCAGCCACCCGGCCCATCGTTCGTGATTCATCGCCTCCCCTCCCTGCATGGGCAGAGGGATGCCTCACGCCCCCGGCCTTCCGGAAGTATGGCTGAGCCGGGCAGGATGGACCTGATGCGGATCAACGAACCGGGGAAAAGGCGCCCCGATACCATGCGTCAGATTGCCGCAGACCAAGGAAGGTGGTGTCATTTGATTAAGGCTGGGTTATAAAATATGGGTTATAAGCATATAATATTTTGATGACAGTGCCTGACCCGATACGCAGGAGCCGCCTCATGCCCCGTTACCCTCTGCAACCCGTCCGCCTCGACCGGCGCCAGCTGCTGAAGCTGGGGCTCGGCGCCGGCGCCGCTGGCCTGCTGCTGCCCACCGGGCTGCATGCCAGGAGCGTTTCCACCAATGCCCGCATCGTCATCATCGGCGGCGGTGCCGCCGGCATGGCCATGGCCAACCGCCTGTCCAGTCGTCTCGACGGTGCCCGTATCACCATGATCGAGCCGCGCGAGACACACCACTACCAGCCGGGCTGGACACTGGTCGCCTCCGGCGTCTGGAACCCCGACAAGACCATGCGTCCCAACGCCCAGTTCGTGCCTTCCGGTATCGACTGGGTGCGCGAGCCGGCCGCCGGCATCGATGCCGAGAACCGTCGTGTCGAGCTCGCCAGCGGACGCCAGCTCGAGTACGACTACCTGGTCGTGGCCACCGGCCTGCAGCTCAACTACCACCTGATCGACGGCATGTCGCCTGACCTGGTCGGCACCAACGGCATCGGCAGCGTCTATGCCAGCATCGAGGGCGCGACCCGCACCCGTGACGCCATCGACGCCTGGATCGCCAAGGGCGGTGGCAAGGGCATCTTCACCGCGGCGCCCACGCCGGTGAAGTGCGCCGGTGCGCCGCTGAAGATGACCTTCACCACGCTCTCGCGGCTCGAGGAGACCGGTCGCCGCGACGACTACCAGGTGGACTTCATGGCGCCCGGCGGAGCGCTGTTCAGCCAGCCCTTCATCAACGACTTCGTCAAGCAGCGCTTCGACGACCAGGGCGTCAACCGCCTTCACCACTACCGGCTCTCCGCCATCGATCCCGGCGCGCGTCAGGCGGAGTTCACCTTCGTCGGCCCGGACAGCGAGTTCACTTCGCACCATCAGCTGCGGGAGGCGGAGTTCTCCCGGGAGGGCGAGCGCAAGGTGGTCGCCGACTACGACTTCATCCACGTGGTACCGCCGATGAGTGCGCCGGACTTCGTCAAGCAGAGCGACCTGATCGCCCTGGATGGCCCCTTCCGCGGCGAGTGGCTGGACGTGGACATCCACACCCTGCAGCACAACCGCTATCCGGAGGTGTTCGGCATCGGCGACGTGATCGGCGCGCCGATCAACAAGACCGCCGCCAGCGTCAAGGCCCAGGCGCCCATCGTGGCCGACAACCTGGTCGCGCAGATCCAGGGGCAGGCGCTGCCCGCCCGCCACAATGGCTACACCTCCTGCCCGATGATCACCGGCATCGGCAAGGCGATGCTGGTGGAGTTCGGCTATGACGACAACCTGGCCTTCCTGCCCTCCTTCCCCTTCATCGATCCGCGGGAAGAATCCTGGGCGGTCTGGGTGATGAAGGATCGCATGCTGCAGCCGGCCTACTACGCCGTGCTCGAAGGCCAGGCCTGAGGAGAGACGACCATGACCGTATCCGGAGCATTGACCATCCTGATGTATGCCCTGGCGCCCTTCCTGGGGCTGATCCTGGGCGCCCTGGCGGTGCTGATCGGCGTTCAGCTGATCGCCCGCCTGCGCGGCTACCGCGCCCTCCAGTACCGTTGCCTGGGGGCCAACCTGGCCGCCCTGGCCGTGGGCCTCTCGGGGCTGTGGTGGATCCCCCTGTTCACCCACTCGCGGCTCTCCTACGTGGCCACCGTCTTCGACTGGGCGGCCATGATCGGTGCCGTCATCGGCCTGGCGATCGCCGCCTGGCTGGTGCTGCATCCGCTCAGCTACCTGGTGCGCAGGCCCCGCTACGTCAGCATGCAGGACAGCCGCTGATCCGAGCCGTGGCGGGATCTCCCGCCGCGGCACTTCCTGCGCGTCATTCCAGGCGCCAGGCGCCTTCCAGGATGCGCACCTTCCCGGCGGCCAGGTTGTCACGCAGGTTGCGACCCATCGTCGGGAACACCTTGCCGAAGATCAGCGCCGGACCGGGCAGTGACACGCCGGCGACCTCCTCGCCCGCCTCCCGGCGGGCATGCTTCTGCCGCCAGGCCAGCGCGGCGTCGGTCACGTCGCGCACCACCAGGGGCGAGAAACCCGCGCCTGCCAGGCTGGCCTCCAGCGCCTCGCGGCACTGGAGGTGGCTGGTCGCGGCCGTTCGCGCCCAGGGCACCGGCAGCACCAGCGGCGCCGGGTTGTCCCCGGCCACCACCTCGTGCAGCAGCACCCGTCCGCCGGGCACCAGCAGGCGCCGCCACTCCGCCAGCACACCGGGCACATCCGGCATGTTCATCAGCGCATGCTGGCACCAGACGATGTCGACACTGGCATCGGGCAGCGGGGTCAGCGCCGCATCGGCACACAGGAAGCGGGTGTGGTCGGCCTGGCCGGTGGCGGCGCTCAGCCAGTCGGCCAGCTCGACGAAGGCCGGGGTGATGTCCACCCCGATGACCTCGCAGCCATACTCCGCCGCCAGCAGACGGCTGGCACCGCCGGTACCACAGCCCACGTCCAGCACCCGCTCGCCCGGGCGCAGCACGCCCAGGTCCGCCAGCGAGCGGCTGGCACGGCGACCACCCAGGTGCAGCTGGTCGATGCCGGCCACCTCGTCCAGCGAGAGAGCGTCCGGATCGCAGCCGGCGGCCAGGAAGGCGGCGCAGACACGCTGCACCAGGCTTTCCCCGTCACCGGCGGCGTGGGCATCATAGTGGTCCTGGAGGTGGCGGGCATGGTCGATCATGGCGGCGTCCTGGCATCCGGCAGGCGGACAGTCTAGCGCAGCGTCACGCCCTTCCCCATCCTGCAAAGGTCACGCCCCGCCCTCGCGGCCTGCACGATGGACGCACCGCTCGCGGTGGAGCCGGGCGAGGCCCGTGCCGACCGGCAACGAGCCGGAATTTCAATATCGCACCCGGGCTTACACCAGGCCGACCCCGGGGCTTGTGGCACGAGCGGCCACTCGGGATGGTGTCGCCAGACCGAACAGGATCAACACGGGTACTCCATGCACGACATACGATCATCCCATGGCGGCCATCTCGCTGGCCCGACCCGGCGAGGGCGCCATGCTGAATGAATGGATCGCAAACAGCCTCGAAGGCGCCCCGGCAGCCGACGGGGGCCGGGTGTCCGGCGGGAGGTTCACCCTCCGCGGCCCGGGCCTGCTCGAGCTGATCCCGGATCGCCGGGGCGATGCTGCCCACGCCTGCATCCTCTCGGTGGGCATCCACGGCAACGAGACCGCCCCCATCGAGCTGCTCGGCGACAGCCTGGCCCGACTCGAGGCCGGACTGAGCCGGCTGGGCGCCCCGGTGCTGGTGATCCTGGGCAACCTGGAGGCGATCCGCCGGGGCGAGCGCTTCGTCGGCACCAACCTCAACCGGCTCTTCCAGCGCGACCTGGCCGAGACCGGCATGGAGCCGGACCGCGCCCGGGAGCTGATGGCCGCCGTGGACGACTTCCACGTCCGTCACGACGACCTGCCTCTCCTGCACTATGACCTTCACACGGCGATCCGCGACAGCCGCTACCCGCGCTTCGTGGTCAGCCCCTTCGCCGGGACGGCGGTGACCCCCGAGCAGTGGCGCTGGCTCGCCGCCGCCGGCATCCAGGCGGTACTCCACCAGCATCGCCACAGCTGGACCTTCTCCCACTACTCGAAGCATTATCATGGCGCCCAGGCCTTCACCGTCGAGCTCGGACGCGCCCTCCCCTTCGGCCACAATGACCTGGCGGCCCTGGCGCCGCTGGGGCGCCTGCTCGATGCGCTGATCGCCGGGAAGGAGCCGGTCGCCGGCGACCCCGGGCAGATGGCCTACTTCAGGGTGGAGCATGAACTGATGCGCGAGGCCGAGGCGTTTCGGCTCTGTTTTCCCGACGACACGCCCAACTTCACCGAGTTCGCTCCCGGGACCCTGCTGGCCGAGGACGCCCGCGCCGGCGCTACCCGGGTCGGCGAGACGCCGATACGGGTGGTCTTCCCCAATGCCGCTGTCGAGCTGGGGGCACGGGCGGCACTGCTCGTCAGCCCCGCACCGGCACCGGAAACCTGATCGCCACGCACAGGATCCTGCGGACAATCCGCCTGGACATAGATGAAATTATCGAAAAACTACAACAACCCGGAGATAACATCATGACGAAGACTCGCCACTTTTTCTACCAAAGTCGAATACCTCTCCATCGACGCCTCGCTGTCGAAATCCCGACGGGCTGCTAGAATCGCCCCCTTTTCGCGCCACTTGTCCGTGCCGGCGCGTCGCCCGTGGCGACCTTACCTGACCTGGAGCCCGTTCCATGGCCGATACCCCGATCCCGCTGGAAGTGCGCAACATCAAGAAGCGCTTCGGCGACACCGAAGTCCTCAAGGGCCTCTCCCTGAAGGCCCGAAAGGGTGACGTCATCACCCTGATCGGAGCCTCCGGCTCCGGCAAGAGTACCTTCCTGCGCTGCATGAACCTGCTCGAGCAGCCCGACGAGGGCGACCTGATCGTCCACGGCGAGGAGATCCGCTTCAAGCAGACCCGTCACGGCCGCGAGCCGGCCGACTGGAAGCAGGTGGTACGCATGCGCGCCAGGCTCTCCATGGTGTTCCAGAGCTTCAATCTCTGGGCCCACATGACCCTGCTCGAGAACGTCATCGAGGCCCCGGTCCATGTGCTCGGCAAGTCGAAGCGGGAGGCCGTCGCGCACGCCCGCTCCCTCCTCGAGCGCGTCGGCCTTTCCGAGCGCGCCGACGCCTACCCGGCGCAGATGTCCGGCGGCCAGCAGCAGCGCGGCGCCATCGCCCGGGCGCTGGCCATGGACCCGGAAGTGATGCTGTTCGACGAGCCCACCTCCGCCCTGGACCCGGAGCTGGTCGGCGACGTGCTCAAGGTGATGCGCGACCTGGCCGCCGAGGGGCGCACCATGGTGGTGGTGACCCACGAGATGGGCTTCGCCCGGGATGTCTCCAGCCAGGTGATCTACCTGCACCAGGGGGTGGTGGAGGAAGCCGGCCCGCCCGATGAGGTGCTGGGCAACCCGCAGTCGCCGCGCCTCAGGCAGTTCCTGGCGCCCAAATACTGAGGCGTCGTGTACCGACGCTCACGCACGGAAGGGAACGGAGATGCTCGATCTTCACGGCTACGGCCCGCGGCTGCTCGAGGGCGCCGGGGTCACCATCCAGCTGGCGGTGCTCTCGCTGGCCCTGGCCATCGTGCTGGGGCTGCTCACCGCCAGCGCCAAGATGTCGCGCAGCTGGCTGCTGCACCGGATCGCCACCCTCTACACCACGCTGATCCGCGGGGTGCCGGACCTGGTGCTGATGATGCTGCTGTTCTTCGGCGGCCAGATGGGGCTCAACGCGATCACCGACATGCTCTACGACCGCTTCGGGGTGGACTGGTACCTCGACCTCAACGCCTTCGTCGCGGGCGTGCTCACCATCGGCTTCATCTTCGGCGCCTACATGGGCGAGACCTTCCGCGGCGCCTTCATGGCCGTGGACCACGGCCAGATCGAGGCCGCCAAGGCCTACGGCATGAGCCCCTGGCTGGTGTTCCGGCGCATCCGCTTCCCGCTGATGATGCGCCACGCCCTGCCGGGACTCTCCAACAACTGGATGGTGCTGCTCAAGACCACCGCCCTGGTCTCGGTGATCGGCCTCTCCGACATGGTGCGCGTGGCCGCGGAAGCCTCGCGCGCCACCCACGAACCCTTCACCTTCCTGATCCCCGTGGCACTCATCTACCTGCTGATCGCCAGCCTCTCGGAGTGGATCTTCCTGCGGCTCCAGATGCGCTACAACGTCGGCTTCGGGGAGCACTGACATGGACATGATCAACCAATGGCTTGCCGCCCTGCTGGAAGGCAACGTGATCTTCACGCCGCAGACCCTGGGCTACTACTGGGAGGGGCTGGTCACCACCAGCCAGCTGGTCTTCCTGTCACTCGTGATCGGCCTGGTGATGGCCGTGCCGCTGGCCATCGGGCGCAGCTCGCGCCACCGCTGGATCAGCCTGCCGATCTATGCCTACACCTACGTGTTTCGCGGCACGCCGCTGCTCGTGCAGCTCTACATCATCTACTACGGCGTGGTGTTCGTGGAGGGCATCCAGGAGACCTTCCTGTGGCCGATGCTCCGCGAGGCCTTCTACCCGGCGCTGATCGCCTTCACCCTCAACACCGCCGCCTACACCACCGAGATCTTCCGCGGCGCCATCAAGGCCACGCCGCGCGGCGAGATCGAGGCAGCGCGCGCCTACGGCATGTCGCAGGCGCTGATGATGCGCCGCATCATCCTGCCCAGCGCCTTCCGCCGCGCGCTGCCGGCCTACGGCAACGAGGTGATCTTCATGCTGCACGCCAGCGCGATTGCCAGCGTGGTCACCCTGATGGACCTCACCGGGGCGGCGCGCTTCGTCTATGCGCGCTACTACGCCCCCTTCGAGGCCTTCATCTTCGTGGCGCTGATCTATCTCTGCCTGACGTTCGCCATCCTCTACTTCTTCCGCTACCTGGAGAAGAAGCTGCTGGCGCACCTGAAACCGGCCTGACGACAAGGCGTCAAACGAGCGTTGGCCAGCGCATCGCCGCCCCCGTTCCCCACCGGCGACGACTGAGCTAGAGTCGACGATGATGTCCACAAGACACCCTTGAACAGTGACTTGGAAACAACAAGGAAACGACCCATGAAGAAACTGCTGACCGTATCGATCCTCGGCGTGGCCCTGGCCGCCGGCACGGCCCAGGCCCGCGAGTACGACCACGTGCGCTTCGGCGTCGACGTCCCCTACGAGCCCATGGAGTACCGCACCCCGGAAGGCGAGCTCACCGGCTTCGACATCGAGCTGGGCAACGCCCTGTGCGAGGAGATCGGCGTGACCTGCGAGTGGATCGAGCAGGAGTGGGACGGCATCATCCCCGGCCTGCTGTCGCGCAAGTACGACGCCATCATGTCGTCGATGACCATCAACGAGGAACGCCGCCAGACCGTCCTCTTCTCCGACCCCTACATCACGCCGCCCTCCGCCTGGTTCGCCCCGGCCGACCTCGATATCGACGAGCCCACCCCGGAGGCCCTCGAGGGCCTGACCATCGGCGTGCAGCGCGGCACCCTGCAGGACAACTACGCCACCGACCTCTACCGCGACGTGGCCGAGGTCAACCGTTACTCCACCGCCGATGACATGGTGCTGGACATGGAAGCCCAGCGCCTGGATATCGTCTTCCTCGACTTCCCGGTGGGCAAGTCGACCCTGATCGATAGCGACGAGCGTGACTACAAGGTGGTCGGCGAGACGATCACCGAGCCCAAGGAGTACTTCGGCGAAGGCTTCGGCATCGCCTTCCGCCCGCGCGACGAGGCCCTCGCCGAGCGCTTCAACGAGGCGCTCGCCACGCTGCGCGAGGACGGTACCTACGACGAGATCCACGCCAAGTACTTTGGCGAGGAGTAGCCAAGTCGAAGAGGAGTCCGTCCTCTTCGCCGCTCGTTGAAGCCCCCTCTGAACCACTACCGCCCCCGGCCATCGCCGGGGGCGCTTTGGTGTCAGCGCGTCCCACCGCCATGGTGCGGCCCCGGCACATGGCTGGTGGCCTCGGCCGGCATGGCCAAGGCCTCCTCGCCCAGCGGCTGCGACAGCTCCTGGAGGATGCCGCAGTGGGCCGAGTCGGCCGCACCCTGGCAGCGCGAGCGCAGCATGACCAGGGCGTCACGCAGCGCCTCGAGCTGGGCGATGCGCGCCTCGACGTGGGCCAGGTGATCGTCGATCAGGCCGTTGACCGCATCGCACGGCTGGCGCGGATGGTCGTGGTAATCGAGCAGCGTGCGGATCTCGGTGAGCGTCATGTCCAGCGCGCGGCAGTGGCGAATGAAGCGCAGCCGCTGGGCGTGGGGCTCGCCGTAGAGCCGGTAGTTGGCCGCGCTGCGTGCCGGCTCGGGCAGCAGCCCCTCGCGCTCGTAGTAGCGGATGGTCTCCACCGCGCAGCCGGTGGCCGCGGCAAGCTCACCGATTCTCATCGGACCTCCTCGGGACTTGACCCTGTAGCCACTACAGGGTGTGTCATCAGCATAGACGATGACACGGAGCCTCATCCATGACCGAAAGAACCTGCGGATCGAACTGCCACGCGACCACCCTCGCCCCGGAACGGCCCAGCGCTCCGCCACGGGACGCCCGCGCCCTGCGCCTGCGCATCGAGGCCATGGACTGCCCCACCGAGGAGGCGCTGCTGCGCCGCGCCCTGGAGGGCACCCCCGGCGTCGAGGCGCTGGAGTTCGACCTCGTGGGACGCGTGCTGACGGTCCACCACCGCGATGCCGACGAGGAGCAGGTGCGCCAGCGCATCGCCGCCACCGGCATGACCGCGGAAACCCTCGACCCGGCCCGGCGCAGCGAGGCGCCCACCACCCGCGAGAACTGGTGGAAGCTCGGCGTCGCCGCGGTGATCGCGCTGGTCGCGGAGGTGAGCGACTGGATCGAGCTGGGCACGCCCTGGCTGCCCGCCGTGCTTGCCCTGGCGGCCATCGCCATGGTCGGCCTGCCCACCTGGCGGAAGGGCTTCATCGCCCTGCGCCATCGCACCCTCAACATCAACGCCCTGATGAGCGTGGCGGTGACCGGTGCCCTGCTGATCGGCCAGTGGGCCGAGGCCGCCATGGTGATCGTGCTGTTCACCCTGGCCGAGCGCATCGAGGCCCGCTCCCTGGGCCGGGCACGGAATGCCATCCGCGAACTGCTCGACCTGGCCCCGGAGACCGCCGGCGTGCTCCAGGAGGATGGCCGCGTCGTCGTGCAGGCGGCCGGCGAGGTCGCCCCGGGCAGCCTGCTGCGGGTGCGCCCCGGCGAGCGGCTGGCGCTGGACGCCGAGGTGGTCGAGGGCCACCCGACCCTCGACGAGTCGCCGATCACCGGCGAGAGCCTGCCGGTGGACAAGGGGCCCGGCGACAGCGTGTTCGCCGGCAGCGTCAACCAGGGCCGCGAGTTCACCTGCCGCTCCACCCGCCCGGCCTCCGACACCACCCTGGCGCGCATCATCCACGCCGTGGAGGCGGCCCAGGGGCAGCGTGCCCCGACCCAGCGCTTCATCGATCGCTTCGCGGCCATCTATACTCCGGTGGTCTTCGCCATCGCCGTGCTGGTGGGCCTCGCCTGGCCCTGGCTGTTCGGGGTCGGCTGGCTCGAGGGCATCTACCGCGCCCTGGTGCTGCTGGTCATCGCCTGCCCCTGCGCGCTGGTGATCTCCACCCCGGTGACCATCGTCAGCGGGCTCTCCGCCGCCGCCCGGGCCGGCATCCTGGTCAAGGGCGGCACCTTCCTCGAACAGGGCCACCGCCTGCGTACCCTGGCCTTCGACAAGACCGGCACCCTCACCCGGGGCGAGCCGACACAGGGCCACTGGCAGTCCCTCGACGAGACGCTGGACGACGCCGAGCGCCGCTCGCTGCGCGCCCTGGCCGCCGGGCTGGCGACACGCTCCGGCCACCCGGTCTCCGCGGCGCTGGCCCGGGCGGCCGAGGCGGAGGGCATCGTCCCGCTGGAGGTCGCGGCGATGGACGAGCGTCCCGGCCGCGGCGTCACCGCCACCCGGGAGGGGCACCGGGCCTGGCTAGGCAACCAGCGCCTGGCCGAGGAATTCGGTGCCGTCACCCCGGCCCTGAGATCTCGGCTCGAGGCGTCCCGGGGGCGCGGCGAGACCCTGGTGATCCTCGGCGAGGAGGACCGCGCCCTGGCCCTGTTCGCCGTGGCCGACCCGCTGCGCGAGGAGAGCCGCGAGGCCATCGAGGCGCTGCACCGGCGGGGCATCCGCACCCTGGTGCTCAGCGGCGACCATCCGGACAGCGTCGCCGCGGTGGCGCGTCTGGCCGGCATCGACGAGGCCCACGGTGCCCTGCTGCCGGAGGAGAAGCTGGCGATCATCGAGGCTCGCGTCGCCGAGGGCCCCACCGGCATGGTGGGAGACGGCATCAACGACGCCCCGGCCCTGGCGCGTGCGGATATCGGCTTCGCCATGGGCGCCCTGGGCAGCGACGCCGCCATCGAGACCGCCGACGTGGCGCTGATGGACGACGACCCGCGCCGGCTGGTGACCTTCCTGGACCTCTCCCGCGCCACGCGTTCGGTGCTGGTGCAGAACATCGCGCTGGCCCTGGGCATCAAGGCGGTGTTCATGGTCCTGGCCTTCACCGGCCATGCCACCCTGTGGATGGCGGTCTTCGCCGACATGGGCGCCAGCCTGATGGTGGTGGCCAACGGCCTGCGGCTGCTGCACACCAGGCCGGCACGCCACTGATTCAGCGCAGCACGCGCCGTACCAGCAGTGGCCCCACCATCTCGAATACCAGGGTGGAGGCCACCACCGCCGAGAGCAGCACGGCCCCATGCGCCGGGTAGCGCTCCGCCACCAGCAGGGCCATGCCCATGGCGACCCCGGCCTGGGGCGTCAGCGCCAGGCCGATGTCCCGCGGCAGCACCGACTGGCGCTGGCGGGCCAGGCGCACCCCCAGCAGGCCGCCCAGGTAGCGCCCCGCCAGGCGCAGCACGATATAGGCGAGGGTCAGCCACAGCGCCTCGTCGAGATGGCGCAGGTCGACGCTGGCCCCGGAGAGCACGAAGAAGAACACCAGGAAGGGCCACTCGATATGCTCGATCTCGTTGAACGAGCGGGTGTGATGGGTGGAGAGGTTGGCCACCAGGGCACCACCCAGCTCCCATCCGGACTGCACCAGCGCCAGGCCGCCATCAGCGGAGAGCAGCCAGCCGAGCAGCGCCATGGCCAACCCGAAGACGAGGATTCCCCAGGCATCGTCGATGGCCACGATGCCCATCAGCAGTCGGGCACGGAAGCGCGTGTCACCACTCTCGCGTACCGTCTCCCTGACCGCCGCCGGGTCGGTGGCCACCGAGATGGCGGCCAGGCTCACCGCCACCACCAGCGGGAAGCCGAGCAGCAGCAGGCCGGCACCGACAAGCAGCACCCCCGTGGCGATGACCGCCAGCGACACGATCACGATGAGGGAACCGGTACTGCGCAACCGCTCCAGGGTCAGCTCTCCCCCCAGCAGGAAGGCCACCATCACCAGTGCCACCCGGATCAGCGGCTCGCCCAGGCCATCCAGTGGCCGGCCACCGGATTCCCCCAGGCCCCACTGCTGGACGACCGCCACCCCGACGCCCACCAGGACCAGCAGCGAGATGCGCGGCAGGCGGGTACGGCTGGCCACGACATCGGCGAAGATGCTCGAGCTCAGGATGATACCCAGCAGGATCAGGTTGGCCGTATCGGTGCCGAGCTCGACCATGGGCCACTGCCAGGACGTGTCAGCCGTCATCTCCACCACCCTCCATGGCACGCTTCATGAAGTTCAGGATCCAGCGCACCATCAGGGTATCGTCCACCGGGGCCGAGAGCGATGCCTTGCCCTCCCGCACCCGGTTGTCGCCGACCAGATCGCGACGCAGCCCCATCAGGTCGCGGGAGTAGGCCTTGCTGAACTCGGGGTGGCCCTGCACACCGAGGAAGTGCTCGCCCATCTGCATCAGGTAGAAGGGGCAGAAGTCGCTGCCCGCCAGCACCCGGGCCCCGGGCGGCAGACGCTCCACCTGGTCCTGGTGGCTCACCACCAGGTCGAGCCCCGCCTGCCACGGCGTCATCCAGTCGGCCTGTTCGAGGACCCGGTTGAACGACAGGCCCACGCCCCACCCCCTGGCGCTCTTCGCCACCTCGCCCCCCAGGGCCCTGGCCATCAGCTGATGGCCGAAGCAGATGCCCACCAGCGGCTTGCCCGCCACCCACAGCCTGCGCACGAAGGCCTCCAGGGCGTCGACCCAGGCCAGCCCGTCGTTGACGCCGAACTTCGAGCCGGTGGTCAGCCAGGCATCCACGGCATCGACGTCATCGGGAATCTCGCCGTCGAGGCAGCGCCAGACCCGGAACTCGAGGCCGGGATCGACCCGATGGAAGAGCCGCTCGAACATCTCCGGATAGTTGCCGTGGGTACCGCGCAGTTCCGGCGCCACGTCATCGCACTGCAGAAGCCCTATGCGCATCGGCGAATCTCCTTGTCCTCGTGCCGCCCGCGACCACCGCCGCTGGATGCCACCCCTACAGCCGCCCTTCCACCGCGGCGACGAAGATCGCCCGGTAGCCCTCGGCATCGAAGTCGACGGGATTGCTGCCCGATGACGGGTCGGCCACCGCCATCCGCCCCACCCTGTCGGCCTGCCGGGTGTCGATGTCCAGCGCCGCCAGCGTGTGGGGAATGCCCAGCCGTTCACGCAGCTCCAGCACCCAGTCGATCACCGCCGCGGAGCCGGGCTGGGGGAGGTCGAGGTAGCGCGACAGCCTGACCATGGGCTCGCCGATGGCACGCTCGTTGGCGCGCAGTACATAGGGCATCAGGATGGCGTTCAGGGTGCCGTGGTGGGCATCGAAGAGCGCTCCGAGGGGATGGGCCAGGGCGTGCATGGCCCCCAGCCCGCGCTGGAAGGCAGTCGCTCCCATGCTCGAGGCCACCAGCATGTTCATCCGTGCCTCGAGGTCACTGCCGTCCCGGAAGGCCCGTGGCAGGTAGTCGCGCACCCGCCGCATGCCCTCGACGGCGATCCCCTCGGCCATGGGGTGGTAGAGCGGCGAGCACCAGGCCTCCAGGCAGTGGGAGAGCGCATCCATGCCGGTGGCGGCGGTGACCGCGGGGGGCAGCCCCGTGGTGAGCTCGGGATCCAGGATCACCCGGGTCGGCACCATGCCCGGATGGAAGATGATCCGCTTGACGTGTGCGGCCTCGTCGGTGATCACCGAGGCGCGCCCCACCTCCGAACCGGTTCCGGCGGTGGTGGGCACCGCCACACAGGGGGCGATGGCGGTCGCCTCCGCGTTCCTCCAGTTGTCACCGACATCCTCCAGCGCCCATAGCGACAGCCCCTCGCGCTGGCGCGCCATCAATGCCACCGCCTTGGCGGCATCGAGCCCCGAGCCGCCGCCGAAGGCGATCACCCCGTCATGGCCGCCGTCGTTGAAGGCCGCCACGCCGTCCATGACGTTCTTGCCGGTGGGGTTGCCCTTGATGTCGCTGAACACCGCGATGGCCAGCCCCTCGGCACTCGCCTGGTCGACGATGTCACGCACCATCGGCAGGCCGGCGAGGCCCGGGTCGGTGACCAGCAGGGGGGCGCGCATGCCCTGTTCCCGGCACAGGCCGGGCAGTTCACGGATACGCCCGGGGCCGGTGAGGATGGGGGCCGGATAGTTCCAGCTCATGGTGTAGCGGTCGGGATCGAAGCTCATGGTGACCTCCGCCGTCAGGCGTGCTTGAGGTGGAAGGACTTGGGCCGGGTCAGGGTCTCGTAGCCGAGGCGGGAGAGCGTGCAGCCGCGGCCCGACTGCTTGATGCCGGTCCATGCCAGTTCGGGGTCCAGGTAGTCGCAGCGATTGGTGAACACCGTGCCAGCCTCGAGGCGCCGGGCGATGGCCTCGCCGGCGGCGATATCCCGGGTGAAGACCGCCGCGGTGAGGCCGAAGGCACTGTCGTTCATCAGCGCCACGGCCTCGTCGTCATCGGCCACCGGCATGACACCCACCACCGGGCCGAAGCTCTCCTCGGTCATGACGCGCATGGAGTGATCGACCCCGGTCAGCAGCTGGGGCGCCAGGTAGGCACTGCCCGGCGTGGAGAGGGGGTAGTCACCGGGATCGACCCAGGCCCTCGCCCCGGCCGCCACCGCCTCCTCCACCTGGCCACGCACGAAGTCCGCCGCCGCCGGACGCACCAGCGGCCCCAGGGTGGTGGCGGGGTCGGTGGGATTGCCCAGCCTCAGCTGGCGCACCCAGGCCACGGCCCGCTCGATGAAGGCATCGAAGATCGACTCGTGGACATAGAGTCGCTCGATACCGCAGCAGCTCTGTCCCGAATTGAAGAAGGCGCCGTCCAGCACCCCCTCCACCGCCGTGTCGAGATCGACGTCGGCGCGGACATAGGCGGGATCCTTGCCGCCGAGTTCCAGGCCGGTGGCGATGAAGCGTCCGGCGGCGTTGCGTTCCACCATCGCCCCGCCCGCCACCGAGCCGGTGAAGGCGACATGATTCACCCGGTGGTCACGGATCAGGGCCTCGGTGGCCTCGTGGGAGAGATGCAGGTGCTGGAACACGCCCGCCGGCAACCCGGCCTCGTCGAAGGCCTGCTGCAGCCGTTCGGCACACAGTGGCGTCTGGGCCGAGTGCTTGAGGATCACGCAGTTGCCGGCCATGATCGCCGGCACCAGTGCGTTCACCGCGGTCATGTAGGGAAAGTTCCAGGGTGCGATGACGAACGACACGCCGAGGGGCTCTCGGGTGATGTAGCGCGTGAACCCGGGTTTCTCGCCGAGGCGAAGGGGCGCCAGCGCCTCCTCGGCGATACGGATCATGGCCCGCGCCCGCTCCTCGAACCCGCCGATCTCGCCGCCGGCCGCGGCGATCGGCCGGCCCATCTGCCAGGTGAGCTCTTCGGCCAGGGCATCGCGACGGGCAACGAAGGCATCCACCATGCGTGAACAGTAGCGGGCCCGCTCGATGATCGGCACTTCGCGCCAGGCGCGCTGTGTCGTGACCGCCCGGGCCAGCGCCGCCTCGACCCCGGCGGCATCGGCCTGCTCCCGCTCCACGTAGACCGAGCCGTCCACCGGAGTGATCGTTCGTTGTATGGCCATGCTCCCCTCCTCGGACAAATGGCAGGTCAATCGGTGTCAGCACTCGCGGCCGATCCGGCGACAGGTCGGCGCTCAGATGATTTCGAAATAGCGATCCAACTCCCAATCCGTGATATGGCGACGAAACTGGCGCTCCTCCCACTCGCGGGTGGCGGCGAAATGCTCGACGAAGTCGTCGCCGAACAGCTCGCGGGCCGCCCGGGAGCCACGCAGTCGCTGCGCCGCCTCCCACAGGGTCCTCGGAAGCGACTGGTGGGACGGGTGCGACTGGTCGTAGGCATTGCCGGTGATCGGCTCATCGGGCTCCAGGCGATGCTCGATGCCGTACAGCCCCGAGCCGATGGCCGCAGCCATGGCCAGGTAGGGGTTGGCATCGGCGCTGCCCAGCCGGTACTCGACGCGTTGCGACGTGGCGCTCCCGGGAATGACGCGCAGCGCCGTGGTGCGATTCTCCACCCCCCAGGTGGCATCGGTGGGTGCCCAGAAACCGGGGATCAACCGGGTGTAACTGTTGACGGTCGGTGCCAGCATCGCCAGCAGCTCGGGCATCAGCTGCTGCTGGCCGGCCACGAAGTGACGCTGCAGATCGCTCATGCAGTGGCCCGCCGCGGCATCGAAGAAGGCCGACTCGCCGCTCTCGGCATGGGTCAACGACAGGTGGATATGACCGCTCTGGCCGGGGTAGTCCGGTGACCACTTGGCCATGAAGGTGGCCATCAGGCCCCGGCGCTGGGCCCAGACCTTGGTGAAGGTCTTGAACAGGGCCCCCTTGTCGGCGGCGGCCAGTGCCTCGTCCACGGCGATGGCGACCTCCAGCACCCCGGGGCCGGTCTCGGTGTGCAGCCCCTCGATGGGGAAGTCCATGGCCTCGGCCAGCGCCAGCAGCTCGTGGTAGAGCTCGGCATGCACCGAGCTGCGCAGCATCGAGTAGCCCATCATGTCGGGGGTGAAGGGCTTGAGGTTGCGAAACCCCTTCTCGCGTATCGAGTCCGGGGTCTCGTCGAAGAGGAAGAACTCGTACTCCAGGGCGCCGTGGGCCCTGAAGCCCATCCCGGCCGCCCGCTGGAGTATCCGGCGCAGCACCCCCCGCGGGCAGATCGCCTCGGCGGCGCCCTCGAACTCGGCCAGGAACAGCAGCATGTCGCCCTCGGCGGGCACCTCGCGGCAGCTCTCCGGCACGATGCGCAGCGGGGCATCGGGGTAGCCGGTGTGCCAGCCGGTGTAGTGCACGTTGTCGTAGAGCTCGTCCTTGCTGTCCCAGCCCAGCACCACGTCACAGAACTGGAACCCCTTCTCCAGCGAGGCGAAGAACTTCTCGCGCCTCATGTACTTGCCGAGCATCACGCCGTCGATGTCGTACATGCCGACCTTCACATGACTCAGCCCGCGCTGCTCAACGATGCGTCGGGCGTCCTCGACACTCTCGATCTCTCTTGCCTGCAGTCGGCTCATGGCCCCTCTCCCTCCGGCCTGCTCGTCGTTTCCCGCCGCCCTGCCGGCGGCACCCGCGGGGCGGGGTGTTGCCCCGCCCCGTCACCCGGCTCAGCCGTAGCGATAGGGAGGGCCGGCCTGCTGCATGGTCTGGCGATAGTCCTTGAGGATCTGCACCAGCTTGGCGCTGCGCTCGCTCTCCGCGGCGACCTCGTCCCAGAACGCCAGCGCCTCGTCCTCGAGGGTCTGCCACTCCTCCTCGGGTATCGAGGTCAGCTCCAGCTTGCCCCCGGTGGTGCGATAGTGGGCCTCGCCCCACCAGTACCAGTGCTGGCGATAGTAGTGGGAACTGTCCATGCACAGCCTGAACAGCGTCTTGAGATGCTCGGGCAGCTCTTCCCAGCGCTCGGTGTTGGCGAAGTAGGACCCCGACCAGGCGCCGGAGATGTTGTTGGTCAGGTAGTAGTTGCTGACGTCGGCCCAGCCCACGGTGTAGGCCTCGGTGATGCCGGCCCAGGCGATGCCGTCGAGCTCGCGGGTCTGCATGGCCACCTCGATGTCCTCCCAGGGCAGGGTCACCGGCACCACGCCGAAACGGCTGAGGAAGCGCCCCGCGGTGGGGAAGGTGAAGACACGCTTGCCTTCGAGATCGGCGATGCTGCGGATCGGTTCGCGGGTCACGAAGTTGCAGGGGTCCCAGGAGCCCGAGCCCAGCCAGGTGACGCCGTCGATCTCGCCGTAGGCCTCCTCCCAGATCTCCTTGAGGCCGTAGTGGTGGAACAGTGCCGGCACGTCGAGGCTGTAGCGCGAAGCGAAGGGAAAGTAACCGCCGAACACCGAGACATCCACCGGCGCATTGATGGAGTCGTCGTCACTCTGCACGGCATCGATGGTGCCACGCTGCATCGCCCGGAACAGCTCCCCGGTGGGGACCAGCTGGTCGGCATAGTAGAGCTCGATCTCCATCTCCCCGTTGGCCGCCCTGTTGAAGGCCTCGATGGAGGGCTTGATGACGTGCTCGGCCAGGGCCGGCCCGGCATAGGTCTGCAGCCGCCAGCGGATGGGGCTGGACTGGGCATGCACATAGGGAGCGCCGACGGTGGCGGCCCCGACCGTGGCGGCAGTCGCCACCCCGGCCTTCCTGAGAAAATCGCGACGGTTGGTCATGGTCTCTTCTCCTGCGGTTGTGCTTGTTGTTCGGCAAGAAACGGGCGTTTCGGGTCGAGTGCTTCACCTCCTTGAGGCGGTCGGGCGCCTCGTTCGCTCAGTAGCCGCGATACAGCTCCGGCAACCAGAGTGCCAGCTGCGGGAAGGCGGTGATCAGTGCCAGCCCCACCAGCATGATCCCCACGAAGGGCCAGACGCTGCGGTAGATATCACCCAGCGATATCTCGGGCGGTGCCATGGCGCGCATGAGGAAGAGGTTGTAGCCGAACGGCGGGGTCATGTAGGCGATCTGCACGGTGATGGTGTAGAGCACCCCGTACCAGATCGGATCGAAGCCCAGGCTGATCACCAGCGGCACGTAGAGCGGCGCCACGATCACCAGCATGGCGGTGTCGTCGAGGAACATGCCGAGCAGGATGTAGGAGAGCTGCATCATCACCAGTATCTGCCAGGGGCTCATGCCGATACGGTCGAGGAAGATGCTCTCGATGGCACGTACCGCCCCCAGGCCGTCGAACACCGCCCCGAAGCAGAGGGCGGCAAGAATGATCCACATGAACATGCAACTGATGCCCAGCGTCTTGCGCAGGGTGTTCTCCATCACCGTCCAGTTCAGGCGACGCTTGGCCAGCGCCGCCAGCGTCGCCGCCAGCGCACCCACCGCCGAGCTCTCCACCAGGCTGGTCACCCCCATCAGGAAGAGCCCGGTCATGGAAAAGAAGATCAGCAGCGGCAGGATGCCGGCGCGCAGCAGCCTGAGCTTCTCGCCCAGGCCGAGCTGCTGGCGTTCCTCGGCAGGCAGCGCCGGGCCCAGGTGGGGTTGCAGCCGGCAGCGGATGACGATGTAGACGACGAACAGGGCCGCCAGGATCAGCCCGGGGATGGCCCCCGCAAGCCACAGCTGGCTGACCGGCTGGCGGGCGATCATGCCGTAGAGCACCAGCACGACGCTGGGTGGCACCAGGATCCCCAGCGAGCTGCCCGCCTGGATCACCCCGGTGACCATGATCTTGTCGTAGCCGCGGCGCAGCAGTTCCGGCAGGGCGATGGTGGCACCGATGGCCATGCCCGCCACGCTCAACCCGTTCATCGCCGAGACGACCACCATCAGGCCGATGGTCCCCACGGCCAGGCCACCTTTCAGCGACCCCATCCAGACGTGGAACATCTCGTAGAGCTCGCCGGCGATGCCCGACTCCGAGAGCATGTAACCCATGAAGATGAACAGCGGCAGGGTCAGCAGCGGATACCAGTTCATCAGCTGGATCGCCGCGTTGAAGGGCATCTCCACGCCGCCCTGTCCCCACAGCAGCAGGGCCGAGGCCGCCCCGACGAAGCCGATGACGCCGAACACCCGCTGCCCGGTGAGCAGCAGCAGCATCATGCTCGAGAACATCAGCAGGGCGATGGTCTGGTGGGTCATTCCAGCTCCTCCCCCAGTGCCCTGGCCACATCCTTGAAGAAGGTCGAGAGGCTCTGCAGCAGCATCATCAGGATGCCGATCGTCATGATGATCTTGATCGGCGCCAGCGGCGGCGACCAGGAGGTGTAGCTGGTCTCGCCATACTGGATCGCATAGCTGGTGCTGGAGATCCCGCCGGCCAGCAGGGCCCCGAGGAAGACGAACAGCAGCACCACGGTCACGGCATCGACGATGGCACGGGTACGATCCGACCAGCGCGAATAGAAGAGGTCCATGCGCACGTGGGCGCTCATCTGCATGGAGTAGGCGCCACCCAGCAGGTAGTAGGACGCCATCAGGAACTGGGAGACCTCGATGCCCCAGATCAGCGGACGATTGAACAGGGTGCGCGACACGGAGGCAAACAGCAGCAGGCCGATCATCACGAAGATCAGCAGCATGACCACCCGCCCCACCCGGCGGTTGAAGACATCCACCCAGAATACGTAGCGCGTTATGGCTCTCGGCATCGTCTGCGGTTCCCGGCACAGGTAACGAAAGGTGACTGGAGTCTGGACAGCGCCGGGAGGAATCCGCAAGGAGCATCGGTATCGGTGACGGCATGACTATCGATGAAATCGATAGTCATGCCGGCTCAGTCACCGAGATGGATCTGCTCGGCCAGCCATGGCAGGGCGTCGGTGATCTCCGCCAGGAAGTGTCGCCGCAGCAATTGACGGCTGTCTCCGGCCAGCCGGGCGGGCAGGCCGCCGAGCTCATCGCGCCGGGCCACCAGGGTCAGTTGCCGGCTCAGCGGTTCGGTGGGCAAGCGTGCCACCCTCACGCCCAGGCTGGAGAGGCCCGCCTGGTAGAGGCAGAGCGGGGTGGTGATGGTCCAGCCCACCCCGGCACCGACCAGGCGCAGCAGGGCGAAGGTGTTGTCGAGATGCAGCCGTGCCGGCAGCTCCAGCCGGTTGAGGCGCAGGTGACGCTCGATGCTCTGGCCGATCAGCGACTGGGGGGTATAGCGCACGAAGTCGAGCTGCCGCGCCAGCCAGCGAAGGTTGTCGAGGGGGCCGACGAAGCCCTCGGGCACCACCATCACGAAGGGCTCGCCCAGTACCGGATGACGCTCCAGGCCGTCGTAGTTCTCCAGCCGGTCATCGGAAATGATGATATCCACATGGCGCGTCAGCAGCGCATGGCCGTGCATGTGGGAGAGCCCGGTGGTCAGGGTGTAGTCGCCGGTGTGGCGCTTGATCACCTCGACCAGCGGCTTGCCCACGGCGGTGGCGAGCGAGTCCACCAGCGCCATCCGCACCTGGTGGAGCCGGCCCAGCCCCCCCGATATCAGCTCGCGCCGGGTGGCCCGCGCCTCCTCGAGCATCCGCCTGGCCCGGTCGTGGAACAGCCGGCCGGCACTGGTGGGTTCCAGCGGCCGGCTGTGGCGCTTGAACAGGGCGACCCCCAGGGCATGCTCCAGGTTGGCCAGGCACTGGGAGACCGAGGACTGCTTGAGTCCGAGCCGCCTCGCGGCGGCACTCTGACTGCCCTGCTCGAGCGTCTCGACGAAGATCTCCATGCTGCGCAGATCGAAACCGAAGCCGCTTCGCATCACCCTCCTCCCACGCGCCCGGACCGACGGCGGGGAACTCGATTCCCTGCCGTCCGGTCCATAGTCTCCATTGCCAACACCGTCATCACCACATGGAGGTCACGATGACTGTCCAGGCCGTTGCCGCCCCTGCCGGCCGCCCCTCCTCCACCTGGACCGGCTGGGGACAGTGGCTGGCACTCGCCACCATGACCATCGACCACCTGACCCGCTACGTGGTCCCCGCAGGCTGGGAGCTCGACTGGGCCGGTTCATCGATCGGGCGCATCGCCTTCCCGCTGTTCGCCGCCATGGTCGCCTGGCACGGGCACTTCAACACCCGCAACCCCCTGCGCTACGCCCGGCGCATCCTGGTGATCGGCCTGATCGCCCAGCTGCCCTACATGCTCATGCCCCGGGCCTCGGATGCCTTCGTCCTCAACGTCTGCTTCACCCTGGCCGCAGGCCTGGCCTGGGGCGCCTGGCTGCGTGACCTGCTCACCCGTCACCGCCGGGGCGAGCTGGGGGCCCACTGGCTCCTGCTCGCGACCCTCGCCTCGCTGGTCCTCTGGCAGCTGCTCGGCGACTGGGTCGAATACGGCCACCGCGGCCTGCTGCTGATCCCGCTGTTCATGCTGGCCGTGCACGCCCTTCACCAGGCCGGCGACACCGTCTCCGGACGCCTGGCGGCAGCGGCCCTGGCGGCACCGGTACTGGTGGTGGCCGGGCTGATGAACAGCTCCGACATGGCCAAGTCGTTCACCGTGGCCACCTGCCTGGTGGTGCTCTGGCTCGCCGCCGGGGCCCACTGCCTGGCGCCCCGGGTGCCGGCTGCCATGCCACGCCGGCTATGGCTCACCTGGTACCCGGGACACTTCACGCTGATCGCGCTGTGGCTCTGGGCGAGTGGCGCCATGGGCTGACTCAGCCGGTCGGCGAGAGGTCCCCCCGCTCGGCCAGCAGCTGCTCCAGTGCCGACGCGGGCATCGGGCGATGGAAGAGGAAGCCCTGGAAACAGCGGCAGCCCCGTTCCGCCAGGAAGCCGAGCTGGGCGGCGTTCTCCACCCCCTCGGCCACCACCGTCAGTTTCAGGTGACGGGCCATGGCCAGTACCGTCTCGACGATGGCGGCATCGTTGGCATCGGTCTCGATGTCGCTGACGAAGCTGCGGTCGATCTTGAGCTCGTCCAGCGGCAACCGCTTCAGGTAGCCGAGCGACGAGAAGCCGGTGCCGAAGTCGTCCAGCGAGATACGCGTGCCCAGCGCCTTGAGGGCATGCATGCGCTCGGCGGCGGCATCGAGGCCGTCGATCATGATGCTCTCGGTGAGCTCCACGGTCATCCGCCCCGGGTCGACCCGGTGGGCATCGAGCAGTCGCGTCAGGGTCTCGACGAACTCCGGCTGGGAGAAGTGTCGGACGCTGATGTTCACCGAGAGCCGTGGCAGCTGCTCCACCGGCTGCCGGGCCAGCAGGGCACAGCAGGCGTCGAGCATCCAGGTCTCCAGTTCGATGATCAGGTCGCTCTCCTCGGCGATGCCGATGAACACCTCCGGCGAGACGACACCCCTGACGGGATGGGTCCAGCGCATCAGCGCCTCGACCCCGACCAGGAAGCCCCCCGCGTCCAGCTGGGGCTGGAAGTACAGCTCGAGCTCGCCCGCCACCAGGGCACCGCGCAGCGACTGCTCCATCTCCAGCCGCCAGGCCACCCGTGCCTGCATGGACGGCTCGAAGCGGCAGACCCGCGCCCGTCCCCGGGCCTTGGCCTGGTACATGGCGGTGTCGGCGTGACGCAGCACGTCGCCCACCTCCTCCTCGGCGTAGGGAAAGAGCGTGTAGCCGATGCTGGGGGTGATGCTGATCCGCCGTCCCATCAGGTCGAAGGGGCGACGCAGCGCGGCCAGCAGGTCGGCGGCGCGCGCCTCGGCCCGCCCCCGCAGAGTGGGCTCATCCCCGCCATCGAGCCGAGGCACCAGCACCACGAACTCGTCGCCGCTGAGCCGTGCCGCCATGTCGTCCTTCTCCAGGCACGCCTCGAGCCTGGCAGCCACCTGTCGCAGCAGCTCGTCGCCCACCGCATGCCCCAGGGAGTCATTGATCATCTTGAAGCGGTCGAGATCGAGGAAGAGCACCAGCCCCTGCCCGTGGGAATCGCGCCGGTCGGCGATGACCGTCTCCAGTGACTCGATCAGCTGGCGCCGATTGGGCAGCTCGGTGAGAGGATCGAAGTAGGCCTGCCGGTGGATGGTCGCCTCGGCCTGCTTGCGTTCGGTGAAGTCCTCGATGATCGCCACGCCACCGGTCACCTCGCCGTCTGCCCCGCGCAGGGCGTTGTAGAAGGCACGCAGCGGCGTGGTCTTGCCGCTCATCACCGCACGGTACTCGCCCTCGAAGGTTCCCGAGCCGTTCTCCAGGGCATCACTCACCGCGCGCACGACACGCGGGTCCTCCACCTGCTCCAGCAGGTTGAGCCCCAGCAGGCGGGAGCGGCGGATGCCGAGGATCGCCAGGCAGCGGGCATTGCAGTCGAGCACCCGGCCATGGCGGTCGAAGTGCATCACCCCCAGCGGGGTATGGCGGAAGATGGTGCGATAGCGGCTCTCGCTCTCGCGCAGCTGTGACTCCCGGGAGCTCATGGCCAGGCGCAGGTCGATGTTGTCGGTAATGAAACGATTCAGGCGATTGCTGATCACCATCACCAGGACCAGGAACAGCACCACCATGAGCCCCAGCAACCAGGCGAGGGGGGTCCCCTGCAGCAGGAACTGCACCAGCAGCGGCAGCAGGGCCGGCAGCACGAAGGCCGGGGCCACCCACCAGACCGCCGAGAGGGTGGTGACGCCACCGGCGGTGATGCCGGCCAGCACGATGGTCAGTGCGGCCAGCTGCCCGTGGTGCTCCATGGTGAACATCACCAGGCCGGCGCCTCCCCACACGGCGCCGGCCACCACGGTCCCCAGGACGAAACGCCACAGCCAGCGCCGCTGGCGGCGCCGCCAGTCCGGCAGCCCCTGGAACTGCCGGGCCAGCCAGAGGCGCACCCCGGATACCACCAGCACGGCCCCCAGCCAGCCCAGCAGCAGGTCGACCGGCATCACCGGCCACATGGCCGCCACCAGCAGCACGGCAGCCAGCACACTGGCGACAATCGGCTGCCAGAGGCGCTCGTAGAGCATGTGGACCTGCTCACCGACCCGCAGGTGGGCACGCTCGCCAGCCGAGGCAGCGGCGCGGTGTTCGCCGCTCATGTCGGCAGGCCTGGATGGGTTGGGCATGCGGGAATTCCCTGCCGTGATTATCGTTGTGGGTCCATCATCATTACCGCATATTGCTTGCCTTGGCGAGTCATCCCGCCCGACACGGGTCAGGGCCAGGCGTAGACACCTCGATTCAGGGCATCGCGGATCGCCGAGATCACCTTGGCCCCGCGCAGGGTGGCACCGGTGAAGCCGTCGACATCGTCCACCACCCGCTCGGGCTCATGGAGGGCAAAGATGGCGCTCACCGGCTGGCCTTCCAGGCGTTCGAGAATCTGCCGGTACTGCACCAGTACCGGATAGAGGTCGTCGCCCTCCTCCAGGACCTGGTAGTCCTGGTTCCGGTAGGCCAGATGGCGGTATTCCAGGCGGGTGAAGTGGCCGTCGCGCAGATCGAAGGTGATGTTCACCTGGATCACCCCGCGATCGATGAAGACGCCACGATAGTGGCCATCCAGGGGCAGGCCCAGCAGCGCCCGGTGCAGGCGTTCGTCCGCGGCGGGCGACAGCGGCTCCGCATCGGCGGTGGCCGGCGCCTCCCCGGCCGAGGCCACGGCCGCCTCGGTAGCGAACTCATCGCCGTCGGCATCGACCAGCGTGCCGATCAGGTAGGGTGCCAGCCGCGCCTCGGCCCCGGGGCTGTGGGGCACGCCGGGGCGCTTGTTCTCCCAGGCCTCGGTGGCCTCGCGGCCGCACCAGGCGAGGATCACCGCCTCGGGAGTGGGATGGTCGGGAACATAGTCGGTGATGTCGTAGACCTTCCCGTGAATGGCCTTCCAGCAGTGCTCGGCCGTGTCGTGCTCGGCCAGCTCGTCCAGGGTGATCCGGCGCTCGCCGTCCGCCACGTCACGGGCCTCGTCGGACGAGAGCGCATTGATCGACAGCAGTGTCAGCAGGCTGGCGAGGAAGGCGACGAAGGCCGAGTAGGCAACCTTGTGAATAGTCATAGGAAATCGAAGACCTCGCTGTGGATGCGTGCACGTGGCACCCCCTGGTCGGCCAGCAGCCGTCGCAGATGGGCATTCATGGCGGGAGGACCACAGACGTAGATCTCCCGCTCGGTGAAGTCGGGGCAGTGCTCGCGCAGGAAGGCCTCGGTCAACCGGCCCTGGTCACGGGAGTAGTGCTGCGTGAAGGTGAACCCCTCGACCCGCTCGGCGATCTCGTCGAGTTCATCCCGGTAGTAGGCGCGATCCGGGCGATTGGCGAGATAGAACAGGTGGACGCGCCCCTCGGCCTGCCCGCGCTCGACGATGTCGCGGGCGCCGCTGACGAAGGGGGTGATGCCGATGCCGCCGCCGATCCACAGCTGGTCTCGCTCGGGGAAGCGCCGGCCATAGAACTCGCCGTAGGGGCCCTCGATCAGGACCCGGGAGCCGGGCGTCACCGCCTGCAGGGCATGGCTGGCATCGCCCAGGTCCTTGATGCCGATGCGCAGGAAGTCATCGTCGGGCCCCGAGGCGATGGTATAGGGGTGCTCCTCGCCCCGGCCGGCGGTCAGGGTCTCGTCCAGGGGCGAGAGGTAGACGAACTGGCCTGCCTCGTGGGCGAGCGCCCTGCCCTCGGGCCTCAGCACCAGTTCCACCACCCCCCGGGCCAGGGTCTCCACCGCCTCGACACGGTAGGGGTACCGCGCCACCCGGGGCGACACCAGCTTGCGCCAGACGATGGCACCGAGCCCGGCGATACCCAGCAGCCACCAGAGAGCCGTCTCCCCGGCCAGCAGCAGGCCGTGCCAGAGCCCCAGCAGCAGCGCTACCGCCGACACCAGGTGCAGGCGCTTCCAGCGCTGGTAGTGGGGCTGGCCGAAGAAGTCGAAGGTGGGCGCCAGGAACACCACCAGTGCCGCCCAGGCCAGCCAGCCGAGCCAGACCGCCCCGTGGGAAAGCGGTGGAAAGAGGGTCGCCACCGCGGCATCCAGGGAGGCCGGCACCGCCGCCAGCCCCAGCGCCAGGGCATGCGCCATCACCAGGATGAAGGCCAGGAAGCCCAGCCAGTGGTGGAGCCGCCAGAGCCGGGCCAGGCCACCGAACCAGCGATCCGTGCCCGGCAGGCGGATGCTCACCGCCGCCGCCAGCAACATCATGGCCAGCCCCAGGATCCCCGTGGTACGCCCGATCCAGCCCAGCCAGACACCTGCCCCCGCACCGCCCGGCCAGCCCAGTCGCGGCAGCGCCACCAGCAGCGGCAGCAGCAAGGCCACCACCAGGGCGATATCGCCAGGCTTCAGGTCACGTCGCATCTATTTCCCCCTTCCCTGCCCGCGTCTTCATTGTTGTCCATCGGCCGCCAGGATCAACTGACGCGGCAAGTCGTCACACCTGGCTTGATCCAGATCAGGCGAGAACCAGGAAACTGATCCATACTGACCAATGGCAACATTACCTTACACATCCGCAGCAGGAGTTCACATGGCAAGTCACGACAAGGGCGCTGGCCCCTGGCTGGTCTTCGGGCTGCCGGTTGCCCTGGGGCTGGCCTGGGTCACCCAGGGCACCGGGGTGATCGAGAACGATCTCGAGCGCAACATCTCGATTCCCGATGAGCTGACCATGCCGTTCCAGGTCCAGGCCGCCTACAACGATTCACACATCTTCTTCCGCTACCGCTGGCCTGCCGAACACCCGCATCTCCTTCACGACGTGCTGGTCCACGAGGATGGCGACTGGGTGCGAGAGGGCAGCGGAATGCCGGGGCCCAACCCGTATGGCCTCCACGAGGATCGCGTCGCGATGATGCTCGATGACGGCAGCGTACCGGACTTCGCCCGCTATGGTGGCTACATGACCATCGGGGCCGGGGCCGCTGGCTTCACCGACGAGGCCCCGGAAGAAGTCACCAAGTCGCTGCCGGGGACCCGCATCGACCTGAGCGACTGGGCCAGTCGTCAGGCGCCGGAGACCCTCGAGGCTCAGCGGGAGGCCGGTTACTTCCTCGATCTCTGGCACTGGCGCGGCCATCGCTCCAACCCACTGAACCTTTCCGACGACCAGTGGGTCGGCGCGGAACGCTCCGGCGACGCGGGACGCAGCCCCTACACCACCAACTGGGACGGCGATGCCGGCCAGCCACTGTGGATGCTCGATCCGGAAGAAGCGGGCCAGGCCGCCCTGCGCTGGGAGGACATCGAGGCCGGCCGGGTGGACTTCGACAGCCCCTACTTCCTGGCGGAGGACACCGCGATCGACTTTGATCCCGACCACGACTGGCAGAACGGTGACGTCATCCCCCGCCGGCTTGTCCGCCAGGCGGAAGGCTCCCGGGGCGACATCACCGTGCAGGGCGAAGGGCGCTGGAACGATGGCTTCTGGGACGTGACCCTCTCCCGCCGCCTGGATACCGGCAATCCGCTGGACGACAAGATCCTGCGCGACCAGGGGCTTTATGCGGCGGCCTTCTCGGTACACCGCAATGCCACCGGGGGACGCTGGCACAAGGTCTCGCTGCCCGTCTCGCTGGGCCTGGGGCGTGATGCCGATCTCACGGCTACCCCCTTCCAGGGCCGGACCCCCGAGTGGGCAGATGACTGGAAGGAAGTGACCCTCTTCTACCCCGGACAGGTGAACTGGCCGCTACTGATCAGCCGCGCTCACGCCGGTGCCGAGGACATCGCCGAGGGCACCCCGGTACGGGCCCGCCACAGCGAGAAGCAGCTCGCCCTCTACGGGGTGGAGATGGAATTCAATGACACCATCACCCGCCAGTGGGGCCTGACCCTCTTCGCCGGGCTGCTCGCCATGCTCGGGGTGACCCTCGGCCTGCTGCCCAACTTCCGCCCGAACCGTCAAGGAGACCGCTCATGACCGGCATGCACCATATGCTCGTCCACTTCCCGCTGGGGTTCTGGGCACTCGCCACCCTGATGGTCCTGGTCGGCGCCCTGCTGCCCGGCAGGATGGCCGAGCTCAGCCGCGCCGCCCTGCTGCCCGTGCTGGTACTCGGCCTGCTGGGGGCCCTGGCGGCCATCATCGCTGGCTTCCTGGTCTGGCCGCTGGCCGCCAACCTGGCCAGTCCGCTGGCACGCAACCATATCCTGATGGCGTTCTGGTCGCTGGGCATCTTCACCATGCTCACCGTGCTGGTGTGGCGTGCCGGCGAGGCCGCCTTCGACGGTGCCCGCCGCTGGGTACTGGTGATCCTCGCCCTGCTCGGCGGGCTGTTCTTCGCCAGTGCCGGTACCCTGGGCGGCCACCTGGTGGGGGCCCCCACCCACTTCTCCACGCTCCTGGGACTGACCGGCTGGGAGGTCTACACCACCTTCTACAGCCCCGGCTGGGTGGTGGCGATCATGGTGGTCATCGGCCTGGCCTGCGCGGTGTTCGGCCATCGTCACAAGCGGCCCTCCGCCGGCGGGGGCTGAGCGCCTGCCACTCGCTCCAGGGCCCCGCTTCGGCGGGGCCCTTGCCGTTCATGGTGCCGTCATCCCTGGCACTGTCATCGAACCGCCCTCGTTCCGACATGGCGATGTAAGGTGTCGCGGTCACCCTCTCCCTGCAGAGTTCCCCCCGACAGTCCCACTGGAGAGTCCCATGACACAGCACCCCGGCCACGTCGACCCCGTTCTCGCCGCCGGCGACGAGCCCATGAGCAACGCTTCCGGCAACGACTACTTCGGCGACATCCTGCAGTCCCGCGTCAGCCGCCGCGCGATGCTGCGCGGCAGTCTCGCCGCCGCCGTGGCCGGCGCCATGGCGACCCAGCTGCCCTTCGGCAGCGCCTTCGCCGCCACCGGCGCCAGCGCCCCGGCGCCGAGTCTCGGCTTCAAGGCCATTCCGGTCAGCGCCGCCGACAGCGTCGTCGTCCCGGACGGCTACCGGGTGCGGACCATCCTGCCCATGGGCACGCCGATCAGCGGCACCATGCCCGCCTGGTCGCTGGACGCCGGCGGCGAGGCGCAGGCCCACCAGGTAGGCAGCCACCACGACGGCATGCACTTCTTCCCGCTGGCGGGCAGCTCCCGCGACGGCCTGCTGGTGATGAACCACGAGTACATCGAGCCGCGCTTCCTGCACGCGGCAGCGGCGGGGCTGGCGCTGGATCGCAGCGGCTTCCCGCAGAACGAGGACGGCAGCCGCGACGACGACCAGGTGCTCAAGGAGCTCAATGCCCACGGCGTCACCGTCGTGCACATCCGCGAGGATGACAACGGCCAGTGGCAGGTGGTGGAGGATGCCCGCAATCGCCGCATCACCGGCCTGACGCCGATGCGCCTGGCCGGCCCCGTGGCCGGCACCGCGCACGTGGTGACCAAGTACAGCCCGGACGGCACCATGACTCGCGGCACCCTCAACAACTGCGCCCACGGCGTCACCCCCTGGAACACCTACCTGGCCGCCGAGGAGAACTGGGCCGGCTACTTCGCCAACAGCGACGCCGAGATCGACCGCCGCCAGGCCCGTTACGGCATCACCACCCGCGACACCGGCCGCTACCAGTGGCACCGGGCGCAGAGCGGCGCCGACGAGTACCTGCGCTTCGACGCCAGCACCCGCGGCGCCTCCCCCGCCGAGGACTACCGCAACGAGCCCCACGCCTTCGGCTGGATGGTGGAGATCGACCCCATGGACCCAGCCGCCACCCCGGTCAAGCGCACCCACCTGGGCCGCTTCGCTCACGAGGGGGTGATCTTCGCCCCCGCGGTGGAGGGCCAGCCGGTGGTGGCCTACTCCGGCGATGACGCCCAGTTCGAGTACATCTACAAGTTCGTCTCCGCCCGCCCCTACCACGCCGCCAGCGCCGACGGCTCGCTGCTGGATGAAGGCACGCTGTACGTCGCCCGGTTCAATGACGACGGCAGCGGCGAGTGGCTGGCCCTGGCCCCGGGCGAGAACGGCCTCACGCCGGAGAACGGCTTCGTGGACCTGGCCGATATCCTGGTCAACACCCGCGCCGCCGCCGACCACGCCGGCGCCACCCGGATGGACCGCCCCGAGTGGGGCGCGGTGGACCCGGTCACCGGCCAGGTCTACTTCACCCTGACCAACAACACCCGCCGCGAGGCCGGCGACGAGCACGTCGCCAACCCGCGCGCCGACAACAGCTTCGGGCATATCATCCGCTGGCACGAGGAGGGCAGCCACGCCGGCACCCGCTTCGCCTGGGACCTGTTCGTGCTGGCCGGGGACGGCGACGACAGCCGCGACCTGGCCGGCGAGCCGCTGGACCGGGACGCCATCTTCGCCAGCCCCGACGGCCTGTGGATCGACGCCGACCGCCGGGTGTGGATCCAGACCGACATCAGCGAATCGGTCATGAATACCGGCATCTTCGAGGTGTTCGGCAACAACCAGATGCTCGCCGCCAATCCCGAGACCGGCGAGATCCGGCGCTTCCTCACCGGCCCCATCGGCCAGGAGATCACCGGCGTGGTGACCACCCCGGACCGGCGCACCATGTTCGTCAACGTCCAGCACCCGGGCGCCACCACCGAGGCCGAGGCCTTCGCCGCGGGCGAGCCGGCCAGCCACTGGCCGGACGGCGGCAGCGCCATACCCCGCTCGGCCACCCTGGTGATCACCCGGGAGGACGGCGGCATCATCGGTGCCTGACGGCTCACCTCTCCCCCGAGCGCAAGCGGCCCCGCCATCTGGCGGGGCCGCTTGTCCGAGCACATGGCCCGGGCGTCACATCGGTGCTGCTATTCGAAGCTGAAGCGCGGCGCCGGGGCGTCGGGCAGCAGGGCCGCGCAGGCGCGCACCTTCTCCATCAGCGCCTCATGGGTCGGCGCCACCAGGTTGACGTGGGCCAGCTTGCGCCCGGGACGCTCGCTCTTGTCGTAGCGGTGCAGATGGGCGTCATCGAGGGCGAGAATGGCCGCCGGATCGCCCTCGCGGCCGATCACGTTGACCATGCAGGTGGGCAGGCGCGCCGCGGTATCGCCCAGCGGCAAGCCCTGGATGGCGCGCAGGTGGTTCTCGAACTGGCTGGTCACCGCCCCGTCCAGGGTCCAGTGGCCTGAGTTGTGCACCCGGGGCGCCATCTCGTTGGCCAGCAGGCTGCCGTCGGCGCACTGGAAGAGCTCCAGGGTCAGCACGCCCACGTAGTCGAGTTCGTCAAGCAGCGCACGGATATAGCCGTCGGCGGTCTGCTGCACGGCGTCGTCCAGGTCCGGCAGGGGCGCGATGGAGTAGCGCAGGATGCCGTCGACGTGCTGGTTCTCGGCCATGGGGTAGAAGACCACCTCGCCGTCGCGGCCGCGCACGGCGATGATCGACACCTCACGCACGAAGTCGACGAAGGCCTCGACGATCAGCCGTGGGTGGCCGATCGAGCGCCAGGCGTCGTGGGCCTCGGCCGGGTCGCGGAGCACCGCCTGCCCCTTGCCGTCGTAACCCTCGGTAGTCGACTTGGCCACCACCGGGCAGCCCAGCTCGCGGGCCGCGGCCTCGAGCTCGTCGGCATGCTCCACCAGGCGATAGGCCGGGGTGGGAATGCCCAGGCGATCGAACAGCGCCTTCTCCTCGGCGCGGTTCTGGCAGACGCGGATCGCCTCGCTGGAGGGGTAGACCGGCCTGACCTCCTCGATGGCCTGCACCAGCGACACCGGCAGGTGCTCGAACTCGTAGGTGACCAGGTCGACCCTGGCCAGGAAGTCGTCGAGAAGATGGTGCTGGTCCGTGTACACCATGACATCACCGATCCCCGCGCTGGGGTGGCCCGTGGTGTCGAGGAAGGTGAAGCGGTTGGCCAGGGGGTAGCCGGCCAGGGCCAGCATGCGGCCGAGCTGGCCGGCTCCCAGGACGCCGATATTCATGGCTTTTTCCATAACCTTCTCCTCACTCACTGTCGGGGCGCGGGTCGGGCCGGGGATCAGGATGGTCGAGCACCGCCTGGGTCTGCTCGGCGCGGAAGGCCTCCACGGCGGCCCGCACCTTCTCGTCCTGCAGGCCGACGATCTGGGCGGCCAGCAGGCCCGCATTGGTGGCGCCGGCCTTGCCGATGGCCAGGGTGCCCACGGCGATGCCGCCGGGCATCTGCACGATGGAGAGCAGCGAGTCCAGGCCCTTGAGCGCCTTGGACTCCACCGGCACGCCGAGCACCGGCAGCGCGGTCTGGGAGGCCACCATGCCCGGCAGGTGGGCCGCCCCGCCGGCACCGGCCACGATCACCGAAAGGCCCCGCCCCGCGGCGGACCTGGCATAGTCGAACAGCAGGTCAGGGGTGCGGTGGGCCGAGACCACGCGGGTCTCGCAGGCCACGCCCAGGCGCTCGAGCATCGCCACGGCGTGTTCCATGACCGGCCAGTCGGACTTCGACCCCATGATCACGCCGACCTTCGGCGACTGTTCAGACTGCATGGATGCTCCTCGGCAACTGCCTGCGTGCGGGAAGGAAAGCCGCACATTCTAGCCGTGCGGCCCTCCCCCGTCATCTTGACCATCCGGGCAGTCGATCAGCCTGCCGCCTCGCGCCGGCTGGCCAGCCAGTTGCCGCCGATGGCCAGCGCCATCACCGCGACGCCGGCGACCTCGATCATCAGGTCAGGATAGAACACCCCCACGATGGCCGGAACGATGACCAACCGCGGCAACAGCGACATTCGCGTGAAGAGATACCCCTCCAGTGCCGCGGCGAAGGCCCCCAGCGCCAGTATCGCGATCACCCCGTTCCAGATCAGCACCGGCCAGGGGCCACCCATGATGATCTCCGGGTTGAAGACCATGAAGACCGGGATCAGGTAGAGCCCCTTGGCGAACTTCCACGCCTGCACCCCGGTCTCCATCGGCTTGCTGCCGGCGATCGCCGCCCCGGCGAAGCCGGCCAGCGCAATCGGTGGCGTGACGTTGGAGTCCTGGGAGTACCAGAACACCACCAGGTGGGCGATCAGCAGCGGAATGCCGAACTCGGCGGTCAGCGCCGGGCCCACCAGCACGATCAGCACGATATAGCTGGCGGTGACCGGCAGGCCCATGCCCAGCACCAGGCTCGCCAGCAGCACCATGATCAGCGCCAGCACGATGTTGCCGCCGGAGAAGGCCATCATCATCGCCGAGAACTTCAGGCCCAGGCCGGTGAGGCCCACCACCCCGACGATGATGCCGGCCACGGCACAGGCCATGGAGACCGCCACGGCGTTGCGCGCCCCGAGCTCGAGCCCCTCGACCAGCTTGACGAAGCCGGCCCAGACCACCCGGCCGGTGCCGGCCAGGGTCACCGGCTGGCCCTGCTGCGGGGCGATGAACAGGAACCAGACGGCATAGCGCAGCGCGGCCACGACGACCATGGTGACCACCGCATAGAAGCCCACCCGCATCGGTGACATGTGCATCACCAGCAGGTAGACCAGCACCCCCAGCGGCAGCAGGAAGTGCCAGCCGTCGCGCATCACCTGGCGCATCTGGGGGAGCTCGCTCTTGGCCATGCCCTGCATGCCCTGCTTCAGGGCGATGATGTGAACGAAGAGATAGACGGTGGCGAAGTACATGACCGCCGGCAGCACGCTGACCTTGACCACCTCGAGGTAGGAAACCCCGGTGTACTCGGCGATCAGGAAGGCCCCGGCACCCATCAGGGGCGGCATGATCTGGCCGCCGGTGGAGGCCGCCGCCTCGATGCCGCCGGCCTGATGCGGCTTGTAGCCCAGCCGCTTCATCAGCGGGATGGTGAAGGCCCCGGTGGTCACCACGTTGGCGATGGCACTGCCGGAAATCGAGCCCATGCCGGCGGAGGCCAGCACCGCCGCCTTGGCCGGACCGCCGCGCTGGCGACCGGTGGCGGCATAGGCCATGTCGATGAAGAACTTGCCGGCACCGGTGCTCTCCAGGAAGGCACCGAACAGCACGAAGACGAAGATGTAGGTGGCCGCCACGCCCAGCGGCAGGCCGAAGATGCCCTCCTGCCCCAGGTAGAGCTGGCCCACCAGGCGGTCGATGTTGTAGCCGCGGTGCTCGAGGATGCCCGGCAGCCACTGGCCGAGCCAGGGCAGCTCGCCACGCGGTCCGGCGAAGGCATAGAGGATGCCGATGGCGCCGATGATGGTCATGCCCAGGCCCACCGCCCGACGGCTGGCCTCCAGCACGGTCACCACGGCGATGCAGCCGACGACGATGTCGGTCTGGCTCCAGAAGCCGGCCCGGCTGATGATCTCGTCGAGATAGAGCACCAGGTAGCCGCCGGTGAGCAGCGCACCGGCCAGGAAGACGGCATCGATGAGCCAGCCCAGGAGGCCACGGTCACGGTTCGGGCCGAACACCGGGAAGATCAGGAACGCCAGCAGCATGATCAGCATCAGGTGGATGCTGCGCTGGTAGAAGAGCCCCAGCGGCTGGATGCCGGCGGAATAGAGCTGGAACAGGGAGAGCCCCACGGCCACCAGGGTGATCAGCCAGAGGACAGGCCGGGGCTGGATGGCACTGCCACCGGGCACGGTGACAGAGGGCTTGGCGGATTCGCTCATGGACGTCTCGTCAGGGTGTGGTCGCCGGGGTCTGCAGGTGGATCGTCACCCGCTCGCCAGCGGCCTGATCGCTCAGGCTCAGCCGACGTCCCTCGTGCAGCAGTCGATGGTTGACCTCCGGGGATCCGACCCGGAGGCGGTAGCGGTTGCCGGGCACCGGCTCGTCGATCTCCTCGATCCAGTAGCCGCCCTCGCCGTCGGAGACCTGGCGGCCACGGCCGGGGATATGGTCGAGGCCGGCGGCGAAATCCGGCAGGTGACTGCGCTCCAGCACCATGCGCCCGTCGCGGTGGCGATAGCAGTCGAGCACAGGGAAGCCGGCCACGGAGTGGTTCCACTCCAGGCACCAGGCCTCCCCCTCGAGCATCGGCAGCGCGGCGATCAGGCGGCCGTCGTCGCCACGCACCTCCAGTCGCCCCGGGGTGTCGGCGGCAAGCGGGAGGACGACCAGCAACAGGGCCAGGGCACAGAAAGTCGCCGGCCCGAAGGCTCGGCGACATTCGCGGGTCATCGTGGCACTCATCCTCAGTGCCCGGCGAGGAAGGTCATTCCGGCCGCTGGTGGTCAGCGACCTCGGCGCCCACCTCCTCGTAGTAACGCAGTGCGCCCGGATGGAAGGCGATCGGGGTCGATTCGACGCTGAACTCGACGGTGGTATCGTTGGCCGCCGGATGGATGGCGATCAGCTCGTCGGTGTACTCGAAGAGGACGCGGGTGATCTCGTAGGCCATCTCCTCGTCCATCTCGCTGCTCACCGCCAGCACGTTGGGGATGCTGATGGTCCGCACCGCCTCGTCCATGCCTTCGTAGAGGCCGGCCCGCAGGTTGTAGGCGGCGAATACCGGTTCGGCCTCACGGGCGTTGGCGATCTCCTCGTCGGAGAGGCCGATCAGGCGGATATCCCGGGTGGTGGCCAGGTTGAGGATCGAGCTGGTGGGCGGGCCCACGCTCCAGAAGCCGGCCTCGATGTCGCCGTCGCGGATGGCATCGGCGGTCTCGTTGAAGTTCAGCCGCTGGGGGGTGAAGTCATCGTAGCTGATGCCGTTGGCCTCGAGCAGGGCGCGGGCGTTGAGCTCGGTGCCGCTGCCCGGGGCGCCCACGGAAACACGCTTGCCCCTGAGGTCCTCCAGGGTGTGCACGTCGGAGTCGGCCAGGGTGACCAGCTGCACGGCGTTGGGGTAAATGGAAGCCAGGGCGCGAATGTTCTCCAGCTGGCGACCCTCGAAGTCTCCGGTGCCACTGTAGGCCTGGTAGACGGTATCGGCCAGGGCCAGGGCAGCATCGGAATCGCCGCGCCACACCAGGCCCATGTTCTCGACGGACGCGCCGGTCACCTCGGCCACCGCGCTGGCGCCCTCGATGTGGTTGTTGATCAACTCGGCCAGGCCACCGCCATAGGGGTAGTAGGTACCGCCGGTCCCGCCGGTGGCGATGGAGAGTTGCTGGGCCGCGGCCAGGGGGGCCGTGGCGATCAGCGAGGCGGCAACGGCATACTTGAAGGCTTTCATGTAACTCCTCCGGTCCTGGAACCAGGTTGTTGTGTGATTGTCGATGGCGCTCGGAAGCGCTGAACGCCTGACGGAAAACTAGCACGGTCGCAGCGTGAGAGGCCAATGGCACTATTTCTACGTTTTCAGATATTTTCTGCAATCTCCCCGTGCTCGCCCTCGCCAGCCCGGTCGACCGCCCGCCGCCCCGGAAGGGTCGGCAGGCTGCGCACATCGGTCCGAAGCGGCTCCCGGTACGCCCGCCATCCTGCACGCTCGGCCGCCTCCCCGCCGAATTCGGGTCAACCTGCCCATGACACCAAGGCATCAACGAATCCACACTGGCAAAATCGCCGAAGAGCCCCCATAGTGTGCTTGTCGAAATCGCCCACTGGAGCATCATGAGCACTGCACGTCATACCCAAAGCGCGGACCTTCTCGACCCCCCGCGAAGAAGCCCTGACCTCGATGTCAGGGACCTGGAACAACGTACACGCCTCATGCGCATCATCACCCGGCTGATCGCCGTGTCGGAGCTCGGCAGCCGCGAGATCGCACGCCGCGCCGGGTTGCCGATGCAGAAGATCAGCGACCTGCTGGCCGGCCGCCTCGAGCACCTTTCACTCGACGAGCTGCAGCTGCTGTATCGCTCCATCGACCCGCAGGCCACCACGCACTAGCGCTGGTCCTCGCGCCGGCACATCCCGACGCCCCGCCGACAGCGGGGCGTCGCGCGTTCGCCTCCCGGCACCGGCGCATGGCGCTCCTCCCCTTCCCCCCACTTTCCACTGCATTACAGCCAGTTGCGGACCAACATTAAGGCAATATTAAAAGCATGCTAACGATCTCTTGATCGACATCAAGATGCCATACCTTGGTCGCAGGTAGCCTCCCCGTATCACCACTTCACCTCGGCAGATCGTGTTCTGCCCGGATCCACGAAGGCCACCGGAGGCGCCATGGACCCCCTTCGCCGCTCCCTTCTCGGCCAGCTGGCCCGCCTCAGCGCGGGTGCCGCCCTGGTACCGCTCTCGAGCGTTGCCAGCGCCGGCATCAACAGCCAGCCGCCGCGCCGAGAAGGCGACCCCACCAAGCGCTACGGCATGCTCATCGACCTGCGCCAGTGCATCGGCTGCCAGGCCTGCACCGTGTCGTGCCATATCGAGAACGCCGCCCCCCTGGGCAAGTTCCGCACCACCGTCTCCCGGTACGAGGTCGAGCACCAGGAGACCGGCGAGCTCGCCACCTTCATGCTGCCGCGCCTGTGCAACCACTGCGAGAACCCGCCCTGCGTGCCGGTCTGCCCGGTACAGGCGACCTACCAGCAGCAGGACGGCATCGTGGTGGTGGACAGCGACCGCTGCGTGGGCTGCGCCTACTGCGTCAACGCCTGCCCCTACGACGCCCGCTTCATCAACGACAGGACCCAGACCGCCGACAAGTGCACCTTCTGCGCCCACCGCCTGGAAGCCGGCCTGCTGCCGGCCTGCGTGGAGAGCTGCGTGGGCGGCGCGCGGATCATCGGCGACATGCGCGACCCCGAGAGCCAGATCAGCCGCATGATCGCCGAGCACCGGGACGCGCTGATGGTGCTGCAGCCCGAAAAGAACACCCTGCCCCAGGTCTTCTACCTCGGCATGGACGAGCGCTTCATCACGCGCCCGCTCGCCGAGCCGGTGGCCCTGGAAGTCCTCGACCCCCACGGCAAGGAGATGGGTTATGAATTCCATGGCCATTGAGCTGCTCGCGCCCCGCTACGCCATCGCCTGGTACCCCTGGGCGGTGCAGTACTTCTTCCTGATCGCCCTCTCCTGGGCCACCCTGTGGCTGGCGGCCCCGGCGCTGGTGTTCGGCAGGCAGCGCTGGCTGCCCAGCGCTCGCCTGGCCATGCTGGCCTGCCTGACCACCACCCTGGTGGCGCCGGTGGCGCTGCTCGCCGACCTGCACCAGCCGCTGCGCTTCTGGCACTTCTACGCCTACGCCACCTCCAGCTCCTGGATGTCCATCGGCAGCCTGCTGCTGCCGCTCTACGTGGTGGGCGTGCTGCTGCTCGCCTGGCTGGCCTGGCGCCCCGCCCTGCAGGCCAACCGCCAGGCACCCGGCCTGCGAGGCCTGGTGGCCCGCCTGCTGTCGTTCGGTGACGCTCCAACCCCGCGCGCCCTGCTGGTCCTGGTGGGCCTCGCCACCCTGGCGCTCTCCGCCGGCATCATGCTCTACACCGGCGCCGAGCTGGCCATCGTCAAGGCGCGCCCGCTGTGGAACACCGTCTGGCTGCCGCCGATGCTGGTCACTACCGGCTTTATCGCCGCGGCCGGCCTGATCCTGGTGCTCAACCGGGTCAGCGGCCTGCGCGCCCCGGCCAGCAACGGCCAGATGCTCAAGGTGCTGCTGGGCGCCTGCGTGGTGGCCGGCCTCGTCGCCGGCAGCTGGTTCCTGGACGGCATCAACGCCAACGTCGGCTCGGTGGCCGCGGCCCTCGACTCGGTGCGCGCGAGCCCCTCCTGGCGCAGCACCGCCCTCTGGGGTGGGCTGACCGGGGTGGCCCTGTTCGGCGCGGTGCTCTACCTGCTCACCCGCCCCGCCGCCCGCCGCCCGGCCCTCTACGCCTGGGCCTGGGTGCTGGGCCTGGTGGCCATCCACATGGGCTGGATGTTCCGCTGGGTGGTGCTGATGGACGTGCAGCACGTGGCCCGCAACAGCGCCGGCTTCCACCACTACGGCATCCCCGCCGGCTCCTCCGGCCTCCTCGGCATCGTCGGCACCTTCGGCCTGTGGCTCGCCGCCGTGCTGGTGATCGACCTGCTGATCCCGTGGCGCCAGGCGCGCCAGGGCGGCAGCGCCGCCGACGTCTCACTCTCAGACAGCTCAGACAACTCAGACAGCACCGCACAGCCCGACGCCAAGCGCGCTGCACATACCACCGAAGGAGCGCCCAGCCATGGCTAAATCCCCCGTCGACACCTCACGCCGCCGCCTGCTCAAGGGCGCCGTCGCCGCCGGCGGTGCCGCCACCTTCGTCGCCGGCTACTCCGACCCCCTGGCCAGGATGGCCAAAGGCGTCACCGGCAGCGCCGGCGAGAAGCCGAAGGACCGCATCCACGGCAACTCCCTGGCCCCGGAGTACCGGGTCGATCTCGACACCGGCGAGCTGACCCTCAACCCGGACCAGCGCACCGCCTTCACCATCTGCTACGGCTGCACCACCCAGTGCGGCGTGCGGGTGCGCGTCGACAACAAGAGCGACCGGGTGCTGCGCGTCTCCGGCAACCCCTACCACCCGCTCTCCGCCGACGACCACCTGCCCATGCGCACCCCGGTAGCCGAGGCGCTGCGCCACGTCAGCGCCTTCGGCGGCCAGGGCCAGGTCAACCGCTCCACCGCCTGCGCCCGCGGCAACGCCATGATGAGCCAGCTGGAGAGCCCCTTCCGCATCGACCACTGCCTCAAGCGCGTGGGCGGGCGCGGCGAGCGCCGCTGGGAGAAGATCTCCTTCGAGCAGCTGATCGAGGAGATCTGCGAGGGCGGCGACCTGTTCGGCGAGGGCCACGTGGACGGCCTGCGCGCCATCCACGACCACGACACCCCGATCGACCCGGAGAACCCGGAGTACGGCCCCAGGGCCAACCAGCTGATGGTGATGGAGGCCACCGACTACGGCCGCTCCGACCTGCTCAAGCGCTTCACGCTGAACGCCTTCGCCACCCGCAACTACGGCCACCACGGCGCCTACTGCGGCCTGGCCTTCCGCATGGGCTCCGGCGCGGTGATGAATGATCTGGGCGCCAACGCCCACGTCAAGCCGGACATCCAGAACGCCCGCTTCATCATGTACATCGGCTGCGCGCCGAGCCAGGCCGGCAACCCCTTCAAGCGCCAGGGCCGGCTGATCGCCCAGGCCCGAGCCGCCGGCACCCTTGAGTACGTGGTGGTGGACCCGGCACTGAACGCCTCCACCTCCCACGCCGCCGAGCACAACCGCTGGGTGCCGATCCGCCCCGGCACCGACAGCGCCTTCGCCATGGCCATCATCCGCTGGCTGCTCGACAACCAGGGCTATGCCAAGGCGTTCCTGGCACTGCCCGGCAAGGCCGCCGCGGACGCCGCCGGCGAGGCCACCCACTCCAATGCCACCCACCTGGTGATCGACACCGAGGACCACCCGCGCCGCGGTCATTTCCTGCGCGCCAGCGACCTGGGCCTGGCGGAGGCCGGAAGCGACGCCGACGCCCCCATGGTGGTGGTCGACGGCGAGCTCGTTCACGGCGAGGAGGCGATGGCCGCCGAGCTCTTCGTCGACCGCGAGGTAACGCTTGCCGACAGTGCCACCGTGCGGGTGAAGAGCAGCATGACCCTGCTGCGGGAGTCGGCCCACGAGTTTGAGCTGGCCGAGTACGCCGAGCACTGCGGCATCCCCGAGGCCACCATCGTCGCGCTGGCCGAGCGTTACGCCAGCCACGGCCGCCGCGCCGTGGTCAACTGCCACGGCGGCATGATGTCCGGCAACGGCTTCTACGCCGCCTTCGCCGTGCAGATGCTCAACCTGCTGGCCGGCAATCACAACATGAAGGGC
Source organism: Halomonas terrestris (assembly GCF_049166755.1). NCBI lineage: Bacteria > Pseudomonadati > Pseudomonadota > Gammaproteobacteria > Oceanospirillales > Halomonadaceae > Halomonas > Halomonas terrestris. The sequence continues at coordinate 211,532 of NZ_JBMHFZ010000003.1, read as the reverse complement.
GGCAGCGCCGTGGGCGGCGGTACCTTCAGCGGTACCGGCGCCGGCCCGCGCTACGACCTGGCCGACTTCCCCGGCAAGCGCGGCCCCCAGGGCGTCTTCCTCTCCCGCTCGCGCTTCCCCTACGAGAAGTCCTCGGAGTACCGCCGCAAGGTGGAGGCCGGCGAGAACCCCTACCCGGCCCGGGCGCCGTGGCGCTCCTTCGCCCCGCCCACCCTCACCGAGCACCTGCCCTCGGCACTCGACGGCTACCCCTACCCGATCAAGGCGGTGATCGGCTGCATGGCCAACCCCATCTACGGCCAGGCCGGGCTCGAGGCGATGATCGCCGACAAGCTCAAGGACCCCAGGCGCCTGGGGCTCTTCGTGGCGGTGGACGGCTTCATCAACGAGACCAACCGCTACGCCGACTACATCGTGCCCGACTCGGTGATGTACGAGGTGTGGGGCTTCACCGGCGCCTGGAAGGGCGCGCTGGGCAAGCTGACCACCGCCTGCTGGCCGGTGGTGGAGCCGCGCCAGCAGAAGACCGCCGAGGGCGAGCCGGTCTCCATGGACAGCTTCTTCATCGCCGTGGCCCGGCGCCTGGGCCTTTCCGGCTTCGGCGACGAGGCGATCCCCGACGCCGACGGCAAGCTGCACCCGCTCAACCGCGCCGAGGACTACTACCTGCGCGCCGCGGCCAACATCGCCTTCCAGGACGAGCCGCTGCCCGAGGCCGACGAGAGCGACATCGCCCACGGCGGCATCGCCCCGCTGCTGCCGCGGCTCGAGCGCACCCTCAAGGCCGATGAGCGCGGCCGGGTGGCCTACCTCTACGCCCGCGGCGGGCGCTTTCAGGACGCCAGCGACCACTTCCGCGGCGAGCGGCTGACCAACGCCTGGCGGCGCACCCTGTGCGTCTACAACGAGGTGGTGGGCACCAGCATCGACACCATGACCGGCCGGCCCAACCGCGGTGTGCCCGGCCACAGCCTGCCGCTGCTGGCCAACAAGCAGACCATGCGCGAGGTGTTCACCGAGGCGGAGTGGCCGCTGCTGGCCTTCTCGTTCAAATCCAACCTGATGAACTCCTACGCCATCGGCAACGAGCGGCTGCGCATGATCAAGCCCTACAACCCGGTGCAGATGCATCGTGAGGATGCCGAGCGCTTCGGCATCGGCCACGGCGACACCATCCGCATCGAGAGCCCCGGCGGCAGCGTGGTGGGCCTGGCGCTGGTCAGCGAGAGCGTGATGCCGGGGTCGCTGGGCATCGAGCACGGCTACGGCCACCGGGACCTGGGCGCCACGCCCCACGTGATCGACGGGGAGTCCCAGCCGGACATGCCCTGGCTGCGGGCCGGCATCAACATCAACGACCTGGGCTTCCGGGACCCGACCCGCAACGTGGACGGTACCTGGCTGGAGCCCATCAGCGGCGCCAGCGTGCGCCAGGGCCTGCCGGTGAGGGTCAGCAGGGCCTGAACCAGCCGCGCCTGGATCCACCACTGCAAGGCAGAGCGCCCCCGCCGGGAAACCGGCGGGGGCGCTGTCGTTGGCGACCCTCTCAGCCTCGGCGCGGGCTCAGTCGAAGGCGTCGGTGACCGCCCCGGTGCTGGCGGAGCTGACGGTCTTCGCGTACTTGGCCAGCACCCCGCGGGTGTAGCGCGGCGCCGGCTGCTGCCAGGCGGCGCGACGGCGCGCAAGCTCCTCGTCGGAGAGGTCGACGTCGATGGTGTCGGCCTCGGCGTCGATGGTGATCCGGTCGCCATCCTCCACCAGCGCCAGGGGGCCGCCGTCGAAGGCCTCCGGCGTCACGTGGCCCACCACGAAGCCGTGGCTGCCGCCGGAGAAGCGCCCGTCGGTGATCAGCGCCACCGAGTCACCCAGCCCCCGGCCCATGATCGCCGAGGTGGGGGTGAGCATCTCGCGCATGCCGGGCCCGCCCCTTGGCCCCTCGTAGCGGATCACCACCACGTCGCCGGCGGTCACGGTGCCGTCGTTGATGCGCACCTGGGCCTCCTCCTCGGAGCCGAACACCCGGGCGGTGCCGGAGAAGCGGGTGCCCTCCTTGCCGGTGATCTTGGCCACCGCCCCCTCCGGGGCCAGGTTGCCGAAGAGGATGCGCAGGTGGCTCTCCGCCTTGAGAGGCGCATCCAGCGCCGCGATGATCTGCTGGTCGTCGGGATAGGGGGCGACATTGGCCAGGTTCTCGGCGAGTGTCTTCCCGGTCACCGTCAGGCAGTCGCCGTGCAAGAGGCCGGCGTCGAGCAGGGTCTTCATCAGCGGCTGGATGCCGCCGATGGCCACCAGCTCGCTCATCATGTAGTGACCGCTGGGGCGCAGGTCGGCCACCACCGGCACCCGGCGGCCGATGCGGGTGAAGGCCTCGAGGGTCAGGTCCACCCCGATGGTGCGGGCCATGCCGATCAGGTGCAGCACCGCGTTGGTGGAGCCGCCCAGGGCGATCACCACGGTGATGGCGTTCTCGAAGGCCTCCCGGGTCATGATGTCGGAGGGCTTGAGGTCGCGCTCGAGCAGCTCGAGCACCGCGGCCCCGGCCGCCTCGCAGTCCGCGCGCTTGTCGTTGGAGACGGCATTCTGGGCCGAGCTGCCCGGCAGGCTCATGCCCAGCGCCTCGATGGCCGAGGCCATGGTGTTGGCGGTGTACATGCCGCCGCAGGAGCCGGGGCCGGGAATCGCCGTCTCCTCGATCTGCTTGAGCTCGATCAGGTCGATATCGCCGCGGCTGTGGGCGCCCATGGCCTCGAACACCGAGACGATATCGGTGTGGCCCTTGCCGGGAAGTATCGTGCCGCCGTAGACGAAGACGCTGGGCCGGTCGAGCCGCGCCAGCCCCATCAGGCAGCCCGGCATGTTCTTGTCGCAACCGCCGATGGCCACCAGGCCGTCGAAGCCCTCGCAGCCCGCCACCGTCTCGATGGAGTCGGCGATCACCTCCCGCGACACCAGCGAGTACTTCATGCCCTCGGTGCCGTTGGCGATGCCGTCGGAGATGGTGATGGTGTTGAAGATCACCCCCTTGCCGCCGGCCCCGTCGGCGCCGTCGCTGGCGTGGCGGGCCAGCTCGTCGATATGGCTGTTGCAGGGGGTGAGGTTGCTCCAGGTGGAGGCGATGCCCACCTGGGGCTTGGCGAAATCATCGTCGGTGAAGCCCACCGCGCGCAGCATGGCGCGGCTGGCCGCCTTGCCGGGGCCGTCCACCACCGGGGCGGAGTGGCGGCGGCGGGGATCCTTCGGGGTATCACTCATGGCAGGGCTCCTTTGCGGCAACCAGGAATACTCAACAGAGAGTGGCCCCCCTGGCCCGGCATGACAACCACCGGTGCCTCTGCATCGGAACGGGGTCAAGCGCCTGACGGGCTGCTAGAGTGACAGGCGTTTCACTGCCACTACAACGATCCATCAGGGAAGGAAAGTCTCATGGACCACCCCTCACAGGAACTGCTTCGCGACCTGGTCGAGCCGCTCTATCGCGGCAAGTTCTGGATGCAGCTTACCGGCGTGATGCTGATCCTCTCCGGCATCCTCACCGCCCTCTCCATCGTCGGCCTGATCGTGGCCTGGATTCCCATCTGGGCGGGCTGGGTGCTGATGCAGGCCGCCGGCGCCGCCGGACGGGTCTTCGAGAGCGGCGACTCGCGCGACATGAAGTTCGCCCTGGGCAAGCTCAAGACCTACTTCACCATCTTCGGCGTACTGATCCTGATCTATCTGGCCATCGCCGTGGGCGGCATGCTGTTCGGTGCCGTCGGCATGGTGGGCATGATGGGCGGCCACATGTAGCCACCCGATCAGGCCCACCCATGCAGGAGCGCCCCCGCCGAAGAAAGCCGGCGGGGGCGCTATTGCCTGGCGCCATTGCCGTATCCGAAGGCAGAAACTACACTCTATCGCAAAATGCGATAGAGCAGCCGCCATGCATGTCATCACCCAGAAGCGCATCTGGGAAGCCAAGCAGAAATGGCCCCAGGCCGCCTCTGCACTGGATGCCTGGTATCGGCTCATGAAGTCGAGCGAGCCCGGCAGCTTTGCCGAGATGAAGGCGCTGTTTCCCGCCACCGACAAGGTCGGCCGACACCATGTCTTCGATATAGGCGGCAACAAGATTCGTCTCATCGCCGTGGTGCACTATCGATTCAAGAAGGTCTATATCCAGTACGTCCTCGACCATACCGAATACGACAGGGGCACCTGGAGGGAATGAACATGACCAGCATCGTCCAACAAGCGGCCGCCCACTGGCGCTTCGTGGCCCCCCTGCTCAACGCCCCGGAGTCGGAAGACGACTACGACGCTCTGGTCGCAGCGCTCGATGAGCTGCTGGAGCTGGTCGGAGACGACGAGGAGCACCCCCTGGCGAGCCTCGCCTCACACATGGGTGACCTCATCGAGGAGTACGACGACGCCCACCGCCCGATGCCGGAGGTGAGGGGGGGCGACATGCTCCGCCACCTGATGCAGTGGCATGGCCTCGACCAGTCGAGCCTGCCGGAAGTCGGCACCCAGTCGGTGATCTCGGAGATCCTGAACGGCAAGCGACGGCTGAACGTGCGCCAGATCAAGGCCCTGACCCGGCGCTTCGGGCTGCCCGCCGACCTCTTTCTCGACTGAGGGGGCCTCCCTCCTCCCACCGAAAGCAACGCAAGCATGGCGAAGCTACCCGCCCGGCCCGCTCAGCGCGGCATCACGGCATCGTGGAAGGCGCGCTCCTTCGCCACCGTCTCGCGGAAGCACTCGGCCATGCGGGCGAAGGCGCCCTCATCGAGCGTCTCCGCCTCCTCGTCCAGGCGGCGGCGCAGCCAGGCCACGAAGTCCTGGAAGGCGGGGTTGTCGTGCAGGTCGATCCACTCCCCCACCAGCGGGTGCAGCCCCTCGGCGCGGGTCACCCGCAACGCCCACTCCAGGTAGACCCACTCGGTGACCACCAGCGCCGCGAGGATCTCGGCATAGCCGCCGCCCTGGCCGGTGTCGCGCAGCAGCGCCTGGAAGGCCCGGGTCTCGGGCAGGTAGTCCGGCGCCTCGCGCCGGGCGGCCGGCACCGCGAAGGCCTCGAAGGTGCGCTGGAAGGTACTGTTCTCGTCGCTGGTCAGCATGCCCATGAACTGCCCCAGCACCACCCGGTCCGCCATGCTCGGCGCATGGCCGATGGCGTGGCCGATCAGCGCGGTGAAGGGGTCGACGAAGCCGTAGTCCTGCACCATGTAGGCGGCGAAGTCGTCACCGGAGAGCCGCCCCTCGGCCATCGCGTCGAACAGCGGATGGTTCACGGTGGCCGACCAGTCCGGCTCGCTGATCTCGCGCAGCCAGTCGGTGAGGCGCGGTGCCTCCTGTGCCGCGGCCCAGGCCTTCCAGTCTGCGCGGGTGGTCATCGGGCATCTCCTTCGAATGACGGTTGGAACCTCGCGCCCGGCCGGCGCCAGGCGATCAGCAGGCTCACCAGGGTGGACGCGAGCAGCGCGCCCAGGAAGGGCGCCAGGGTCGGGATGCTGTCCGGGAAGGTGGCGGCCAGCACGCCGGCGGAGAGGCTCCCCAGGGTGACCCAGCCCGGCAGCACCGCCCCGAGCAGGCCCGCCACGCCGCCGGCCACCGCAGCGAGCGGCGACATCCGCCGCCACAGGCCCAGCAGCACCGGCACCACGATGGCCGCGCACAGCAGGTCGGCGATCAGGAACAGGCGCAGCACCGAGAAGCCCTGCAGGGCCACCCACACCACCGGCACCATCAGCGCCACCGTGACCAGGCGCGCCGCCCGCACCGAGAGCCCCCGCTTTCCGGAACTGGCCACCGCCATGGAGGCGATGGCGTTCTGCAGGGTATCCACGCTGGAGGCCACCAGGGTGACCGCCAGCACCAGGGCCGGCAGGCCCAGCCAGGCCGGCGCGGCGGAGAGCAGCGCGAAGAAGGGAATCGGCGGCTCGCCCAGGGGCAGGGCATGCATCGCCGCCAGGATCCCCAGCCCGCCGATGGCCATCACCACCAGCAGGCTGCTGGTGGCACCCAGCAGCGCCCCGCGACCCAGCGCGCGGTCGTCCTCGGCCGCCCAGATACGCTGCCAGTAACCCTGATGGAAGAGGTTGGCGGCGGTGACCGCGATCACCAGGGTCAGCGCCACGGAGAGTGCGCTGCTGGCGGGAACCGAGGGCATCACCGCCCCGGCCGGCATGGGCGGCAGCCACCACCAGGCCATGCCGCCGACCAGCACCAGCAGGGCCAGCAGCAGCCACGCCTGCCAGCGGTCGGTGGCGAGGCTCGCCCGCAGTCCGCCCAGGGTGGTGTAGACCAGGGTGGCCACCGCCACGCCGAGGATCACCAGCGCCGGGGGCACGTCGGAGAGCAGCGCGGCGATGGCGCCGATGGCGGTGAGCTCGGCGGCCAGGAAGATCGCCATGTAGGCCACCGAGACGAAGGAGACCCAGCGCCGCACCCCGGCGCCGTAGCAGGCCTCGGCGAACTCGCCGATGCTGCGCCCTTCCGGCAGGTGGCGGCGAATCGCCGGGCCGTAGAGCCCCAGCACGAGGAACGGCAGCGACGAACCGATGGCATAGCCGGCCAGCGCCACCGGCCCCACGAAGGCGCCGATCTCCGGCGGCGCGAAGAGGATCCAGGCCCCCATGCTGGAGGCCAGGAACGACAGGCCGATGGCCTGGGCGCCCTGGGAGTTGCGGGCGGTGACGTAGTCATCGAGCAGGCCATCGGCCCGGCGGGCCCTCAGGCCCAGGAAGGCAAAGCACAGCAGCGCCGCGCCGAGCACGGCAGACGTCAGGTAGGGCATGTCGCTCTTCCTCCGCCGGTGTGAACCGGATCAGGTTCCAGGGTCAGCACCATGTGCTCTCTCAGCCCCGGCCGATTCGCGCGGCAACGGGACTCCCCTGGCGACAGTGAATGGTTTGTGATGATCGAGACTCAAGTTCTGGGCACACTGGCCGAGATAACCTTCGATCGCCCCTGATGATATCGCATGCACACCGATCGAACGACCACCAGCGCCGGACACCTGCCCATGCCGTTCAACGAAGCCAAGGAACACGCCCCGGGTCGCCTGCACGCGATCTTCGCCGACCCCTACACCGCCTTCGACAACCTGGTGACGGAGCGACTGCTCCACCTGCGAGTGGCCGTGGCGGCCCTGGTGGGCGCACCCCTGGCCGAGGGAACGCTGATGCTGCGGGTGATCCACGGCTGGGAGAACGGCGGCTTCGAACCCGCGGACCTCAAGCACAGCGAGCATCGGCTGGACTCGCTGGCGGATCTGCGCCGTGTCGCCGAGGCCTACCGCCACGCCTTCGAACACCAGCAGCCCCTGCCTCGCGACGACGCCTCGCTGCTCGCCGAACCGCTGGCCCGGGCCATCGCCGCCGCCGAGACCGACGGCCAGGTGCTGGACGAAGCGACCCGCACCATCCCCGCCCGCTGGCCCGCCTTCACCCAGGGCCTGACCCTCTACACCTTCTTCAAGGTCTACCACCGCCTCACCTACGGCGAGGATGACCCCTACCGCGCCATCCACTGCCAGACGCCACAGGGCCCCCGCGAGATCCACGAGTTCCACCTGGAGGAGGGCGAGTTCGCCGTCGTCGTCCCCGACGAGGGCGAGAGCGGCGACAGCGTGCTGGTGCTGCACGAGAGTCAGCTGATGCCGGTGCTGCAGTTGCTGGAGGAGAGCCGCGTCAGTTAGCGCCGGAAGCACTCTCGATAATGCCAGTCGAGATAGTCGCGGTTGGGAAACGCCGAAGCCGTCAGGTTCAATGGCTGCCCATCGATATCACTGAGCTGCCCTTTGAGATGCCCACTAAACCCTTCTTCAATCAACTCTGGGGAAATTCGAATACGTCCCTGCCTATCAATGGCCAATAACCCCTTGTCGAAGGCACGGTCATGCAGCGCATTGAGGCACAGCCCATTGGCTGGGTCGAGACGGGACTCGGGACGTGACTGCCAGGGCACAATATGGCTGGCAATCAGCAGGTCCTCGTGTCGAAGCCCCGTAATTACGCAACGGGTGTCGTAGCGAATCATGACTGCTTTGCGGAATAGAGACTGCCCCACACGCCGCTTCTGCAAGCCCACTGCATCCTGGCCGGTGTAATCGGTTTCTTTGCCGTCGTGCTCAACATCTTCACCGAGCGTCGACCAAGCTGCCTCACATTCGCGTGCCACGACTTCCGGCTCATCGATAAAGCGCTGCCAAAGCAAGCGATCCTGATGAGATGCCCCGGACAGCCCCTTCTTGCCCAACGCCAACACTTCGGGGTCGAGGCTTGCATAATTAGAAAGCTTCATGGCAACCGAGTTGGCCGAGCGTCCCATATGCTCGGCAAGACGAATGACTTCAGGTCGCTCCCGGTGTAGTTGGCCAAATGTCAGGCGGCAGTATAGGGAAAGTGCCTGCAAGCGATCTTGATCCGTCCACGCCTTTCTTTCCGTTGGCATAATTCACCCTCCGAGCCACCAGGCTACGAGCCTACGTCGATGCCCTCAGGGAAGCCAGTTCGCTCACTTCTCCCGCGGCATCCGCCCCATCAGGTAGAACTCCTCGTTGGGCGGGGTGCCGGCCAGGGTGACCAGGCGGTTGGACATGCCGAAGAAGGCGGCGATGGCGCCGATGTCCCAGATGTCGTCCTGGGTGAAGCCGACCTCCAGCAGGCGGGTCTGCCACTCGTCGCTGAGCTCGCCGACGTCCAGGCCACAGTGCATGGCGAAGTCGAGCATGACGGTGTGGCGCTCGCTCAGGCCCGCGACGCGGTGGTTGACGGCGACCTGGTCGGCCAGCAGCGGGTCCTTGCTGTAGATGCGCACCAGGGCGCCGTGGGCCACCACGCAGTAGAGGCAGCGGTTGCGGGCGCTGGTGGCCACCACGATCATCTCCTTCTCCGCCTTGGTCAGGGTGTCGGACTCCCGCTCCATCAGGGCGTCGTGGTAGGCGAAGAAGGCGCGGAACTCGTCCGGGCGGTGGGCCAGCATCAGGAAGACGTTGGGCACGAAGCCGGCCTTCTCCTGCACCGCCAGCATGGCGTCGCGGATGTCCTCGGGAAGGTCCTGGATCGACTCGGGGATGGGAAAGCGGCTGATCGGGGTGGTCATGGTGGCTCCTGGCTTGGTGCTTGTTATAAGACTATTTCAGTTAACGTCAACGTCATCTCTCTGTCCATACACACTCGGTCGCAGGCTCACGAAAGGCACCTCTGTTGGCCTGATCGTCGATGGCTTTCGCCGGGAGGCCTGCGGCCTCCATTCGCGCAGCAAAGCTGCGCTTGTATGTTTGAAGTGACCAGACAAGGGCAGTATTGAGAAGACTTGCCGGGGTGGAGGGACGATCTGCGCATCTGGCCCCTCGGGGTACAGACAGTGGGAGACATGGCCCCACCCCACCCATTCAGCGCCGATAAGGAATCCATCGGCTGAGCGCCTCTCAGACCGACGATCTTGGCAAGCCAGCGCCTGGGTGCACCCCGGCAAGCCTTCTCAACCTAGCGCGGAGGCCAGGGAATGACAATCCAGACCCTCATCGGTATCGACGTCGCCAAACACGAACTCGTGGTCTATCGCCAGGACCTCGAGATCCAGGAAGCCTTGGAAAATCGCAAGCCTATCATCAAGCAATGGTTGCGTGGCCTACCCCCTCATTGTGCGATCGCCGTCGAAGCCACCGGGACCTATCACGTCGCGCTGATCGAACTGGCTTACCAATACGGCCACGAGATCTTCGTGATCGATGGCTACCAGCTCAATCATTACCGGCAAGGCATCGGCGGTCGAGCGAAGACCGACAGCAGTGATGCCCGGTTGCTAGCACGCTACCTCAGCCGGGAGCGTGAAATGCTGCGGGCCTGGACGCCGCCGCCGGCCGCGTACCGGTCACTGCAGAGCCTTCTGCGGCGCCGCGCGACACTGGTCCAGGCCCGGGTGGCGATTCAGCAGAGCTGCACCGAACTGCCGTGGCTGGCGTCCCATCTCAAGCGTCTGGTCGCCCAGTTGGCGCGGATCGATCAGGTGATCCAGGCGCGCCTCCGCGTGATCGTCCGAGAGGCCGGGCTTCACCACCAGGTGGCTCGCTGCCAGGCCGTGGAGGGAGTGGGAGAGCTGACCGCCACCGCCTTGGTGATGGCCTTCCTGCGGGGAGACTTCCGGCACAGCGACGCCTTCGTGGCCTTCCTGGGCCTGGATGTACGAGTACGCGATTCGGGCAAGCAGCGAGGGCGGCGCAAGCTGACCAAGAAGGGTGACCCAGAGGTCCGGCGGCTACTGCACAACGCCGCCATGGCCGCCAGCCGCCAGCCGACGTGGAAAGAGATGTATCAGCGATACCGGTCCCGAGGACTCAAGACCACCCAGGCCCTGGTGATCCTGGCCAGGAAGCTGGCTCGCATTGCGTTTTCGTTGATGAAACACCAGACAGAATATCGCCCTCCGAGCCTCATGAAGGCTTGAAGGGCAACATAGAATCTCCCACAAAGATCCCAGCATCCTGCAGACACAGCGCGGCCCCGCCTCTCTCGAGGCGGGGCCGCGGTCACCGAGCGGTGGGGATCAGCTCAGCGAGATGGTGCTGTTGATGCCGCTGGAGACGTTCTCCGGCTCGTACCAGCGGGCGGTGACGGTCTTGGTCTGTGTCCAGAAGGCGATGGCCTGCTTGCCGTTGGGGCCCAGGTCGCCCAGCTTGGAGCCGCGCGAGCCGGTGAAGCTGAAGTAGGCGACCGGCACCGGGATCGGCACGTTGATGCCGACCTGGCCGACGTCGATGTCGGTCTCGAAGCGACGCGCCACCCAGCCGGAGTTGGTGAAGATGGAGGTGCCGTTGCCGTTGGGGTTGGCGTTGATGAACTCGATCGCCTCGTCCAGGGTGTCGACGCTCACCACGCAGAGCACCGGGCCGAAGATCTCCTCGCGGTAGATGGTCATCTCGGGCTTCACCTCGGCGAACACGGTGGGGCCGACGAAGTTGCCGTCCGGGTAGCCCTCCACCTCATGGCCGCGGCCGTCGACCAGCAGCCTGGCGCCCTCCTGCTCGCCGGCGGTGATCAGCCGCTCGACGCGCTCCTTGGCCTGGGGGGAGACCAGCGGGCCGAGGTCGGCATCACGCTGGGTGCCGGGACCGACCTTCATGTTGCGGGCGCCCTCGACGATATCGTCCAGCCACTCGCGGGCCTCGCCCACCAGCACCACCACGGAGTTGGCCATGCAACGCTGACCGGCGGCGCCGAAGGCGGAGCCCAGCAGGTTGTTGATGGCCTGGCTGCGGTTGGCATCCGGCATCACCACGCAGTGGTTCTTGGCGCCCATCATCGACTGCATGCGCTTGCCGGCGGCGGCGGCGCGGTTGTAGAGCAGCGTGCCCACGTGGGTGGAACCGATGAAGGAGAGCGCCTTGATGTCGGTATGGTCGGCGATCTGGTTGGCCACGTCCGGGCCACCGTGGACCACGTTGAGCACCCCGGCCGGGATGCCCGCCTCGTGGGCCAGCTCGACCAGGCGCATGGTGGAGCTCGGGTCCTGCTCGGAGGGCTTGAGCACGAAGGTGTTGCCGGTGGCGATGGCCAGCGGGAACATGAAGCAGGGCAGCATGATCGGGAAGTTGAAGGCGGTGATACCGGCACCCACGCCCAGCGGCTGGTTGAGGGTGTAGACGTCCACCTCGCTGGCGGCATTCTCGGCCAGCTCGCCCAACTGCAGGGAGGTGATCGAGCAGGCGTGCTCCACCACTTCCAGGCCGCGGCCCACCTCGCCCTCGGCGTCGGGGAGGGTCTTGCCGTGCTCCTCGGTGATCAGCGCAGCCAGCTCGGCGGTGTTGTCGCGGATCAGCGCCTGGAGCTTGAGCATGATGCGCATGCGCTTGCCCAGCGGCACCTTGCGCCAGGTCTTGAAGGCCTCCTTGGCGCTGGCCACGGCGCGCTCCACTTCCTCCGCGGTGCAGAACGGCACCCGGGCGACCACCTCCTGGGTGGCCGGGTTGACCACGTCGCGCCACTCCTGGCTCTGGGACTGGACGTTCTGGCCATCGATGACCATGGGGATTTCGCGGACTGACATGGGCGTGCTCCTCTCTGTGCGGTCGCTGCCCGGGGATCGGCTTGTTGTTGGATGGCTGCCGTGGATCGCCCTGGCATTAGACTTTGTGTGTATAAAAACACGGAAGGTGATGACAACGAGTCTATCCAGACGTCGGATGGCGTGACAACGGGCACTCGGGCACATTGTTTGTGCACACATGCACAGACACTCGATCGCAGGAGATCGGGCAACACCAGCGACCAATGAGGGCATCCATGCTCGACTGGCAGGATATCCAGATCTTTCTCGAGGTGGCGCGCAGCCAGCGGCTCACCGATGCCGCCCGACGGCTGGGGCTGGACCACTCCACCCTCTCCCGGCGCACCCGGCGCTTCGAGCAGAAGCTCAATACCCAGCTCTTCGAGCGCAGCACCCACGGTTACCACCTCACCGAGGCGGGCCAGCAGCTGCTCGCCCACGCCGAGGAGATGGCCCGCCACGCCTTCGAGGCCGGCGAGAGCCTCACCGACAAGAACCACCAGATCAGCGGCCAGATCCGCCTCGGGGTGACCGAGGGCTTCGGCACCTGGGTGATCGCCCCGCTGCTCTCGGCCTTCTGCGAGCGCCATCCCGGCGTGACCCTGGACCTGCTCGCCCTGCCCCGGGTGGTCAACCTGAGCCGCCACGAGGCGGACCTGGCCATCACCGTGGAGCGCCCGGTGAGCCCGGGCCTGGTGATCTCGCGGCTGTGCGACTACCGGCTGCGGCTCTACGGCAGCGAAGGGTACCTCGCCCGCCACGGCCGGCCTCGGCGCCTGGCCGAACTGGGTGCGCACCGCCTGGTGGGCTACGTCGACGACCTGATCTTCAGCGAGCAGCTCAGCTACCTGGAGCCGCTGCTCGACCCCGCGGTGGTCGGCCACCCCGGGCCGCACTTCGCCATGCGCAGCACCAGCGTGACCACCCAGCACGCCGCCTGCCTGCACGGGGCGGGCCTGGCCGTGCTGCCCTGCTTCATGGCCAGCGCCTCGCAGGCACTGGTGAACGTGCTGGAGGAGGAAGTGGCGATCGACCGCCAGTTCTGGATCACCGCCCGCCAGGAGCAGCGCCGCCTGGCCCGGGTGCGGCTGCTGTGGGACTTCCTGCGCGAGGCGCTGGAGGTCAACCGCGCCTTCCTGATGGGCGAGAGCCGCGAACTGCTCCTTCCCGGTGCCTGAACCCCGGCTGCATCAGCGGCACGACAGCTCACGAGCCGCTTCGCGACCGGCGATGGCGCCCATCACCACGGCGCTGAGCAGGCCGTTGCCGGACAGGTAGCCGCTGTCGTTCGACCCGGACACCCCGCGGGCCGCGCCGCCGGCGGCGAACAGGTTGGGGAGCGGCGCCCCGTCGCCCTTGAGGACCCGGGCCCGGGTATCCACCTCGAGGCCACCCTGGGTGTGGAACAGGGCACCGGTGACCCTGATGGCACGGTAGGGCGGCGCCAGCAGGGTCTCGAGGGCGAAGGTGCGCCCGAAGCCGTCGGGCTCGCCGCTCTCGGCCAGCGCCCTCATCTCGGCGAAGGTCTCCTCGAGGGCCCCCAGCGGCATCTCGAGCCCCTCGGCCATGGCCTCCAGGCTGTCGAAGGTGCGCACGGCGCCGGCGTCGAGGGCATTACGGTAATCCTCGAACTCCAGGGCCGCCTCGTGGATGCGGTCATCGAAGAGGTTCCAGGCGATGCCCCCCGGCTGGGCCAGCACCTTGGCGGCCTGCTCGGAGTAGCCGCCGTGCTCGCTGGAAAAGCGCCGCCCCTCGCGGTTGACCTGGATGCCTCCGCGCATCATCAGCGCCCAGGAGATCAGGGTCTGGTGAGGCGTGGCCAGCGAGCCGTGCCCCTGGCACGCCCCCAGGTCCTTGAGGCTGGCCCCCATCGCCTCCCCCCACAGCAGGGCATCGCCCTGGTTACCCTCGTGCCCGTGGTAGAGCGCATCCTTCAGGGAGGGGATATGGCGAGCGACCAGCTCGGGATTGCCCCCGTAGCCGTTGCAGGCCAGCAGCAGGGCGTCACAGCCGATGGCCTCGCGGCTGCCGTCGGGGCGCTCCAGGGTCACGCCGCGCACGCGGGTCTCGTCGTCCACGTGCAGATCGACGACCCGCGCCTGGGTAAGGATGTCGATACCGGCTGCCTCGGCGGCATTGAGCAGGCAGCCCATCAGCTCCTCCCCGGTGCGCCGCGGCGTGGCATGCATGCGCATGCGGCTGTGCCCCGGGTAGAGGAAGCCCTCGACCAGGTCGAAGGGAATCCCGTGGGTGTCCGCCAGCCACTCCACCACGCGGCCGGAATAGTCGGCCAGGGCCTGGACGATGGCGGGATCCGCCTCGTGGCCGTTCTTGGCCTGGATGTCGGCGGCCATCAGTTCGGGGGCGTCCTCGACGCCCTTCTCGGCCTGAAAGCGGGTTCCGGCGGCCGGGATGAAGCCGGACGACATGAAGGTGCTGCCGCGAGGCAGCGCATCGCGTTCCAGCACCACCAGTTCGGTGCCGCACTCCCGGGCCGCCAGTGCGGCCACCAGGCCACAGGCGCCGCCGCCGATGATCACCAGCGGCAGGTGGGCCTCGAAGGCCGCCTCCTCGCGAAAGGCCACGATGCCCATCAGCGTGACTCCCCCTGGCTGGCCAGGAAGGCATCGAGGATCTCGCCGGCCGGGGCCTGCCAGACCGCCTCATGGCCGGTGACATGGGCCAGCACCTCCTCCAGGCAGCCGATGCGGTGGGGCTGCCCCACCAGCCAGGGATGCAGGTTGAGCGCCAGCAGCCGGCCGCCCTCGCGGCGCGACTCCTCCACCAGGAAGTCGAAGGCGTCCTTGACCTGCTCGACCCAGGAATCCTCCGAGTGCAGGTTCTGGCACATCACGAACTGGTCCTCGATCTCGGTGGTCAGCGGCATCATCATCAGCGGGCCGCCATCGGTCGTGAAGGCGTAGGGCAGCTCGTCGTTGACCCAGTCGCCGCAGTACTCGATGCCGTTCTCGACGAGCAGGTCCGGGGTGTTCCAGCTCTGGTGCCTGGCCGGGCTCAGCCAGCCGCGGACCGGCTGGCCGGTGAGCTCGCGCAGCGTCTCCACCGAGCGGCGCACGATCCCGGCCTCCTCGTCGCGGTCCTGGCCACCGGTGTGCAGGTGGTCCATGTTCCAGCCGTGGCAGAGGAACTCGCCGCCGAAGCCCTTCAGGCGCTCCAGCAGGTAGGGTGTCTGCTCGGCCAGCTGGGCGTTGATGGCCCAGGTGGGGCGCACCCCGAAGCGCTCGAAGGCCTGCAGCAGGCGGTAGATCCCCACCCGGTTGCCGTAGTCGCGCAGCGAGTAGTGGCGCAGGTCCGGGTAGGGCATGGTCATGCCGTTGGGCACCTTGAAGGGCACGCCGCGCTGGTTGAGCGGGTAGAACTGCAGCGAGACGTTGATCCACACCGCCAGCGTCCTGCCCGCAGGCCACTGCACGGGGGAGCGCTCGGCCAGCATCGACCAGGCGTAGCGGTCGTGGTCGTAGCCATGGCGGCGCCAGGGATAGGTCAGGTAGTCCGGTTCCAGGGACGGGGTCGTGACAGTCATGGCTCAGCTCCTCCCGGCCGCGGCGGCCTTGGCATCGATGTCGCGCTGGGCGGCGTCATGGTGGTTCTCGAGGTAGTGCCGGGCGATCTCGCGGCCGGTGGTCACCCACACATCGCTGTGCCCGGTGATGTACTCCAGCGCCTCCTCGAAGGCCTTGATGCGGTGCGGGCAGCTGATCTGGTAGTTGTGGGTCGGGATGCACATCACCGTGCCCGACTCGGCGCCCTCGGCGTAGAGCCGGTCGAAGTGGCGCTTGAGCATCGTCAGGTAGTGGCGCGGTTCCACCTTGTTCACCGCATAGACGATGGTGTCGTTCATCTCCAGCGAATAGGGCACCGAGACGAACCGACGCCCCGAGCGCAGCCGGATCGGGGTCGGCTGGTCGTCGTGGAAGAGGTCGCAGGTGTAGATGCCGCCCTCCTCGCCGAACATCTCCTGGCCCACCTCGGCGAACAGGTCCAGGGTGCGCTCCGAGTGGGAGAGCGCCGGCGCCAGGTAGCCGGCGCACTTCTGGCCGGTGTGGCGGTGGATGGTCTCGATGCCGTCGCGGATCATCTCCCGCTCCTGCGCCTCGCTCATGCCGTAGGTGTAGCGGGTGTTGTAGATGCCGTGGCTGAAGAACTCCCAGTCGCGCTCGCGGCACATCTCGATGATCTCGGGATGATGCTCGCAGAGCGCCACCGACAGCGACACCGAGCCGCGCACGCCGTACTTGTCGAGCAGCGCCATCTGGCGCATGTGGCCGACCCGGTTGCCGTAGTCGCGGATGCTGTAGCCGGGCACCGAGGGGTGCGGCGTCGGCCAGGGCTTGCGCTGCGGGTTCTGTGGCGGGTCGAGCTCGTAGTACTCGATGTTGGGGGCCACCCAGAAGGCGACCCGGGCCCCGTTCGGCCAGGTGATCCTGGGGCGGTTCTCCCAGGGCCAGTAGTCGTAGGCTCCCAGTGTTTCCTTCATGCTGAACCCTCCTCCTCCACTCTCGCCTGATCCGGTCTCGCCTCTTGCACTCTCGCCGCCGGCCGGCTCAGGGCTGCTCGGCGATGCGCGACTCCAGCCAGCTCAGCACGTCCGCCACCGGCATGACGTCGGCATACTTGAGGTGCAGATCGGTGAGGTTGGCGTAGTGGTAGCTCTCGTGCTTGTCGGCCACGCACTCCATGGGGACGATGGTGCGATAGCCCCGCGACAGGCTCTCCACGGCGGTGGCGCGGATGCAGCCCGAGGTGGAACCGCCGGTGACGATCACGGTATCGACCTGGTGCCAGACCAGCAGCGACTGCAGCGGGGTCTCGAAGAAGGCCGAGGGCATGCGCTTGGTGTAGACGACATCCTTCGGATCGATCTCCACCCGCTCGTCGAAGGCGGCGCGGTCGGAGCCGTACTTGATGTTCTGCAGCGAGTCGGGGGTATCGGTGCGGGTACCCCACACCCCGGCGTCCTCGGCGGAGTCGAGGAAGGCCACATGGGTCCAGACCACCGGCCAGCCGAGTGAGCGGAAGGCGCGGGCCAGCCGGTTCACGTGGTCGAGCTGGTGGGGATCGGTCTCGTAGGCGGTCTTGTAGAGGTCGGTGCGGGTGTAGGCCTTCTGCGGGTCGACATTGACCAGCACCGCCTTGTTGCCGAACCCGAAGGGCACCCGCTGGGGGTTGGCCATGACCTCGTGGAAGATTTCCCTGGCGGTCTTGTCGGTCGTGATCATCTGGTATCTCCCGAAGTGGTGGTGGCCGGGCGCCTCGGGGGCGCCAGCCGTCAGCGATTCTCGTATTTCTGTCCCAGCTCCAGCATCGTCCGGGTGCCGAGATAGTCGTTGAGCTGCCCGAAATCGAGCATTCGGTCGCGGAAGGCGTCCGTGGTGCCGTCCCGGCGCAGGGTAGCGAAGAACTGGCTGGCCATGTGGGTGACCGCCCTCACCAGGGCACCGGGAAAGATGACCAGCGAGAAGCCCAGCGCCTGAAGCGCCTCGGCGTTCTGCAGCGGTGTATCGCCGCCTTCCACCATGTTCGCCATGATCGGTACCCGGCCGCGGAACTCGCTCATGATGCGGGCGATGTCCTCGTCGCTGCGGATGCCCTCGATGAACAGCATGTCGACCCCGGCATCGCGGTAGGCCCGGGCCCGCGCGATGGCGCCCTCGGTGCCCTCCACGGCCAGGGCATCGGTGCGCCCGATGATCAGGGTCCGGTCGCTCTCGCGGGCATCCAGCGCCGCCTTCAGCTTGCCGACCATCTCCCCGGTGGACACCAGGGTCTTGCCGCGCAGGTGGCCGCAGCGCTTGGGGTAGGTCTGGTCCTCGAGCTGGATGGCGTTGGCGCCGGAGCGCTCGAGCATGCGCACGCTGCGCATGACGTTCATGGCATTGCCGAAGCCGGTGTCGCAGTCCACCACGATGGAGGCCTCGGTACGCTCGCGGATGTGCGCCAGGGCATCGTTGACCTCGGAGAGGCTGAGCAGCCCGATGTCCGGGCGCCCCAGCTGGGTATAGGCCAGGCTGGCACCGGACAGGTAGACGGTGTCGAAGCCGGCCTGCTCGGCGAGCGACGCCCCCAGGGCATCATAGACACCGGGGGCAACCACGATGTCGGGAGCGTGCAGCCGCGCCTTGAGGTCGTTGGCAGGTTGAGTCATGGCAATGGAATTCCTCGAATCACAGGGGGGGGACGGGCGAGCCTCAGGCGCTGGCCAGCGCCAGGTCGTTCCAGACGCTCTGTCGCGACAGCTTGCCGTCGCGCACCTCGAAACGGTCGATGAAGCGGATACCATCGAACGTGCTGCCGTCCGGCCATTCGCCGTACAGCTCGCCGTGGCAGACCACCACCGCATGGTCCCCCTTGTCGCAGCTGTCGAAGGCGGTGAAGCGCTTCTTCACGAACCGGTAGCGACCACGCGCCCAGGCCACCAGCTCGTCCAGGCGGCTCATCACCCCGCTGCCGGGAAACTCCATCGTGAAGTCATCGGCGAGCAGGGCCGAGGCGACCTCCAGGTCACGGGCCTCCATGGCATCGAGGAAGGTGCGCACCAGCGCCTCGGGGCTGGGCGGAGCCGCTGCCTCGGCGCCGGGCGCACGGGCACGCCCCCCGCGCATGTAGCCGTCGGGGTCGACCTCGTGAAGGAAGATGGTGATGGCCTCCGGGTCCGCCTCGATCGTGTGGCGGACGGCATCGGTCAGCCGCGAGCAGAGGCGCTGCTTGAGCTCTCTGGAGTAGCCGCTGATCAGACTGACCTGAACGACGGGCATGGGCGTCTCCCTGGGGTTGTTATCCTTGTTGTCCACGTTTCACTCTCGCATGGCACAACAACCTGTACTATGCATAATACATTTCTATGTCCACTTGACTGCCGGCGTCAAGTTCCGAGAAACGATCAAGGTACGTGCCATGAACGACACACACGCGACTTCCGTGGGAGGCACCAAGTCCCATCGCATCTTCCTGCTGCTCAAGGACGCGATCCTCAGTGGACGCCTGCCCCCGGGACGCAAGCTGCCAGGCGAGATCAAGCTCGCCGAGCAGCACGGCGTGTCACGGGTCACCGTCCGCCGCGCCATGGAGGCCCTGCGCGAGGCGGGGATGGTGGCCCGCAAGCCGGGGCTCGGCACCGTGGTGCTCGAGCAGCCGCTGGATGCCACGGTGATGACGGCCAGCGTCTCCAACCTGCTGCCCAACATGGTCAAGATGAGCCAGGCCTCGCGGGTCAGGCTGCTGGAGTTCAGCTACGTGAAGCCCCCGGAGACGGTGCGCGACAGCCTGGGCCTCGACGGCCGCGAGCGGGTGCAGCGCTCCATACGGGTGCGCATGGCCGACGACAAGCCCTTCTCCTACCTGGTGACCCACGTCCCCGAGTACATCGCCCTGCACTACAACGAGGCGGATCTCTCCAGCATGCCGCTGTTCGCCCTGCTGGAGCGCAGCGGCGTGCGGGTCGACCACGCCTCCCAGACGATCTCGGCGATCCTGGCCACCCACGAGGTCGCCGAGGCGCTGGACGTGTCCGTGGGCTCGCCGCTCATCTCCCTGACCCGCGTCGTCTACGACGAGGAGGGGCGTGGCGTGGAATACCTGGATGCCCTCTACCGGCCGGACCGCTATCGCATCCAGATCGACCTCAACCGCACCGGGGACGAGGAGTCACGCTACTGGGAGCCGATGGCCACCGAGGCGTAGCAGGCGCATCAAATGTTCTATTATTGATACATTTAAAAAACGACAGAAAATACATTTGACCTGTGCCATTCAGCTGCGCTAGTTGTATCTGACCAGCGACGGATAATGATTCCGAGCGACCGAGCCACCAGACGACGGAAGCCCCGGCGGGCCAAGCGACCATGACAATGCCAACCACGCTGTTCGACAAGGTATGGGACGCCCACGAGATCCATCGCAGCGAGAGCGGCGAGAGCCTGCTGTGGATCGACCGGCACTTCGTGCACGAGGGCTCCTTCCACGCCTTCAACAAGCTGCGCGAGCGTGGGTTGCCCGTGGCGCGGCCGGACCTGACCTTCGGCATCGCCGATCACTACGTGCCGACCCTGACCCGCCGCCTCGATGCCATCGGCGACGCCCGGATCCGCGGCATGATCGAGCAGCTCTCCGACAATACCCGCGAACACGGCATCACCCTGTTCGGCCTCGACGATCCCCGCCAGGGCATCGTCCACGTGCTCGGCCCCGAGCAGGGGCTGACCCAGCCGGGCCTGCTGATGGTGTGCGGCGACAGCCACACCTCCACCCATGGCGCCTTCGGCAGCATCGCCTTCGGCATCGGCGCCTCGGAGGTGGCCCACGTGCTGGCCACCCAGACGCTCTGGCAGACGCGGCCGAAGCAGATGCGCCTCACCGTCGAGGGCGCCCTGCCCCCCGGCATCACGGCCAAGGACATCGCCCTGACCTGGATCGCCCGGCTCGGCGCCGACGGCGCCCGCGGCCATGCCATCGAGTACGCCGGCAGCACTATCCGCAGCCTCTCCATGGAGGCCCGGCTGACCCTGTGCAACCTCTCCATCGAGGGCGGTGCCCGCTGCGGCATGATTGCTCCCGACGCCACCACCTTCGACTACCTGCGTGGCCGCCCCTTCGCCCCGGGCGAGGACAGCCGGGAACAGGCCCGGGCCTTCTGGCAGACGCTGAAGAGCGACGCTGACGCACGATTCGACCGGGAGGTGACGCTGGACGCCAGCGAGATAGCGCCGACCGTGACCTGGGGCGTCTCGCCGGAGGAGGCCCTGCCCATCGACCGGTGCGTGCCCGACCCGGCCGACATGGCCGATGCCGGCAAGGCACGCCAGGTGCGCGACAGCCTCGAGTACATGGGCCTCGAGCCGGGCCAGAAGCTGACCGACATCGCCATCGACCGCGTGTTCATCGGCTCCTGCACCAACGCGCGCCTCGAGGACCTCCGCGCGGCGGCGGAGGTCCTCAGGGGCCGGCGCAGCCGGGTGCCCGGCATCGTGGCGCCCGGCTCCACCCGGGTGAAGCACCAGGCGGAGGCCGAGGGCCTCGACCGGGTCTTCGTGGCGGCCGGCCTGGAGTGGCGCGAGTCCGGCTGCTCCATGTGCGTGGGCATGAACGGTGACCTGGTCCCCAGCGGCGAACGCTGCGCCTCCACCACCAACCGCAACTTCAAGGGCCGCCAGGGGCCGGGCGCCAGGACGCACCTGATGTCCCCGGCCATGGTGGCCGCCGCCGCCGTGGCCGGCCACCTGGCCGACATCCGCGAACTCTGAGGGGAGCCCCGATGGAACCCATCAAGACCCTGGAGGCCCTGGCCTGCCCGCTGCCGCTGGCCAACGTCGACACCGACCAGCTGATCCCCGCGCGCTTCATGAAGGAGCCGCGGCGTGTCGGCTACGGGCAGTTCCTGCTTCACGACCTGCGCCACGACGAGGCCGGCAAGCCGCGCGAGGACTTCATCCTCAATCACCCCGCGGCCGGCGAGTCGCGCATCCTGGTGGCCCGGCGCAACTTCGGTGCCGGCTCGTCCCGGGAGGCCGCGGTGTATGCCCTGGTGGACTTCGGTTTCCGCTGCGTCATCGCCCCGAGCTTCGGCGACATCTTCTCCTCCAATGCGGTCAACAACGGCCTGCTGCCGGCTACCCTTCCGGAAGAGGACATCGAACGCCTGCTCGACCACCTGGGCGACGCACCCGGGCCGCTGCGAGTGGACCTGGAGGCATGCCGCATCCAGGCCGGGGACCTCGTGATGGAATTCACGATCGCGCCGGGCTGGCGCACCAAGCTGCTCAACGGCTGGGACGACATCGACCTGACCCGGCAGCATGCGGACGCCATCCGGCGCTTCGCGAGAGACTATGCCAGGCAACATCCCTGGCTCGACGTGACACCCCCCCGGGAAGACGTCATCACCCGGGGGTAACGCTGACGCCAGCCCCTCAGGGGCCAACGACAAACGGCAAGACCACTACCCGCTGTTCACAAGGAGAACAACCATGAACAAGGCACTCATCGCCCCCCTGGGCCTCGCCGCCCTGATGGCCTCCGGCCATGCCCTGGCCGTCGACCGCATTACCGCGGTTCACGCCTTCCCGCCCTCGCTGATCTACACCCAGAGCTTCCTCGAGTTCGTCGACAAGGTGAACGAGCGTGGCGAGGGCGTGGTGCAGATCGACGTGCGGGGCGGCCCCGAGGTGATCGGCCTTTCCGAGCAGCCTGACGCCGTGCGCAACGGCGTGGTGGACATGGCCTACACCGCGGCCAGCTTCTACGCCGGCACCGTGCCCGAGCGCGACGCCATGGTCGCCTCCAACACCAACGCGACCTTTGCCCGCGAGAACGGCGGCATCGACCTGCTCAACCAGATCCACCAGGACAAGATGGGGGTCTACTACCTGGGCTGGTTCGACAGCGGCGTGAGCTACAACCTCTACACCATCAACGAGCCGCGCCTCGACGACGACGGCAACCTGAGCGTCTCCGGCCTGACCCTGCGCAGCAACCCGGTGTACGACGCCTTCTTCCAGGACTATCTCGGCGCCCAGCCGATCAGCCTGCCCACCACCGACGTCTACTCCGCCCTGGAACGCAACGTGGTGAACGCCACCGGCTGGACCCAGATCGGCCTGAAGGACCTGAACTGGGACCGCTTCCTCAACTACCGCATCGACCCCGACTTCTTCTCCACCGACATGGGCGCGATCGTCAACCTGGACAGCTGGAACAGCCTCAGCGAAGCGTCCCGCGAGATCCTTCAGGAAGTGGCCATCGAGCACGAGCGCGAGAGCGCCGAGCGCTTCGAGGTGCTGGCCCGGGAACAGCAGGCCGAGCTCGAGGCCGACGGCATGCAGGTCTTCCGCCTGGAAGGCGAGGCCGGCGCGACCTTCTCCGAGGCCGCCCGTGAAGCCACCTGGGAGCGCATGCGCCGCCAGATGGAGCGCCACCCCATGGGCCTGGAACACTACGACGAGCTGATCGAGAAGTTCAACGACCTCTGAGGCTGACGGGGCCGGCCGCCATGCGGCCGGCCCCCGTGCCGTCAGGTCCGCTCGCCCCCACCTTCGCGTCCAGGGATCCCTATGCGTTTCGCGAGTCGTGCTTATCTGCTGTTGCTCAACGGCATGGCCCTCATCGCCGCCACCATGCTGGTCTGGCTGATGGTGGCCATCGTGCTCTCCGTGGTGATCCGCAACCTCGGCCTGCAACCCTCGGCGTGGTTCTTCCTTTCCACGGAGTACGCCATGTTCTATCTCACCCTGCTGGGCGCCCCCTGGCTGGTGAGGCACAAGGGGCATGTGCATATCGAGCTGCTCACCTCGATCCTGCCGCCGCTGGCGCTGCAGGTCCTGAGCCGCCTGGTGGCCCTGCTGTGCGTGGCGGTATGCGTGGTGCTGGCCTGGAAGGGCTATGACCTGGTGTCACTCAACCTGGCGCGCAACGATTACGACGTGCGCGCCTTCTTCGTGCCCAAGTGGATCCTCACCATCGCCTACCCGGTGTGCTTCTCCATGATGGCCATCGAATTCGCCCGCTTCGTGGTCGGGCGGGACATCCTTCACAGCGGCGAAGCGGGGATAAAAGAGTAATGGAATGGTATCTGGCACTGGCCTTCCTCCTGACCCTCATCCTGGCCTTCATGGCCATCGGCACGCCGATAGCGCTGGCCTTCCTGGCCGCCAACGTGATCGGCGCCTGGCACTTCATGGGCGGCCAGAACGGCATCATCCAGCTGCTCAACAACGGCTTCGGCGCCCTGTCGAGCTTCAGCCTGGTGCCGATTCCCCTCTTCCTGCTGATGGGAGAACTGTTCTTCCGCACCGGCCTGGGCATGAAGATGTTCAACGCCATCGACCAGCTGATGGGCAAGGTCCCCGGCCGGCTCTCCTACGTCACCGTGGTGGGCGGCACCGGCTTCTCCACCCTGAGCGGCTCCTCCATGGGATCGACGGCCCTGATGGGCTCGCTGCTGGTGCCCGAGATGGAGCGGCGTGGCTACAAGAAGCGCATGGCCATCGGGCCGATCCTCGGCACCGGCGGCCTGGCCATCATCATCCCGCCGTCGGCACTGGCCGTGCTGCTCGCCACCCTGGCCAAGATCGATATCGGCGCCCTGCTGATCGCCGGCATCCTCCCGGGCCTGCTGCTGGCCGGGCTCTATGTGGCGACCATCTGGATCCAGACCCGCCTGGATCCCTCGGCGGCCCCCACCTATGCGCTGGAGCCGGTTCCCCTGGCCGCCAAGCTGAAGCTGGTCCTCACCGACATCCTGCCGATGATCAGCGTCATGATCCTGATCGTCGCACTGATGCTGACGGGCTTCGCCACGCCCTCCGAGGCGGCGGCCTTCGGTGCGCTCGGGGCGATCCTCCTGGCTGTCATCTACCGCTGCATGACATGGGAGGCCTTCAAGCTGTCGGTCGCCGGGGCCCTCAAGGTGACGCTGATGGCCTACCTGATCGTCTTCGGCTCCGCCACCTTCAGCCAGCTGCTGGCCTTCTCGGGTGCCTCGAGCGGCCTGATCCACTGGGCCACCAGCTTCGACCTGGCACCCATCCTGATGCTGCTGGCCATGTTCGCGGTACTGCTGGTGCTCGGCACCTTCATGGAGCAGATCTCCATCATGATGCTGACGGTGCCGTTCTTCTTCCCGCTGGCCCAGGTGCTGGGATTCGACCCCATCTGGTTCGGCATCATCACCCTGCTGGCGCTGGAGATCAGCTTCTCCACGCCCCCCCTGGGGCTGCTGCTGTTCGTGATGAAGGGCGTGGCCCCGAGCGGCACCACCATGCGCGAGATCTATGCCGCCGCCATCCCCTATATCCTCTGCTCGATGCTGCTGGTGGCCATCCTGGTGATGTTCCCCGCCATCGCCACCTGGCTGCCCGGGATGCTGAACTGACCGGGGGCTCCGACGATCGCCCTTGCCGCCTCCACCGAGCGCTCGTGCTGCGGGAACGTCCCGCGGCTTCATGCCCCGCCCTTCGGCAGGCGTAGCAGCTCGACGCCCGATTGCCCATGAAGATTCTCTATCGATGCGGTCGGCAATCCCGCATTGTGCCAATGGATTCAGGGGGAGTAGCTTGGGGAGTAATCGGGGGCGGAGCTGCGGCCTTCAGCCGCCGGGTCGCCGATGGTTGATACCGCTCATTGTCCCCCCGAACCGCCATCGTCTATACAGAGGTGGCAGTCTCCTCAACGCAGCCAGATGGGATTGGAGAGCGATATGGGTGATCAGCAGCAAACTGGCAAATGCCCGGTAATGCACGGCGGCAATACCGTCTCGGGCCATTCGAACATGGACTGGTGGCCGGAAGCCCTCAACCTGGACATCCTCCACCAGCACGATCGCAAGACCGACCCGATGGGCGAGGACTTCGACTATCGCCAGGAGGTCAGGAAGCTCGACTTCGACGCCCTGAAGAAGGACCTCCACGACCTGATGACCGACAGCCAGGCCTGGTGGCCGGCCGACTGGGGCCACTACGGCGGCCTGATGATCCGCATGTCCTGGCACGCGGCCGGCACCTACCGCATCGCCGACGGCCGAGGTGGCGGCGGCACCGGCAACCAGCGCTTCGCGCCGATCAGTTCCTGGCCGGACAACGCCAGCCTGGACAAGGCGCGCCGCCTGCTGTGGCCGATCAAGAAGAAGTACGGCAACAAGCTCAGCTGGGCCGACCTGATCATCCTGGCCGGCAACGTGGCCTACGAATCCATGGGCCTGAAGACCTTCGGCTTCTCCTTCGGCCGCGAGGACATCTGGCACCCCGAGAAGGACATCTACTGGGGCGCCGAGAAGGAGTGGCTGGCCCCCTCCGACGAGCGCTACGGCAGCGTCGACAAGCCCGACACCCTGGAGAACCCCCTGGCCGCGGTGCAGATGGGCCTGATCTACGTCAACCCGGAAGGCGTGAACGGCCAGCCGGATCCGCTCAAGACCGCCGAGCAGGTACGCATGACCTTCGCCCGCATGGCGATGAACGACGAGGAGACCGCGGCGCTGACCGCCGGTGGCCATACCGTGGGCAAGACCCACGGCAACGGCGATGCCGACGCGCTGGGCCCGGAGCCCGAGGCGGCCGACGTCGAGGAGCAGGGGCTCGGCTGGACCAACCCCAACATGCAGGGCAAGGCCGCCAATGCGGTGACCTCCGGCATCGAAGGGGCCTGGACCAAGTACCCGACGAAGTTCGACATGGGCTACTTCGACATGCTGCTCGACCACGAGTGGGAGCTGAAGAAGAGCCCCGCCGGCGCCAACCAGTGGGAGCCCGTCGACATCAAGGAGGAGGACAAGCCGGTCGATGCCAGCGACCCCTCCATTCGCCACAATCCCATCATGACCGATGCGGACATGGCGATGAAGATGGACCCCAGCTATCGGAAGTACATGGAGGCGTTCCGCAAGGACCCGAGCTACTTCCAGGACGCCTTCGCGCGGGCCTGGTTCAAGCTGCTCCACCGTGACCTGGGACCCAAGTCCCGCTATATCGGCCCGGAAGCGCCGGAGGAGGACCTGATCTGGCAGGATCCGGTACCGGCCGGCAGCAGCGACTACTCCGTCGAGGCGGTCAAGCAGAAGATCGCCGAGAGCGGCCTCTCCATCGCCGAGATGGTCAGCACCGCCTGGGACAGCGCGCGCACCTTCCGCGGTTCCGACTTGCGCGGCGGCGCCAGCGGTGCACGCATTCGCCTGGCCCCGCAGAAGGACTGGGAAGGCAATGAGCCCGACCGCCTGGCCAGGGTGCTGAAGGTGTACGAACGGATCGCCGCCGACACCGGTGCCAGCGTGGCCGACGTCATCGTGCTCGGCGGCAGCGTGGGCATCGAGCAGGCCGCCAGGGCCGCCGGCCACGACATCCTCGTGCCCTTCTCGCCGGGCCGCGGCGACGCCACCGACGAGATGACCGACGCCGACTCCTTCCAGTACCTGGAGCCGCTGGCCGATGGCTTCCGCAACTGGCAGAAGAAGGAGTACGTGGTCAAGCCTGAGGAGATGCTCCTCGACCGTGCCCAGCTGCTGGGGCTGACCGCTCCAGAGATGACCGTGCTGATCGGCGGCATGCGGGTGCTGGGCACCAACCACGGCGGCACCACGCACGGCGTGTTCACCGACCGCGAGGGTCAGCTGACCAACGACTTCTTCGTCAACCTGACCGACATGGACAACGCCTGGAAGCCGACGGGCAACAATCTCTACGAGATTCGCGACCGCCAGACCGACCAGGTGAAGTGGACCGCCAGCCGCGTCGACCTGGTGTTCGGCTCCAACTCCATCCTGCGCTCCTACGCCGAGGTCTACGCCCAGGACGACAACCAGGAGAAGTTCGTCAAGGACTTCGTCAAGGCCTGGACCAAGGTGATGAACGCCGACCGCTTCGATCTGGAGAAGCTCCAGGGCTGATGGTGGCCCGAGCCAGGCACTCGGCCTGGCTTGCCGACAGAGACGCCCGGGTCATCCCGGGCGTCTTTCTGTCAGGGGCCCACCCACGGGCTCAGCCGCGCAGCATCACCACCAGGATCAGCAGCGGGCAGACCACACGGATATACCAGGGCCAGAGCTTCCAGAACAGGGTGCCCTCGATCTCCGGGGCCCCCTGGCGCAGCTCCTGAAGCCTGGCGTTGCGCGACAGCAGCCAGCCCACATAGAGGCACACCAGTCCCCCCACCAGCGGCATGCTGTAGCTGATGGTCAGGGTGATGGCCCAGTCGAACAGCGGCTCGAAGTAGACCAGGATAAGGGTGGCGATGGCGAAGGTGACCACCGCCATCAGCCAGGTGGCCGGGCGACGGCGGATCAGGCCGGTCTCCTCGAGGGTCGAGACGGGCACCTCCAGCACCGGGAACATGGAGGTCAGCGCGGCGATGGCCAGCAGCGCGAAGAAGATCAGCTCCAGGCCCAGCCCCAGCGAGCCCATGGCCTCGAAAAGGGCAGGCATCACCGCGAACAGCAGGGTCGCCGAGCTCTGCAGCTCGCCGGCCTCGTTGAACACCTCCACGCCCAGGCCATGGGCCACGAACATGGCCGGAATGATCAGCAGGCCGGCGACGAAGGCCACGCCCATATCGATCAGCATCACCTGGGCCCCGACCCGCGGCAGGTTGGCCTTGCGGCTCAGGTAGGAGCCGTAGACCACCATGGCGCCGACGCCGATGGACAGGGAGAAGAAGGCCTGCCCCATGGCGTCCAGCAGCAGCTGCCCATCGATCCGCGAGAGGTCCGGCACCAGGTAGGTCTTCACCCCCTCCCCGGCGCCGGGGAAACTCAGCATCACCGCGATCAGCCCCAGCATCATCACCAGCAGCAGCGGCATCAGCCGCTTGGTCCAGCGCTCGATGCCCCTGTTCACCCCGGCCAGTACCACCGCCGCGGTGATCACCATGGCCGCCAGGGTCAGGCTCCAGTCCCGCCAGAAACTCCCTTCGCCAAGCCAGGCCGCCGCCCCCTCGAGGCCCAGCAGCCGGGCCAGGGCCAGGAGGGCATGGCCGATCAGCCAGCCGGTGACGATGGCATAGAAGGCCTGCCCCAGGCAGGCGGCCAGCAGCGCCAGGCCGCCGACCCCCTGCCCCAGGCGCCGTGGCAGGCCGCGCCCGCCCACCCGGCCCATGGCATTGATGATGCCGCTCTGGGCATAGCGTCCCAGGGTCAGCTCCGCCATCAGCGCCGGATAGGCGAGGATAAAGGCCATGACCACATAGACCAGCAGGAAGGCGCCACCACCGTTGTTGGCGGCCATGGAGGGGAAGCTCCAGACGTTGCCGAGCCCCACCGCCGCCCCGGCGGCGGCCATCAAGAAGCCGAAGCGGCTGGAGAACTGGGCGCGACCGGCGGGCACCTCGGCAGAGGCGGTGGCGCCAGCGGCACTGTTGGCTTGCGATATTGTCATTGGAATGGTCTCACCAGGTTGATACGTCGGCTCAGCGAGGCAGCGCCCCGGGCCGCTCGAGAATGTCGAAGTGATCACAGTCGGGCAGCGGGCGGAGTTCCACCGCCACCCCGCCCGCCCGGGCCCGCTCTTGGAGTGCCTCGCCCTGGGCCCGGAAGGCGGGCGGATCGAACTCGCCATGCACCAGGGTCAGTGGCGGCAAGCCTTTCAGGTCCTGGCACAGGGGACTGAGTCGCTCGGCCCGCTCGTCATCCAGCCCCAGGGGCGCATCGATATAGGTCCCCACCAGGGGGCGCAGGTCGTAGATGCCGCTGATCAGCCAGAGGCCGGCGATGCCGGTCAGGCGCACCTCCCCCAGGCAGCTCATCAGCGCCAGCTGGGCGCCGGCGCTATGGCCGCCCAGGTGGATGCAGCCATCCAGGCCCAGGGCGCTCGCCTCGCGGCGCAGGGTTGCCACCCCCTGGCGGCAGGCCGCCACCATGGCCTCGATACCGGCCCCCGGCGCCAGGGGATAATCCAGGGAAGCGAAGGCCCAGCCCCGCGCCAGCCAGGGCGCAGCCATGAAGTCGGTGGCCGCGGCATCCAGCTCCTGCCAGTAGCCCCCGTGCAGGAAGACCATCAGCGGCCAGGGCCCCTCCCCTTCGGGGAGAAAGAGGTTGAGCCCCTCCCGCGACCCCGCCCCATCGCTCAGCCGCCTCGGCGGATGGCGCTCGCGCAGCCGGGCGCCGAGGTGGGCCTGGCGCGCCAGGGTGGCTTCGAAGCCCCGGGCCCAGCGGCTCGGCGAATAGGCCCGCTCCCGCGCGGCACGATCCTGATCGAGGCCCATCTCAGGTCACCTCCGAGCGCACCCGGAAACGCGCTTCGAGGTATTCACGGCTCTCCACCACCTCGCGGAAATGGCGGGCCGCCTGCCAGACGTCCTCGTAGCTGAGGTAGAGGGGCGTGAAGCCGAAACGCATCAGTCCCGGCTCCCGGTAGTCGCCGATCACGCCGCGGGCGATCAAGGCCTGGACGATGGCATAGCCGGCTCCCGGGGCGTCGGGAGAGCCATGATCGCGATGTACCAGGGCCACCTGGCTGCCGCGCTCCGCCCGGGGCGGGGTGATGTCCTCGATCCCCTCGGCCTCGAGCAGGTCGGCCAGGCAGTCGCGGAACAGCTCCCCCAGGGCCAGGCTCTTCTCCCGCAGGGCGGTCATGTCGACCTCCTGCCAGAGCCGCAGGGAGGCCTCCAGGGGGGCGTAGATCAGTGCCGAGTGGGTACCGGTACGAAAGCGGGTGATGCCCGGGGCCGGGGCATAGTCGCCGTCGAAGGCGAAGGGCGCGGCGTGGCCGTGCCAGCCGGAGAGAGGCTGCCAGCCGCCGGCCTGGTGATCCTGGTGCACATAGAGGAAGGCCGGCGCCCCGGGGCCGCCGTTGAGGTACTTGTAGGTGCAGCCCACCGCATAGCGGGCGCCGCAGCCGTGCAGGTCCACCGGCAGGGCCCCGGCGGAGTGGGCCAGGTCCCAGACGACTTCGGCACCCTGCCCATGCACCTGGGCGGTGATGGCGGCCATGTCACGCAGCCGGCCGGTGCGGTAGTTGACCTGGCTCAGCACCACGGCGGCGACCCGCTCGTCGAGGTGGTCGGCGAGATCGGCCCCCTCCGGCAGCACCCGATGCTCGAGGCCGGCGAAACGGCACAACCCCTGGGCGATATAGCCATCGGTGGGGAAGTTGCCGCCTTCGCTGAGGATCACCGGCCGCGCGCGCTCCTGGGACTCGGTGATATAGCCCAGCAGCTTGAAGATATTAAGGGTGATGTTGTCGCTGACGATCACCTCGCCGGCCCCGGCGCCGATCAGCGGCGCCACGAGATCGCCCAGGCGCTCCGGGGCATCGAACCAGCCCTGGTTCCAGCCCTTGATCAGCTCGTCGCGCCACTGATCCCGGGTGGCGTCCAGGGCCTCCCGGGCGGCCAGGGGCTGGGCGCCCAGGGAGTTGCCGTCCAGGTAGAGCACGCCCTCGGGCAGGGCGAAGCGGGCCTTGAAATCGGCCAGGGGGTCGCGGCGATCCAGTTCGCGCACGCTATCGAGGGTCGGGATCATGGCAGCCTCCAGGGAATCGGGTCAGGAATCTGTCCCTGATTCTAGGAGGGATGGACCGGAAAAGGATTGCGTTATTCACCGGACAAACGGCAATCTGTGCAATGCTTTTGCATCGAACAAGGCGAACACGCAATGGAAACCCTGGACCGTTACGATCGGCGGATTCTTCACGCCCTGCAGCGGGACGCCCGCCTGACCCTGGCCGCCGTGGCGGAGGCGGTGAGCCTCTCCCCCAGCCAGTGCTCGCGACGCATCGCCCGCCTGGAAGAGCACGGAATCATCCAGGGACACGCCCTGCGCCTTGACCCGGAGGCCTTGGGGCTCAAGGTCACCGCCTTCATCTTCCTCTCGGTGGACAAGGGGCGCATGGCCTCGCCCCGGGAAGCGGTGGCGACGCTGCTGGCCCGGGACGAGGTGATCGACTGCCATGCCGTGACCGGCAGCCATGACTTCATCCTCAAGGTGATGGTGGCGGACCTCGCCGAGCTTTCCCACTTCCTCTCCACCACCATCAGTCCCATGGAGGGCATCCGGGATATTGCGACACAGGTGGCCATGAATACCCTCAAGGTGGGCGGCCCCCTCAAGGTCGCGCCCTGAGGTTACCTACATCCGGGTCCGCACCGACCAGAGCTCGGGGAAGAAGGTCAGCTCGAGGGCCCTGGAGAGATAGCCGACGCCGCTGGTGCCGCCGGTACCGGGCTTGTGGCCGATGATCCGCTGCACCGTCTTCATATGGCTGAAGCGCCACTGCTGGAAGTGGTATTCGGTGTCCACCAGCTTCTCGGCCAGCTCGTAGAGATCCCAATGGCGTTCGGTGTCGCCATAGACCTCGGCCCAGGCCGATTCCACCTCGGGAGACGCGACATAGGGCTCGGCCCAATCGCGGCTCAGCACCTTATCGGGCAAGGCGAAGCCGCGCCTGGCCAGCAGCTGCAGGCAGGTATCGTAGAGGCTGGGGGCCTGGAGTACCCGGGTGAGACGCCGGTGGTGCTCGGGGTGGCCGCGGTGGACCTCCACCAGCTCGGGGTGCTTGTTGCCGAGCAGGAACTCCAGCTCGCGGTACTGGTAGGACTGGAAGCCGGAGCTCTGCCCCAGGCTGTCGCGAAAGCGGGCATAGTCCGCCGGGGTCAGGGTCGCCAGTACCTCCCAGGCCTGGATCATCTGCTCCTGGATGCGCGCCACCCGGGTCAGCATCTTGAAGGCGGGTCTCAAGTGATCGGCGGCGACATGCGCCGCCGCGGCATGGGCCTCGTGGAGACACTGCTTGAGCCACAGCTCGGAGACCTGGTGAATGACGATGAAGAGCATCTCGTCATGCTCGTCGGTCAGGGGTGTCTGGCAGGCCAGCAGCGGCTCCAGGGCCAGGTACTGGCCATAGCTCATCTCCTGGTCCCAGTGCACTCCTTCGCCGTCCAGGTTGACTCTCGTTGAACCACCATGTGCCTTGCTCATTTTGCCTCCCTTGCTTCGAGCCGGTCTCCCGATGGTGCGCCGAGCGGGGCCTCCTTGCCACACCCGGCGCCGAATCACTGGAGCAGCGCCAGGGTCAGCCAGGGCTGCCAGGCCAGCAGCACCAGGGTGGCCAGGCTGGCCAGCAGGAAGGGCAGCAGCGCCCGGAAGATGCGCAGGGGCGGCACTCCGGTCATCGACGAGGCGATAAAGAGCCCCGCCCCCACCGGCGGCGTCAGCAGGCCCAGCACCAGGGTCAGGCAGACCACCACACCGAACTGATAGGGAGTGATATCGAACTGCTGGGTGGCAATCGGCAGCAGGATCGGCACCACCAGGATCAGCGCGGCGATGCCGTCGACGATCATCCCCACGAGCAGCAACACACCCACCAGCAGCAGCAGGAAGACGAAGGGATCGGTGGTCAGGGCGGCGATCCAGGCGGCGGCCATCTGCGGCAGCTGCTCGTAGACGATCACCCAGCCGAACACCCCGGCGGCGGCGATCAGCATGATCACCAGGCCGGCATTGATGGCGGTGCGCCTGAGGACCTCGGGCAGCATGGCGAACTTCAGGTCGCGATAGAGGTAGCGCCCCAGCAGCAGGGCCGCCAGCGAGGCGAGTGCCGCCGACTCGGTGGGGGTGGCCAGACCCAGCAGGATGCCGCCGATGATGATCAGCGGGATCGTCATGGCCGGCAGGCCCATCTTCAGGGCCTCGAGCGCCTCGCGGCGACTCGGCCACTCGCCTCTGGGGTACTGCTGCACCAGGCCCACCACGGCGATGGCCAGGAAGAAGGTGCCGCCCAGCAGCAGCCCCGGGAGGATGCCGGCGATGAACATGTCGGCGATGGGCACCTGGGCCATCACCCCGAACAGCACGAAGAGCATCGACGGCGGAATGATCGGCGACAACAGGCCGCCGGCGGCGGTAATGGCGGCGCTGTAGGGCTTGTCATAGCCCTCTTTCTCCATGGCCGGCACCATGGCCCGGGACATGATGGCGATCTGCGAGGCCGCCGAGCCGATGATCGCCGCCATCATCATGTTGGCGACCAGGTTGATATAGGCCAGGCCACCGCGGAAACCGCCCACCAGCAGGCGCGCCAGGTCGATCAGCCGGCGGGTCACCCCACCCTCGTTCATCAGCTCCCCGGCCAGCATAAAGAGCGGAATGGCCAACAAGCCATAACTCTCGATGGCCCCGAACAGCTGCTGGGGATAGGACTCGAAGAGCACGGTATTGCCCGAGACCTGGATATAGAACAGGGCGGTAAGCGCCAGCACCAGGGCGATGGGCACGGCCCCCAGCAGCAGGAAGGCAAAGACGGCGACGGTCATCGGGCCACCTCCTCTCGAGTGGAATGGGATACCGGATGGCCCAGGCCGCGCAGGACCTGGCCGAGGTTGACCAGGCCATGCAGCAGCAGGGAGGCGGCGAACCAGGGCAGGATCAGCCATACCCAGAACTTCCTGATGCCCAGGGTCGAGGTGTTCTCGGCATAGATGAAGTTGAAGGTCTCGCCCTGGAAGGCCTGCACATCGAAGCCGGCCTGCCACAGGGCCAGCGGCTGATACCAGCGCCAGCAGAGCACCAGAAGCACCAGCGCGAACCCCGCCACCATCAGGTCCACGAAGACTCCGACCAGGCGCTGCAGGGAGCTCGGCAAGAGGTCCGTGAACAGGGTCACGGCGATGCCCTGACGCCGCTTGAAGACCGCGCTGGCGATCAGCAGGGTCATCCAGATCATGGCGTAGATGGCCAGCTCGCTGATCCAGTAGATGGGGCTACCGGCAGCGCGGAAGGCCACATTGACCAGGATCAGCAGGGTCACCGCCGCCGCCAGGGCGGCGGCGGCGATCTCTTCTCCCTTGGCCAGTCGGTCGGAAAGTCGTGACAGCATGACGTCACCCTCATTCACGTAGGCGGTCGGCTTCCTCGCGAAGCATCTCAAGTCTCGGTGCCTTCTCGCCCCAGGTGGCTTCCCACTCAGCGATGGCCTCGCTGAAGAACTCGGCATCGGCCTCGACGATATTGAGGTCCAGCTCGCGGATCTCCGCCTCCTGGGCGGCGTCCATGGCCTGGAAGCCACTCAGCACGTTCTCCAGGTGCTCGGCCATGGTGGTCTCGATCAGCTCGCGATCCTCCGCGGAGAGCTCGCGCCACACCCGCCCCGAGACCACCCCCACCATGGGGAACATCATATGGTTGGAGATCAGCAGGTTAGGGGCCTGCTCGTGGAATTTGAGGATCAGGATCGAATCAAAGTCCATGTCGATGGCGTCCACCTGGCCGTTGGCCAGGGCGTCATAGACCTCGAGCAGCGGCAGCGGCGCCGGGGCTGCGCCGGTGGCGGTGTAGAAGTCGCGGATCGGCTCGAAGGGAGTGATGCGCAGGCGCTTGCCGCGCATGTCGGCCTGGCTCTCGATGGGCGCCCGGGAGAGCACCTGGCGCATGCCCACCATGCCGTAGCCGACGCCGATCAGGCCCACGCCCTGGGGCATCAGCTCGAGCAGTTCCCCGGCGGCATCGGAGCGCAACAGGGCCGCGGCATGATCCACGTCGTCGACCAGGTAGGGGGCGTAGAGGGCGCCGAAGTCGGGAATCCGGTTGGAGATCTCGGCGATGGTCAAAAAGGCCATGTCAAGGGCGCCGGTCTGCAGCTGCTGCACCATCTGCGCCTCGTTGCCGAGCTGCTGGGCCGGGAAGACGCTGACGCTGTGCTCGCCGCCGGAGCGCTCATCCAGGCTCTCGGCGAAGGCCACGGCCTCGGTGGACCACAGGTGCTGGGGCGGGGTGATCAGTCCCAGGCGGAAGTCGCGGGCCTGGCCGGTGGTGGCGCCGAGGGCCAGGGAGGCCGCCACGGCGGTGCTCAGCAGGGTCTTGATGGGTGTCATGGGGTGTCTCTCTTGTGTTGTTGTAAAGCCTGATCGACATGAAGCTGGCAGCCCCGATACAGGCGGGGCTGCTCATCAAGTGCCTGATGGCCTCAGACCTTGGCGGTGCCGGCCAGCTGGCTGTGCTGGTCCTGCTCGTCTTCCTTGGCCCGCGGACGGGCGTGGCGGGTCTGCAGCTCGGCCACGTCGGTCCTGGCCAGCTCGATGTCGAACACCACCTCGGCGAAGGGGCCGTCCAGCTCGCGCCGGGCGATCACGCCCTGGTCCTCGATACGCTCGGCCGGCACCACCAGCTCCTCGCGGGTGGCGAAGGCGAAGTCATCAAAGGTGTAGGGGTCGCCCGCCAGGTTGATCTGGGTGGTCAGGTGCTGGTGACCCGGCGCGGAGATGAAGTAGTGGATGTGCGCCGGACGCTCGCCGTGACGACCCAGGGACTTCAGCACCACGTCGGTGGGGGCGCCTTCCGGCACGCCGTAGCCGGACGGGATGATGCTGCGCGCGGTGTAGCGGCCTTCCGCGTCGGTGACGATGGTGCGACGCAGGTTGTACTCGGACTGGGTCGGGTCGAAGAAGGAGTAGCCGCCCTTGGAGTTGGCGTGCCAGATCTCGACCTTGGCGCCGGCGATCGGGGTGCCGTCGACGTCACGCACCTGGCCGGTCAGCCACATGGTCTCGCCGTCCGGGTCCTTCCCGTCGTCCAGGCGCGCGAAGCCTTCGGCTTCCGGGGCGCCGGCGACATACAGCGGGCCCTCGATGGTGCGCGGGGTGCCGCCGACGCGCTTGGCCTCGGCGTCGATGGCGTCCTGGCGCATGTCCAGGAAGTGGTCGAAGCCCAGGCCCGGCGAGAGCAGGCCGAACTGGGTCTGGCCGCCGAGGGCGTTGAGCAGGCTGACGGCGGACCAGTACTCCTCGGGGGTGACGTCGAAGTCGTCGATCAGCTTGAACAGGTCGGAGAGCAGGCGGTGCATGATCTGCTTCGCGCGCTCGTTGCCGCCTTCCTGGTCGAAGCCGGCAACGCTCTTCAGGAAATCCTGGACGTCGGGGGTATCGAAAATCTTCACGGTCATGGGAATATCCTCTGCATTATCTTTTGTTCCCGCCATGGCGGGGCTGGCGTGATTCATCCGTGACTCAGGCGTCGTCCTCGCGGATGGAGGACGGGTGGCGACACAGCGGCTTGACGCTGATCTCCATGTAGGGGAAGAGGGGCAGGTTGCTGACCAGCTCCTGCAGCTCGGCGTTGTCATCGACGTCGAAGATGCTGACGTTGGCGTAGCTGCCGGCCACGCGCCACAGGTGGCGCCACTTGCCGGCGCGCTGCAGCTCCTGGGCGTAGGCCTTCTCGGTGGCCTTGATCTCGGCGGCCTGCTCGGCCGGCATGGACGGGGGCAGCTTGACGGTCATTTCCACCTGAAACAGCATGTTGGTCTCCTCCTCGGCGCTTGCGCGACTCAGTGCTTGCGCGAATAGTGCGCCAGCTTGTCTTCATCCAGGGTGATGCCCAGGCCCGGGCCGGTCGGCAGTTCCACGCCGAACTCGCGGTAGTCGAGCGGCTCGACGACGATGTCGTCCTTGAGCAGCAGCGGGCCGAACATCTCGGTGCCCCAGGCCATCTCGGGCAGGGTCGCCCAGGCGTGCAGGGAGGCGGCGGTGCCGATGGTGCCCTCCAGCAGGGTGCCGCCGTAGAGGCCGATGCCCGCGGCCTGGGCCACGTGGGCCAGCTCCAGCACGCCGTTGATGCCGCCGGACTTGGCGATCTTGAGGGCGAAGGCGCCGCTGAAGCCGCCGCGCGCCAGGTCGAGGCCGTCGCGGGCATCCTGCACCGCCTCGTCGGCCAGCATGGGCACGTTGAAGCGGTTGGCCAGGCGGATCAGGCCGGCGTGCTCGCGGGCGGGAATGGCCTGCTCGATCAGCTCGATGCCGGCGTCCTGCAGGGCCTGGATGCCGTGGACCGCGGTGGACTCGTCCCAGGCCTGGTTGACGTCGACGCGCACCCCGGCGCGGTCGCCCAGGGCCTCCTTGATGGCGGCCACGTGGCGCACGTCGTGATCCACCGGGTTGGCGCCGATCTTCAGCTTGAAGTCGCCGTGGCGACGCTGCTCGAGGCGCAGCAGGGCCTCGTCGATGTCCTTGGCGGTATCGCCGCTGGCCAGGGTCCAGAGTACGGGCAGGTGGGTCTGGCGGGCGCCGCCCAGCAGCTCGGCCACGGAGAGGCCCAGGCGCTTGCCCTGGGCGTCGAGCAGCGCGGTCTCCAGAGCCGACTTGGCGATCATGTTGCCGCGGGCATGGCGCTCGAGCCGGGCACGCAGGGCATTGACGTTGCCGGAGGGCTGGCCGATCAGCAGCGGCGCCAGATAGGTGTCGATGTTGCGCTTGATGCTCTCGGGGCTCTCGGGGCCGTAGGCCAGGCCGCCGATGGTGGTGCCCTCCCCCAGGCCCTCGATGCCGTCGCTGTGGCGCATGCGCACGATGACCAGGGTCTGGCAGGCCATGGTGGTCATGGAGAGCTTGTGGGGACGGATGGTCGGCAGGTCGACCAGGATTGTCTGAATCTCTTCAATACATACGTCGCGCATGGGATCCTCAGCTCGAGACAAATTTCTCGAAGAACACTCGGCATTCGCCCACCGGGCTCTCGTCAAACCAGGTCTTGCTCGCCTCGATCATCGGTGGCGGTCCGCACAGGTAGGCATCGAAGGGCTGGGCCAGGAAATCGAGATCGAAGAGATCGCAGACCACCCCCTTGTTGCCCTGCCACGCTTCCGAGGGGTTCATCACCACGGTGTCGAAGGCGAAATCGGGCAGCGTCCGGGTAAAGGCCTCGAGGCGATCGAGCTCGCTCAGGTCCTGCTCCTGGGTCACCCCATAGACGAGACGGATCGGCTGGGTGCACTCGCCCTTCTCGGCCAGCTCCTCGAGCATGCCGAGGAAGGCGGAGAGCCCGGTACCGCCGGCCACCATCAGCAGCGGCCGCTGTACCTCGCGCAGGTAGAAGGCCCCCAGGGGCGCCTCCAGGGAGATCGCATCCCCCACCTTGGCCCGGTCGCGCAGGTAGTCGCTCATCACGCCGCTGGGCAGCAGACGAATCAGGAAGCGCAGCTTGCCCTCCTGGACCGCCGCGGTGGCAAAGGAGTAGGCGCGCCACTCATCGGTACCCGGCACCTCGATCCGCGCGTACTGGCCGGGCAGGTAGGGCAGGGCCTGGGCCGGGTCGTCCAGGGTGATCTCGAGGATGGCGGCCCCCTCGGAGACCGGCTCCACGGCGCTGACGGTGCCGTCGTGCACCTCGGTGGCCACACTGCAGACCGTGGAGTCGATGTCGAAGTAGAAGGAGGCCTGGCTGGAGCGCAGGCGAGTCTGGCAGGCCAGCACATGCCCTTCGGCGATCTCCTCCTCGGTCAGGGCTTCCTCGTCGATGTACTCGACATCGACCTCGCCGGACTCCCGCTGGCAGCGGCAGGTCCCGCAGACCCCTTCCCGGCAATCCACCGGCAGGTTGACCCCGTGGCGCTGCGCGGCGTCCATCAGCAGTTCGTTGGCGTCGACCTTGACGAAGCGGGTGGTGCCGTCCCGAAAGACGATGGCGGCTGTGTTATGCATGACTCGCCCTCCAGCGCAATCAGACGTGGTAGAAGTCCAGGACGGAATCGATCTTGTCGTTGAGCAGCACGGTGTGCTTGCGGGTGATCTTCCAGTCATCGCCGTCGCCGCGCAGGGTGTAGTCGGCAGTGCCGAAGAAGTGACCGCTCTCGCCGAAGCGATGGAAGTGGGTCACCCAGTTCACCTTGACCTGTACCTGCCCATCCTCCCGGGGCGCCAGGCGCACGTTACTGATCAGGTGCAGGGTGCGCGGCATCGGCGTGGAGGCGGCGGACTTGCCGGTGCGCAGACGGAACACCCGATCCTCGATGCCGGTGCGATCGGCGTAGTACATCAGCGACATCTCGCGCTTGGGGTCGCTGGTGACCTCGTGCTCGCCCTTCCACTGGGGGATATGGAACTCGCACTCCGGGGCGAACTGGTCGAGATAGGCATCCCACTCCTGGTTGTCGCAGTACTCGGCGACCCGATAGAGGAACTGCTCGATGGCTTGCTGCTGGCTCATGACTTACACCTCCTGGAGCTTGAGTGCTTTCTTCTCGAGGCCCTCGAGCAGCAGGCGCTGCCAGGTGCCGTGCTGGTTGACGTAGAGGCCCTCGTGGGTGAACTCGGTACCGGTGATCACCGGCTGGATGCCGAGCACCTGGCTGTTGTGGGTCTCGGCGTACTGCCAGTGCTCGTGGCCCCGGGAGATGTCGTTCCACTCGGTGGCCCGCGCCTCGAAGCCGCGCTGCTGCTCGCGGAACTCCACCAGGTCGTCGGGGGTGCCCATGCCGGAGACGTTGAAGAAGTCCTCGAACTGGCGGATGCGGTTCTCGCGGTCGGCGTCGGACTCGCCCTTCACCCCCAGGCAGAGGCTGATCACCTCGGTCTTGTTCCAGGCCACCGGGCGCACGATGCGCAGCTGCGAGCTGATCTGGTCCATGAAGAACAGGCTGGGGTAGATGTTCAGGTTGCGCAGGCGGTGCATGGTCCACTCGGCGCGCTCCCGGGGGTGCTGCTCCAGCAGGCGCGGCATCACTGCGGCATAGCCGGGGCGCACCTGGGGATTGGGCATGTCGCTGAACAGCAGGCTGTGTCCGTTGGTGAAGGAGAACCAGCCGTCATCGGTGTCCTTGTCGCCGGCCCCCAGCTTGCTGTAGTCGAGGGTGTCGCCGCTGCTGCCCTGTTTCTGGGCCTCCAGCTCGCGGCGATGCTGCACGGTGGAGACGTAGTTGTAGTGGACGGTGCTGACGTGATAGCCGTCCAGGCCGTTCTCGTTCTGCAGCTTCCAGTTGGCGTTGAAGGTGTAGCGAGACTCGCCGGGCAGCACCTCCAGCTCACCATCCTTCGCCTGCTCCACCATCATGTCGAAGAACAGCTTGGTGTCGCCGAGGAACGCCTCGAGGCCGACGGTGGACTCGGTGTCCAGGCTGATGAACACGAAGCCACGGTAGCTTTCGATGCGTGCCTGGCTAAGGCCGCGGCTGGCCTTGTCGAAGTCCTGGGGGTACTCGCTCGGCGCCTTGACCTTGACCAGGCGGCCATCGGACTTGTAGCACCAGGCGTGGAACGGGCAGGTGAAGGTGGACTGGTTGCCCTTGCAGACCCGGGTCAGGGTGGCCCCGCGGTGCTGACAGGTATTGGCCAGTGCCCGCAGCTCGCCCTTGCCATCACGGGTGATGATCATCGGCTGGCGGCCGGCCTGCATGGTGATGAAGTCGTGGTTGTTGGGGATCTGGCTTTCGTGGCAGGCGAAGATCCACTGCTTCTCGAAGATCAGCTCCATTTCGAGATCGAACAGCGCCTGATCGGTGAACATGTCACGGGAGACGCGATAGACGCCGTCGTCGGGGCGAAAATCGATGCACTTCTCGATAAACGCCTGCCATTCGGGGAGGGAGCGATATGCTGTCATCGGTCGTTACCGTCTTGTTGCTGTTTGGTACGACCTACCTTAGGCACTCCCCCCGGGGCTCACTATGCAGTTCTTTGAGGAACGCTATGCACTTTTTAGCCGCCCTCAAGAATACTAGGTAACATATTGATATATATGCTTTCCTGTAGGCAGGCGACCAAAGAGCAAGGCACGGACGCCTGGACGAACGGTACCTTATCGACAAGATTGAAGTTGAGCCGGAACACCCGCTCGTACTCGGGAAAAAGCCAATGTTGGCCAACCGATTGGCATCGAGGCTTCCGATGGCACGAGGTGCTATCCTCGGCGGCGAAAGACGATACTTTCGGGCTATTGGCTATCCCGTCGCCGGGATGGCAGAATGACAACACCAGTTCGCAATGCGCACCTTGGAACGATATGCGAACACCGCCTCGACCGCCCCCGGCCCCTGAGCCAAAAATAACGACTATAGCGGCGAGGCAAGGAGGAACCATGACCGTACCCCTGACCCGACAACAGATCGCCGCCGAGTTTCACCAACCTGACTCGGCCTGCCGCTGGATGTGCCAGATCAATGGCCCCCACCGGCTGGAAGTGCCCCAACCGCGTCAGCTCAGTTTTCGCCACCAGGGCACCAGCCTGGGCGATGTCTCCATCGGCACCATCGAATACGCGACACGGGTCAATATCGGCATCGCCGACCTGACCCACAGTTACAGCATCAGCCTGCCCCTGCAGGGGGCTCAGAGCATCGAGTTCCAGGGTGATGCCTTCGACTCCGACGGCGCGGTGGGCGCGATCATCTCGCCCAGCCAACCGCTGCGCCTGAGCATGGACGAACAGTGCCAGAAACGCCTGGTGCGTCTCTCCCGCCAGGCCCTGGAGCAGAAGCTGTCGCAGCTACTGTGCCGCCGACTGTCGCGGCCGGTGATCTTCGACCCGCGCATGCCTCTCAGCGGCACGGTGAAGGAGTGGTGGCGCATGGTGGCCAACCTGCAGGAGATGCTGGACGCCGAAGGTTCGCTGTGCGATCTGCCCGGGGTGTGGGGCAACTTCGAGAGCTCGCTGATCACCAGCCTGCTCTATACCCAGCCCCACAACTACTCCAACGAGCTGCTGGACCGTCAGCAGGGTCGTCCTGCCTATCTGAGCGACCTGGAAGCCCTTCTGCACGAGTCCCTGGATCGCCCCCTGGGGCTGGCCGATCTGGAGAGGGCCGCCGGCGTCTCCCGGGAACGCCTCTATCGGGACTTCCATACCCACTACGGCGTCTCCCCCATCGCCCACTTCCGCCAGCTGCGCTTCAACTTTGTACGCCGGCGCCTGGAGCGCGCCGTCCCCGGCGAGAGCGTCTCCAGCATCGCCATGGACTGCGGCTTCCACCAGCTGGGCCGCTTCTCCAAGGAGTACAAGGTGCGCTTCGGCGAATTGCCTTCCGAGACCCTGAAACGAACCACCCAAGCCCAGCTACAGTAGCCTGGAAGCAGCCGTCCCGGCCGCGTCTGCCAGATAACCTCAGCCACCCGGGCGGACGAGTGCGACGTGTGGCTCCTCAGGTCCCGCAGAAGGTACGGAAGACGGCCTCGCCGGGCGGCGCCGGCCGGGCATACGCCTCACGGCCGGGCTGCTCGGTGAAGGGGTCGGCGAGCACCTCGCGCAGGGCCTCGAAGGGCGCGAAGTCGTCGCGCTCCGCGGCGGCGGCCAGCGCCTCCTCGACCTTGTGGTTGCGGGGGATATAGAGCGGGTTGACCGCCCGCATCCGCCCGGCGATCGTCTCGGGCCCGACATCCTCCCGGGCCAGCCGCTCGCGCCAGCGCGGCAGCCAGGCCTCGATGCCGTCCCGGGCGTCGAAGAGCTCGAGCAGCCCGGCCTCGGCCTCGCCGGGCTCGACAGCGTCGCCGAGCCGGCGGAAGGTCAGGTTGAAGTCGGCGTGGCCGGCCTGCATGGCTTCCAGCAGGGACTCGACCAGTTCACGGTCGCCCTCTTCCTGCCGCTCGAGGCCGAGCTTGGCCCGCATCACCGCCAACCACTCGCTCTCGTAGCGATCGGTGTAGGCCTGGATCAGTGCCGTGGCCTTCTCCACCGCCCTGTCCTGGTCCTCGTCGATCAGCGGCAACAGGGTCTCGGCCAGCCGCGCCAGGTTCCACTGGGCGAGCCACGGCTGGTTGCCATAGCCATAGCGCCCGCCCTCGTCGATGGAGCTGAAGACGGTGCGGGGATCATGGGCCTCCATGAAGGCGCAGGGGCCGTAGTCGATGGTCTCGCCGGCGATGGAGCAGTTGTCGGTGTTCATCACCCCGTGGATGAAGCCGACGCCCATCCACCTGGCCACCAGTGCGGCCTGGCGGGCCTGCACCGCCTCCACCAGCGCCAGGTAGCGCTCGCCTTCGGGCAGCTCGCCCAGATGCGGGTAGTGGCGCTCGATGGCCATGTCGGCCAGGGTGCGGATCGCCTCCACGTCATCGCGGGCGGCGAAGTACTGGAAGGTCCCCACCCGCAGGTGGCTGGCGGCGACCCGGGTCAGGATCGCGCCGGGCTCGGGCACGCGCCGGAAGACACGCTCGCCGGTGGTCACCGCGGCGAGGGCCCGGGTGGTGGGAATCCCCAGGGCATGCATCGCCTCGCTGATCAGGTACTCGCGCAGCACCGGCCCCAGCGGGGCGCGACCGTCGGCGCCCCGGGAAAACGGCGTGCACCCCGCCCCCTTGAGCTGGATGTCGCGCAGCCGGCCGTGGTGGTCGGTCACCTCGCCGAGCAGCACCGCGCGGCCATCGCCCAGCCGTGGCACGAAAACGCCGAACTGGTGGCCGGCATAGGCCTGGGCCAGGGGTTCGGCGCCGGAAGGCACGGCATTGCCGGCGAACCAGTCGGCGGCCAGGTGTTCGTCGAAGGCACCGAGGTCGAAACCCAGCTCCTCGGCCAGCGGCCGGTTGAAGGCCACCAGCCGCGGTGCCTTGACGGGTACGGGATCGAAGCGCTCGTAGAAGCGTTCCGGGAGGCGGGCATAGCGAAGGGTGAACTCGGGAAACATGGCGACTCCAGTCGATGGCGGCGGACGACACCTGCTGATCGTGAAAGACCGAGTATAATGGTCAACTTTGCCTTTATCGACCTATCGCACCGATAGTCCGCCGGGATGTCCGCCGTCCACTCAGCCGGTGCCGGCCAGGGAGTCCCCGAACTGCCTGACGCTGGCCACGAAGTCGCTGAAGCGCTCCCCCTGGATCAGCACGTGCTCGCGCAGCTGCCGTTCCGCCGCCTCGGCATCCCCCTTCTCGATGGCGGAGAGAATCTCGCGATGCTCGCTCAGCGAGTTGCCCATGCGCTGACGGACCTGCAGCTGCAGGCGCCGGTAGGGCTTGAGTCGCTGCTTGAGCTGGCTGGCCTCGCTGGCCAGGAAGGCGTTGTGGCTCGCCGCGTAGATCGCCTGGTGGAAGCCCTCGTTCTCGTAGTAGTACTCGTCGGTGTCACCGGCCAGGGCCGCGGCCTCGCAGCGCTCCAGCGCCCTGCCGAGCCCGGCGAGCTCCTCCTCCGTGGCGCGTCGCGCGGCGAGTCGTCCGCACATTCCCTCGAGCTCGGCCATCACCTCGAACATCTCGATCAGCTGGTCGAGGCCGACCCGCGCCACGAAGGTGCCCTTCTTGGGCGACACCGTCACCAGGCCACTGGCCACCAGCTGCTGGATCGCCTCGCGCACCGGGGTGCGTGACACCTCGAATTCCCGGCACAGCGCCTCGGGATCCAGACGTTCACCGGGAGCGCGCCGACCGTTGATGATGTCGTCTTCCAGGGCGTCCCGAAGCCGCTGGGTATTGGACCGTTTCATGCCGTTCACCTCCCTGCCCCTGTGCGCGCCGATCAGCCGGATCGACGCCATTACCACCTTTGTCTAAGGCCCCGAAATTGACAGTAGTATAGTCAAAGGGCTATTGAAGTATACATCAGCGATGCTGATGGACATATCAAGCCATAACAACCAATCCACAACAACCAAGCC
This sequence comes from Halomonas terrestris, assembly GCF_049166755.1. Lineage (NCBI taxonomy): Bacteria > Pseudomonadati > Pseudomonadota > Gammaproteobacteria > Oceanospirillales > Halomonadaceae > Halomonas > Halomonas terrestris. Next base: position 166,719 of record NZ_JBMHFZ010000003.1, on the reverse strand, counting down.
ACAACAACAACCTCACTGGAGAAGCCATGAAACGCTCACTTACGCCGGTCATCGCCACCCTGGCCCTTGCCGCCACCGCTTTCAGCAGCGCCGCCAGCGCCGAAACCGTGCTGCGCGCCTCTCACCAGTTCCCCGGCGGCCAGGGGGATGTCCGGGACGAGATGGTCCAGCTGATGGCCCGCCACGTCGCCGAGGCCGACGTGGGCCTGGAGATCGAAGTCTACCCGGGCCAGTCGCTGTTCAAGGCCAGGGAACAGTGGGGGGCGCTGGCCCGCGGCCGCCTGGACATCACCTCGCTGCCCCTCGACTACGCCAGCGGCCGCCACCCGGAGTTCTCCGCCACCCTGATGCCGGGCCTGGTGCGTAACCACGAGCATGCCAAGCGCCTGAACGACTCCGAATACATGGAGATGATCAAGGCAGTCATCCTGGACGGCGGCGCCCGGGTGCTGGCCGATGCCTGGCTTTCCGGCGGCTTCGCCTCCAGCGAGCGCTGCATCACCTCGCCGGATACGGTCGAGGGGCAGAACTTCCGTGCCGCCGGTCCGGCCTTCGAGCAGATGCTGGAAGCCGCCGGCGCCTCGATCGCCTCCATGCCGTCGTCGGAGATCTACACCGCGATGCAGACCGGGGTGCTGGACGCCGCCAACACCTCGTCGATGTCGTTCGTCTCCTTCCGCCTCTACGAGCAGGTCGACTGCCTGACCGAGCCCGGCGACTATGCCCTGTGGTTCATGTACGAGCCGATCCTGATCTCCGAGCAGGTCTGGCAGGGCCTCGACGAGGCGCAGCAGGCCGCCCTGGTGGAGGCCGGCAAGGCCGCCGAGGAGTTCTTCGCCGCCGAGGCCGCCGCCATCGACCAGCAGATGGTCGAAGTCTATCGCGAGAACGGTGTCGAGGTCGTGAGCATGTCCGAGGAGGACTACAACGCCTGGCTCGAGATCGCCCGGGAGACCTCCTACAAGAACTTCGCCGAGGACGTTCCCAACGGCCAGGCCATCATCGACGCCGCCCTGGCCGTCGAGTAATGGCCTGAGTGACATTCGACTGTTCGGCCACCCTGCGGGGTGGCCGCCTTCTCATCGCTCCCGAGAGAACCATGGCAACTTCCCCCTCACAACAGATCTCCGCGCGCAGCGGTCCGATCGGCGGGTACATCCGCCTGATGGACAGGCTGTCGCGACTGACGGCCTACCTGGCGGCCTTGATGTTCATCGCCGGTGTCGTCGTCATCTGCCAGATGGTCTTCATCCGCTATGTGCTGGGCATGAGCACCAGCTGGCAGACCGAGTTCACGGTCTTCTCCGTCACCGGCGCCATGCTCATGGGCAGCCCCTACGTGCTGATGACCGGCGGCCATGTCGCCATCACCATCCTGCCGGACGCCCTGGGCGGCACCGCCCGGACCCTGATGCGGCTGGTCGCCTCGCTGATCGGGCTGGCCTTCTGCGCGGCCCTCGCCTACGCCGCCTGGATCTATGTCTGGGAGGCCTGGGAGGGAAGCTGGACCACCGGCACGGTATGGAATCCGCCGCTCTGGCCGGCCCTGCTGCCCATGGCCGTGGGGGCCACACTGCTGTCCCTGCAGTACATCGCTGAAATCCTGCGCGGGGAGAACTGAGCATGGATCCGATCACCCTGGGAATCATCGTGGCCGTCGCGCTGGTCGTGATGATGGCCATCGGCACGCCCATCGCCTTCGCCCTGGGCGGCGTCTCGCTCATTGCGCTGATCTACGACCGCGGTCTGCCCGAACTCACCTACTTCGGCGAGACCTTCTTCGACCGCATCGCCGAGTTCGGCTTCGTGGCCATCCCGATGTTCATCCTGATGGGCGCCGCCGTGGCCTCCTCGCCCACCGGGCGCGACCTCTACCGCTCGCTGGACCTGTGGATGGGCCGGCTGCCGGGGGGCCTGGCCGTCTCCAACATCGGCGCCTGCACCATCTTCTCCGCCCTCTCCGGGTCGTCACCGGCCACCTGTGCCGCCATCGGCAAGATGGGCATCCCCGAGATGCGCACCCGCGGCTACCCGGACGGCGTGGCCGCCGGCTGCATCGCCGCCGGGGGCACCCTGGGCATCCTGATCCCGCCCTCGGTGACCATGATCATCTACGGCATCTCCACCGAGACCTCGATCGGGCGCCTGTTCATCGCCGGCGTGATGCCGGGGCTGATGCTGGCCGGCCTGTTCATGGCCTGGACGATGATCGCCTGTCGCCTGGCCGGGGGCTACAACAACCCCATGGCGCAGAGCGCCGAGCGCCTGAAGCAGACGGTCAAGGAAAACGTCGATGCCAACCTCAAGGCACTGATCCGCGTACTGCCCTTCCTCGCGGTGGTGGCGGGCATCCTCTTCGCCCTCTACGGCGGCGTGGCCACCCCCTCCGAGGCCGCCGGCGTCGGCGCCTTCCTGTGCCTGGCCCTGGCGATCCTCATCTACCGCATGTGGAAGGTGGGACCGATCAAGCTGATCATGCGCGACTCGCTGCGCGAGAGCGTGATGATCATGCTGGTCATCGCCTGCGCCGAGGTGTTCGCCTACGCGCTGTCGTCCATGTTCATCACCCAGACCGTGGCCGGCGCAATCGCCGACCTGGAGGTCAACCGCTGGGTGCTGATGGGGGTGATCAACGTCTTCCTGCTGGTGGCCGGCTTCTTCCTGCCTCCGGTGGCGGTGATCGTGATGACCGCGCCGATCCTGCTGCCGATCATCCTGGCCGCCGACTTCGATCCCTACTGGTTCGCGGTGGTGCTGACCATCAACCTGGAGATCGGCCTGATCACGCCGCCGGTGGGGCTCAACCTCTTCATCATCAAGGGCATCGCGCCGGACATCTCGCTGCGCAACATCCTGATGGGCAGCCTGCCCTATGCCCTGTGCATGGTGCTGGGCATCCTGCTGCTGTGCTTCTTCCCGGGCATCGCACTGTGGCTGCCGAACCTGATCATGGGCTGAAAGGAGTCACGTCATGAACATGACCTTCCTGCAGGAACTGTTCAACAGCATCACCCAGCGCGACGCCCTGCTGAGGCGCCGCCAGGGCGAGGTGGCCGCACCGGACCACGCCCAGCTGATCCGGGCCTGCCACGCGCTGCTGGAGAGCGACGGCGAGGCCTCCAGCATCGCCCTGGCCAGCCGGGCGCTGGCGATGTATCGCCAGCTCGGCGAGGCCGAGAAGCAGCGCTTCTTCGAAGGGCTGGAAGCGCAGTTCGCCGCCGAGCCGACCCGCATCGACGAGGCCTATGCGGCCTATCGCGAGGCCCGCGACAACCCCAGCCTCCACGCCCTGTTCGATGCCTGCGAACCGCGCCGGCAGGAGCTGTTCCGGCGGCTCAACCTGGCCAGCAACGGCACCTACGAGCTGGTGCGCATGCGCGAGGACCTGCTGGGGCTGATGCGTGAGCGATCCCGCCCCGATGCCAAGGAACTCGGCGCCATCGATGCCGACTTCGCCCACCTGTTCGGCTCCTGGTTCAACCGCGGCTTCCTGGTGCTCAAGCGCATCGACTGGAACACCCCGGCCTCGATCCTGGAGAAGATCATCCGCTACGAGGCGGTGCACGAGATCCAGGACTGGGACGACCTGCGCCGTCGCCTCGACGCCCGTGACCGTCGCTGCTTCGCCTTCTTCCACCCGGCCATCGGCGACGAGCCGCTGATCTTCGTGGAGGTGGCACTGTGCAAGGGCCTGCCGAACCGCATCCAGCCGATCCTGGCCGGCGAGGAGAGCGGGGTCGAGGAGCCGGAGGAGGCCGACAGCGCGGCCTTCTTCGGCATCAGCAACTGCCAGACCGGCCTGCGCGGCATCTCCTTCGGCAACTTCCTGATCAAGCAGGTGGTCCAGGAGCTGAAGCAGGAACTCCCGCAGCTCAGGCACTTCGTCACCCTGTCACCGGTACCCGGCTTCATGACGTGGCTCGCCGGCTGCCGCGAGGACGAGTCGCTGCCGACGGAACTGCGCCATGCCCTGGCCGGGCTCGACACCCCCGGCTGGCACCGCGATGCGAAGCTCGCCGAGCGTCTCGAGGCGGTGATCAAGCCGCTGGCCGCCCGCTACCTGGTCGACGAGAAGAACGCCAGGGGCCTGCCGCTCAACCCGGTGGCCCGCTTCCACCTGGGCAACGGCGCCGAGCTGCACCGCATCAACTGGCTCGGCGACACCTCGGACAAGGGCCTCAAGCAGGCCGCGGGCCTGATGGTCAACTACCTCTACGTGCTCGACAATATCGAGCGCAATCACGAGAACTACATTGCCAACGCCACCGTGGCCCGATCGAGCGAGGTCCGCGACCTCGCCCGCAAGGCCAGGAAGCTGGCCAAGGGAGAGACCGCCAAATGAACCACAACCTCTTCGAGACCTTCGCCGCACGCATGCGCCAGCGCGGCGGTTCGGACTTCATCACCACCCGCGAGGGGAGTGGTTACACCTACGAGCAGGCCCTCACGGCCAGTGCCCGGCTCGCCGGGGCCCTGACCGCCCTGGGCGTGACCCCGGGTGACCGCGTCGCGGTACAGGTCGACAAGAGCCCCGAGGCCATCCTGCTCTACCTGGCCTGCCTGCGCATCGGCGGGGTCTACCTGCCGCTCAACACCGGCTACACGGGCGACGAGATCCGCTACTTCCTCAGCGATGCCGAGCCGGCGCTGTTCGTCTGCCGGCCGGCCAATGTCGAGGCAGCACGCACCATCGCCGCCGAATGCGGCTGCCCGGCGGTGGAGACCCTGGGCACCGCCGCCGATGGCAGCCTGATGGCGGCTGCCGAGGGGGCCGCCCCCCGCGACGACATCGTCGAGCGGGACGACGACGACCTGGCGGCGATCCTCTACACCTCGGGGACCACCGGGCGCTCCAAGGGCGCCATGCTGACCCATCGCAACCTGGGCTCCAATGCCGGGGCGCTGGTGCAGGCCTGGCACTTCACCGAGAACGATCGGTTGATCCACGCCCTGCCGATCTTCCACACCCATGGCCTGTTCGTGGCCTGCAACGTCACCCTGATGGCCGGCTCGAGCATGCTGTTCCTGCCGAAGTTCGACGCCGACGTGATCTTCGAGGAGATGCCCCGCGGCACGGTGATGATGGGCGTGCCCACCTTCTACACCCGCCTGGTGGCCGACGAGCGCCTGACCCCGGAAGTGACCGCCAACATGCGCCTGTTCGTCTCCGGCTCGGCCCCGCTGACCGCCGAGACCCACCGGGAGTTCGAGCAGAAGACCGGGCATGCCATCCTCGAGCGCTATGGCATGACCGAGACCAACATGAACACCTCCAACCCCTACGACGGCGAGCGCCGCGCCGGCACCGTGGGCATGCCGCTGCCCGGGGTGGAGATCCGCATCACCGATCGCGAGACCCACGAGCCCGTGTCCCCGGGCGAGATCGGCATGCTCGAGGTCCGCGGCCCCAACGTCTTCATCGGCTACTGGCGCATGCCCGAGAAGACCCGCGAGGAGCTGCTCGAGGACGGCTTCTTCATCACCGGTGACCTGGCCATGGTCGACGAGCGGGGCTACGTGCACATCGTCGGTCGCGACAAGGACCTGGTGATCTCCGGCGGCTACAATGTCTATCCCAAGGAGGTCGAGCAGGTGATCGACGAGCTCGACGGGGTACTCGAATCCGCGGTGATCGGGCTCCCCCACCCCGACTTCGGCGAAGGTGTCACCGCCGTGGTGGTGCCGCAGCCGGGCGCCGACCTCGACGAGGCGCAGGTGCTCGCCTTCCTGCAGGGCAAGCTGGCGAAGTACAAGCAGCCCAAGCGGGTGTTCTTCGCCGACACCCTGCCGCGCAACACCATGGGCAAGGTGCAGAAGAACCAGTTGCGCCAGCAGTACCAGGAGACCTATCAATGACGGCGTGAGGGGAAGCCGACCCCATGACGGCGGCGCCGAGGCAGGAGCCCGGCGCTGTCGTCATGCAAGCGCGGCAGGAACACGCCGGCCCCGTCCAGGAGAGATTCCCATGGCCAGGCACATCACCTACTACTACACCCACATATCGCCCTGGAGCTTCCTGGGGCATGCCCGACTCGGCGAGTTGGCAGCCCGCCATGGTGCCAGCGTCGACCATGTGCCGATCACCCTCGGCGCGATCTTCCCGAAGACCGGCGGCCTGCCCCTGCCGAAACGCGCCCCGGAGCGGCAGGACTATCGCATGGTCGAACTCAAGCGCTGGCCGCAGCTGCTCGGCATCCCCCTCAACCGGGAACCGAAGCACTTCCCGACCGATGACCGCCCGTCGGCCCGCCTGGCACTGACGGCCAAGGCCGAGGGGCACGACATCGCCGGACTGTCGCTGGCCATGATGCGGGCCTGCTGGGCCGAGGAGCGCGACATCGCCGACCTCGCGACCCTGCGCGAGATCGCCGATGCCTGCGGGCTGGACGGCCGGGCGCTGCTCGAGCGGTCGGAGAGCGACCAGGGCCAGCGGCACCTCGACGCCGCCTGCCAGGCAGCACTCCAGGATGGCTGCTTCGGTGCCCCCTGGTATATCGTCGATGGCGAACCCTTCTGGGGCCAGGACCGGCTCGACATGCTCGAGGACGCCCTCACCCGGGAGGCCTGAGCGCCGCCGCCCCCTGCTGACGGGCCGGCCGCGCACCCGCCATGGAGACCCCGTGATGCCCCCACTCCCTTCAGCCCTGTCCGAGGTCAAGGCCCTCGCCTTCGATGTCTTCGGCACCGTGGTGGACTGGCGCAGCAGCGTGATCCGCGAGGGCGAGGCCCTCGGCGCCAGGCTCGGCCTGGAGGTGGACTGGGCCGCCTTCGCCGATGCCTGGCGCGGCGGCTATGCCCCGTCGATGGACCGGGTGCGCCGCGGCGAGCTGCCCTGGACCCGCCTCGACGACCTGCACCGCATGACCCTCGACCGCCTGCTGGACGAGTCCGGCATCACGGCCGCCCTGGGCGAGGAGGAGAAGCAGCACCTGAATCGCGCCTGGCACCGCCTGGATCCCTGGCCGGACAGCGTGGCCGGCCTGACCCGGCTGCGGGAGCGCTTCGTGCTGGCCACCCTCTCCAACGGCAACATGTCGCTGCTGGTGAACATGGCGAAGCACGCCGGCCTGCCCTGGGACTGCGTGCTCTCGGCGGAGCTTGCCGGCCACTACAAGCGCGACCCCGAGGTCTACCGCATGGCCGCGCACCTGCTCGACGAGCCACCGGAGCGGATCATGCTGGTCGCCGCCCACCAGGACGACCTCCAGGCCGCCCACCGGGAAGGATTCCGCACCGCCTTCGTCAGGCGGCCCCTGGAGCATGGCTCCGATGCCACGCCGGACCTCTCCGTGGACCCCTGCTTCGACCTCGTGGCCGACGACTTCCATGACCTCGCCGACCGGCTGGAGTGCTGAATGAGGATCGTGATTCCCGACGATTACCAGGACGCGGTGCGCAGCCTGGAGGCCTTCAGGAGGCTGGAGGGGCGGCCCACGTGGACCTGGCCGCCTGCCGCGAGCGCGGCATCACGGTGATGGCCGGCACCGGCTCGCTGGCCGAGTGAGAGAGAACGTCAGCCGCCCCGCGCCTGGGAGCTCAGGGCACTGCCCGAGGCCGGGCGCTCCACCTCGAAGAGGTCGGTGCAGCGGGCGTAGTCGTTGCCAGCCATGCGTCCGATGGGCCCGAGACCCTCGACGCTCACGTGGCGCCCGTCCCACAGGGCGTCGTCGACATGGATCGACACCACCTCGGCCAGCACCAGGTTGCCGGCCAGCGGCTGGTCGCCGAAGCGGATGATCTCGCGCAGCCGGCAACCGAAGGCCACCGGGGCACCGGCCACCCGCGGCACCGAGACGCCGGCCATGGCGACCTTCTCGAGCCCGACGTGGACGAACTCGTCCTCGCCGTGGGCCAGCCCCGCGCTGGTGGCGTTCATCTCCTTCACCAGCCCCTCGCCGCTGATATGCACCACGCACTCCGGCACCTCGCCGAGGTTGCGGATGGTGTCCTTGGGCTGCCCGTCGCCGTCGAGAATCGGCGAGAAGCCCAGCACCGGCGGATTGACGCTCACCACGTTGAAGAACGAGAAGGGCGCCAGGTTGGCGTTGCCCTGACCATCCAGGGTCGATACCCAGGCGATGGGGCGCGGGCAGATGCTCCCCGACATCAGGCGGTAGATCTTGCCGGGGCTCAGCGGGCTCTCCTCGAGCAGGTAGTCGCTCATGCTGGGGTCTCGCGTAATGGATCGGGACCGTGAGTGTCGCCCCTGCCGGGCCCGCCTGTCCAAGCGAGAGCGGCGACGCTACTCGAAGCTGGTGCAGACGGGAGCCTGCTGCGCAGGATCGTGGGCCACCTCGAGGCTGACCGGCTCGCTGACGTCCGTGAGGGCAACGCGCCACTGGTGGTCGACGTTCACCGGGTCGCAGCTGCCTTCGCTGCCGCCGCCGAAGTTGGAGTCGATCCAGTAGTGAACGTCGTAGAGCCTGCCCGCCTCCAGCGCGCCGGGGAAGGTGAAGGAGAAGGCGGGCTCCTCGTCCGACGCCACGTGGCCACCGTCGGTGGCCACGACCTCCCCGGCCGCCACGTCGTAGAGCGCCACCTGGATGGCCTGGCCACCGTGCGGCGCAACGAAGGTGCCGTCACCGGTGAAGGTGAGATCATGGTTTTCACTGGCCAGGGCGGGCGCCGCCGCCAGCAGCAGCGCGGCAGCGATCGAGCAGGATACGCCCCTGGCGAGGGGAATGCAGCGTGTCATGACATGCCTCCTTCGGGATCTCCAGTGATCGATCAGGGCCTTGTCGAGGCCTGCTTCCCAGCATAGTTCACGGCGCCGGGCCCGCGGCTTCGTCGCCGGTGCCGGGGGAAGACCGCAGGCAGTGGCTGCTGCCCCAGCAGGCGGGCGCGGTCCCCTTCGATCCGGGATGACTCTCTGACAGCAGGAACATCCCACTCCCGCAGAGACGCTCAAGCATTCGCCACGGATCGGGGTCATGCTTTCCCCGGGGCTCGATGTTCCATCGGGTCCACACAGGAGGGTGACAGACATGATCACTCACAGACTGGCCCTCGCGGCATTGCTGGGGTCGCTGCTGGTACCGGGGTTCGCCTGGGCCGAGGGGGAACCCTTCCGGCAGCATCGCATGGAGCAGACTCGCGTCGAATCCGTGGCACCCCAGGGTCGCGACCATTTCGCTCGGCTGGATACGAACGGCGATGGCAGGATCTCGGCCGAAGAAGCCGCCAGACGGAACCTGCCGGAACCCTTCTGGTTGCTGGACAGGAACCAGGACGGCTACCTGACGAGACAGGAGTTTCGGTACCGGCCGATCTGATCCATCGGCAGCAGATACAGAGGCGGGTGGTTCTGTCGCCCGCCTCTACCTTGATACGACCGCCACAGAAGATGGCGACGCCTCGTGCCGGCAGCACTATAGTTAATCCAGTGTCGGGAAGCCGACAGGCCATGCGGAGAGGCAGCATGATCGTCAAGGATCAGCCGAGCCTGCCAGGCGTCGACGCGACAAGCGATGCTCGACGGGCCACGGCACGCGTCGAGACTCGGCAGCCGGATGTCATCCTGCTGGACCGCCAGGCCTTCCAGCCCGACGAGTTCGCGAAATTGCTCGGCGATCTGGCCGACACCCCCATCGTCGTGATCCTGTCCCCCGGCGGGGACAATCAGCGTGTCCAGCAGGCCCTGCACGCCGCGGTGGTGGTGCTGTCAGGCCGCGCCGACTCGGCGCCCCCCGCCCTGGCGAACACCCCCGCCCCCCATGGCCGACTCGCCGATTGGCAGATTCGACGAATCGAGGCCCATATCGACGCACACCTGGACGAGACGATTCACGTCCGCGACCTGGCGGCCGTGTCCCGGCTCAGCCTCGGCCACTTCGCCCACGCCTTCAAGCGGACCTTCGGCATCCCGCCCCTGGCCCATGTCACCCGCCGCCGCCTGGCACGGGCCTGCGAGCAGATGCTCTCAGGCGACGAGCCGCTGTCGCGGATCGCACAGGAGTGCGGCTTCTGCGACCAGTCGCATTTCACCCGGCATTTCCACCGTGCCCTGGGCATGGCCCCGCAGCGCTGGCGGCGCCTCCATGCCCCCGGCCCGCGATAGGCCACCGGCACGCCCTTTGCTGTGTGAAGCCACGCACGCGTAGAACTGCATAACCGCCCTGGCATTTATGGCACCATGGCCACCAGACGGACCATGCGAAGGAACCGCCATGCCTCTCACCGCCCTCCAGGGCCCCGAGCTCGAACCCGGCTTCATGGTGATCCACGGCAACCGCCTGGAGGCCCTGCGCGGCCTGGCGGTGGAGTGGATGCGCCGCCACCCGCTGGGGCCGCTGGAGAACGAGACGATCCTGGTGCAGAGCAACGGCATCAGCCAGTGGCTGAAGCTCGCCCTCGCCGAGGATCGCACCCACGGCGGCGCCGGCATCGCCGCGGCGCTGGATGTCACCCTGCCGGCGCGCTTCCTGTGGCAGGCCTACCGCAGCGTGCTCTCTCAACGGGAAGGCGAGGACGCGGTGCCGCCGGTCTCCCCCTTCGACAAGCCGCGCCTGGTGTGGCGGCTGATGCGCCTGCTCCCGGCCCTGCTCGACGCCCCCGCCTTCGCCCCCCTGGCGCGCTTCCTGGAAGGCGACGACGACCTGCGCAAGCGCCACCAGCTGGCCGAGCGCCTGGCCGACCTGTTCGACCAGTACCAGGTCTATCGCGCCGACTGGCTCACCGCCTGGGCGGCGGGCGAGGACGTGCTGATCACCGCCCGGGGCGAGGCGCGCCCGCTGGCCGAGGAGCAGCGCTGGCAGGCCGAGCTGTGGCGCGCCCTGCGCGACGACATTTCACAGGCCCATGGCGACGCGGGCCTGGCCTCCAGCCGCGCGGCGGTGCACGCACGCTTCCTCGAGGCGTGCCAGCCACTGACCCCGGCAAGCCGCCCCCCCGGCCTGCCGCGCCGGGTGCTGGTGTTCGGCATCTCCTCGCTGCCCGCCCAGACCCTCGAGGCACTGGCCGCCATGGCCAGGGTCAGCCAGGTGCTGCTCTGCGTGCACAACCCCTGCCGCCACTACTGGGCGGACATCATCGAGCACAAGGACCTGCTGCGCGCCGAGCGCAAGCGCCAGCAGCGCCGCCCCGGCATGCCGGCGGACCTCGCCGAGACCGAGCTGCACCTCCACGCCCAGCCGCTGCTGGCCGCCTGGGGCAAGCAGGGCCGCGACTACCTGCGCCTGCTGGACGAGTTCGACGAGCAGCAGGCCTACCGCGGCCTCTTCGAGGGCGAGGCGCTGCGCATCGACCTCTTCGACTCCCCCCTCCACAACAACGCCGAGCCCGGCCTGCTGCGCCAGCTGCAGGACGATATCCTCGAGCTGCGCCCGCTGGCCGAGACCCGCGCCACCTGGCCCGCCGTGGACCCGGCCCGCGACCGCTCGCTGCGCTTCCAGGTCGCCCACAGCGCCCTGCGCGAGGTGGAGATCCTCCACGACCAGCTGCTCGCCGCCTTCAGCGAGGACCCGACCTTGAGGCCCCGCGACATCCTGGTGATGGTGCCCGACGTGGACCAGTACGCCGCCGCGGTGCAGGCGGTGTTCGGTCGCCTCGACGCCGACGACCCGCGCCATATCCCCTTCACCCTCTCCGACCAGGCCAGCCGCCACCGCCTGCCGCTGCTGATCGCCCTCGAATCGCTGCTGCGCCTGCCGGAGCTGCGCCTCTCGGTGAGCGACCTGCTCGACCTGCTGGAGGTGCCGGCCATCCGCGCGCGCTTCGGCATCCCCGAGGCCGGCCTGCCCATCCTGCGCCGCTGGATCGAGGGCGCCGGCATCCGCTGGGGGCTCGACGCCCGCCAGCGCCAGAGCCTCGACCTGCCGGAAGGCCTCACCGCCAACACCTGGGCCTTCGGCCTGCGCCGGCTGCTGCTCGGCTACGCGGTGGGCGACGCCGCCGACGGCCCCTGGCAGGGCGTGGAGCCCTATGACGATATCGGCGGGCTGGAGGCGGCCCTCGCCGGCCCGCTGGTCACCCTGATCGACACCCTGGAGGCCCAGTGGCGCACCCTCGCCGAGCCCTGTGACGTGGCCACCTGGGGCGAGCGGCTGCGCGGCCTGCTGGAGGCCTGCTTCCTGGCGGATTCGGACCAGGACCTGATGGCGCTGACCCGGCTCGAGCAGGCGCTGGAGGCCTGGCAGGAGAGCGCCGAGGAGGCCGGGCTGACCGAGCCCCTGCCGCTCTCGGTGGTGCGCGAGCACTGGCTCGCCCAGGTGGACGAGGCGAGCCTCTCCCAGCGCTTCCTGGCCGGGGCGGTGAACATCGCCACCCTGATGCCGATGCGCGCCATCCCCTTCCGCCACGTCTGCCTGCTGGGCATGAACGACGCCGACTACCCGCGCACCCAGCGCCCCCTGGACATCGACCTGATGGCCCAGGACTACCGCCCCGGCGACCGCTCGCGCCGCGAGGACGACCGCTACCTCTTCCTCGAGGCGCTGCTCTCGGCCCGCGACCGGCTGACCATCAGCTGGGTGGGGCGCAGCATCATCGACAACAGCGAGCAGCCCCCCTCGGTGCTGCTCGGCCAGCTGCGTGACCACCTGGCCCGCGGCTGGACGCTGGCGGGAAGGGAGGACGACACCGACGGCAAGGCGCTGCTGGCCGCGCTGACCACCGAGCACCCGCTGCAGCCCTTCAGCGTCGAGTACTTCCGCGAAGGCTCGGGACTCTGCACCTACGCCCACGAGTGGCGCGAGCTGCATCGCCCCGACGCCGAGCCCACGCCAACCGCGGAGACGCCGCTGGCGCCGTTCCGCCAGGAGAGCCCGCTGACCCTGGCCCAGCTGGGCCACTTCCTCAAGGCACCGGTGCAGGCCTTCTACAACACCCGGCTCAAGGTCTTCCTGGAAACTGATGCCATGGAGCGCCTCGACCACGAGCCCTTCCGGCTCGGCGGCCTCGACCACTGGCAGCTGCAGCACGCGCTGATCGAGGCGAGCCGCGCGGCGGTGGAGGCCGGCGAGCCCCACGAGCCCGTCATGCTCGCCACCCTGGAACGCCTCGAGCGCCAGGGGCGCCTGGCCATGGGCGGCTTCGCCGAGCGCATGCGCGACGCCCTCGTCGAGCCCATGGACACCCTGTTCGCCGACTACCGCCAGGTGCTCGACGAATGGCCCCACGCCCTGGAGGAGCCCCTCACCGTCTCGCTGGACCTTCAAGACGCGCTGGGCGAGGGCCTGGCGCTGGAGGACTGGCTGGGCGAGCTGCGCGTCAACGACGCCATGGAGCGCTGCCGGGTGCTGCTCACCACCAGCAGCCTGGTCAACAAGGGCAAGTACCACTGGAAGCACTGGCTCGGCCCCTGGGTGGCCCACCTGGCCGGCCAGCTGGAGGGCCCCATGACCACCCGGCTGCTCTCCCGCGCCGGCGGCGGCACCCTGGCCCCGCTGCCCGCCGAGGAGGCCCGCGAACGGCTGGCTGCCATCGCCGCGGCCTGGCAGCACGGCATGGCCACGCCCCTGCCCCTGGCCCGGGACACCGCCTTCGCCTGGCTGGAGAAGGGCGGCACGCCCCAGGCCATGGCCCGCTGCCTCGCCGGCCGGGCCAGCGAGGAGGACGACAAGGCCTGGAAGGCCGCCAGTACCGCCTTTTACGGCAGCGGCTTCAACAACGACCACGGCGAGCGCGGCCGCGACGCCTACCTGCTGCGCCAGTGGCCGGAGCTCGAGGCGCTGGTAAGAGCCAAGCTGTCGCCAATGGGGTCTGACCCCGCTGTCAGCGCAGAGCATCGACCTAGGCTCTCAGCAGAGACATTGGCGACCTGGGGGTCAGACCCCATTGGCTTCGCCGAGCTGGCCGAGCGGCTCTACGCCCCGCTATTACACGCGGTACGCAAGCCGAAGGAGAAGAACCCCAAGGGGAATGGCGACAAGGGCCAGGGAGGCAAGGCATGAGCACGCAGGACCAGACGCCCCCCACCCTGGACCCGATCCGCCTGCCGCTCACCGGCAGCCGGCTGATCGAGGCCAGCGCCGGCACCGGCAAGACCTTCACCATCGCCCTGCTCTACGTGCGCCTGGTGCTGGGCCCGCGCGACGACGCGGACGCCGAGAGCTTTCCCCGCGCCCTCACCCCGCCGGAGATCCTGGTGGTGACCTTCACCAACGCCGCCACCCGGGAGCTGCGCGACCGCATCCGCGCCCGACTGGTGGAGGCCGCCGAGGCGTTCCTAAGTTCCCCTTGGGGTCAGACCCCAAAGTCCACTGAGGGGTCTGACCCCCTGCTGGCCCTGCGCGACAGCTACCCTCGAGAGCGCTGGCCCGCCTGCGCCCGTCGCCTGCAGCTGGCCGCCGAGTGGATGGACGAGGCCGCGGTCTCCACCATCCACTCCTGGTGTCACCGCATGCTGCGCGAGCACGCCTTCGAGAGCGGCAGCCTCTTCTCCCTGGAGATGAACCTCGACCAGTCGGAGCTCGAGCTGGAGGTGGCCCGGGACTACTGGCGCAGCTTCTACTACGCCCTCGATGCCGAGGCCCTGGCGGTGGTCACCCGCTACTGGGAAACGCCGGATGCCCTGGCCGAGGACGTGCGCCGCCTGCAGGGCGATGCCGATCTGCTGCCCGACGCCCCGCCCCCCGCCGGGGCGCTGGCCACCATGCAGGCCGAGCGCACCCGCGTGCTCGCCGAGCTCAAGGCGCCCTGGCCCGCCTGGGTCGACGAGCTCGCCGAGCGGCTGGAGACGGCCGCCGCCGCCAAGGCCTTCGACCAGCGCAAGCTCAACAGCCGAAGCCGCGCGAGCTGGCTGGATGCGCTGCGCGACTGGGCCCGGGACCCCGAACTCGCCACCCCGGCGCTCACCGATGCCGCCTGGAAGCGCCTGACGCCCGAGGGCATCGCCGAGATCTGGAAGACGGGCGAGCCCCTGGACCACCCGGCCCTGCATGCCCTGGTCGAGCTGCCCGAGCAACTCGAGGCCCTGCCCGACGCCCATGCCGACCTGCTGGCCCACGCCGTGCGCTGGATGAGCGAGCGCCGCGAGCGCATGCAGCAGCGCCGCGCCGAGCTCGGCCCCGACGATCTGCTCGAGCGCCTCGACCGCGCCTTCGCCGGCCCCGCCGGCGAGGCCCTGGCCGAGCACGTGCGCCGCCAGTTCCCGGTGGCCCTGGTCGACGAGTTCCAGGACACCGACCCGGTGCAGTACCGGCTCTTCGACCACGTCTACCGCCTGGCCGAGGCCCCCGACCCCGACAACCCCGGCGCCGTCCTGCTGATCGGCGACCCCAAGCAGGCGATCTACGCCTTCCGCGGCGCCGATATCCACACCTACCTGCAGGCGCGCCGCGACACCGCCGGTCGGCACGTCACCCTGGGCACCAACTTCCGCTCGTCCACCGCCATGGTGGAGGCGGTCAACCGGGCGTTCCGCTTCGCCGAGGCCCACCCCGCCGGCCGCGGCGCCTTCCTGTTCCGCTCCCCCGAAGGGGACAATCCGGTGCCCTTCCTGCCGGTTCAGGCGAAGGGTCGCAAGGATTCCCTCACCCGCGACGGCGAGCCGCTGCCGGCCATGACACTCTGGCATTTGAAGAGCGGGCATTTGAAGAGCGGGCATTTGACGGGCGGGCATCTGGCGCGCGACCAGGCCGAGGAGAAGAGCGAAGGGCTCACCAAGGGTGCCTACTTCAAGGAGATGGCCGCGCGCTGCGCCACGCGGATGGCCGAGCTGCTGCGCGAGGGCCAGGCCGGCCGCACCGGCTTCGGCGCGCCGGGCGAGCCCCTCCGCTCCCTCAAGCCCTCGGATCTCGCCGTGCTGGTCAACAACGCGGGCGAGGCGAAGGCGATCCGCGGCGCCCTGCTCGAGCGCGGCATCAAGAGCGTCTACCTCTCCGACAAGGAGGGGGTCTTCGAGACCCCGGCGGCCCTGGAGCTGGAGGTGTGGCTGGCCGCCTGCGCCGAGCCCGACAGCGAGCGGCGCCTGCACGCGGCCCTGGCCATGCCCAGCATCGGGCTCTCGCTCGCCGAGCTCGACGCCCTGCAGCACGACGAGCTGGCCTGGGAGGAGCGGGTGCTGCAGTTCCGCGGCTACCACCGCCAGTGGCAGCGCCAGGGCGTGCTGCCCATGCTGCACCGGCTGCTGGCCGACTTCGCCGTGCCCACCCGGCTGCTTGCAAAGAGGGACGAATCAGCGAGCGGGATGCAGCACAAGGCGCACGGAGCACAGGAAGCGAGACATAACGAGGGGTTAGGCGAGCTTTCGAGCACCGCGCAACGCAGTGATGCGCCCGCGCAGCGATTCGTCAACGGCGAAAGGCATCTCACCGACCTGCTCCACCTCGGCGAGCTGCTCCAGGAGGCCAGCGCCGAGCTGGACGGCGAGCACGCCCTGTTGCGCCACCTGAGCGAGGCACGCACCCAGCCGCCCCAGCAGGCCGACACCCACCGACTGCGCCTGGAGAGCGACGCCGACCTGGTGCAGGTGGTCACCATCCACAAGTCCAAGGGGCTGGAGTACCCGCTGGTCTTCCTGCCCTTCATCTGCGCCTTCCGCGAGAAGAAGGCCAGCGACCTGCCGCTCACCTGGCACGACGAGGCGGGCCGGCGCCACCTCTCGCTGGAGCCCGACGAGACCGTGCTGGCCCGCGCCGACGACGAGCGCCTGGGGGAGGACCTGCGCAAGCTCTACGTGGCCCTGACCCGCGCCCGCCACGCCACCTGGCTGGGCATCGCCCCGCTCAAGGGATTCGAGCGCAGCGCCATCGGCCAGGTGCTCACCGCCGGGGCGCCACTCGCGTCACCCTCGACGGACGGCCTGCTCGATGCCCTCTTCCCCCTCGCTCGGGGCGCGGCAGAGACGGAGCTCAGGGTGGAGCCGGCACCGGAACCCAGCGACCTCGTGGTGCCCGGCGAGGCGAATGGCGAGGTCCTGCGCGAGGCGCTCACCCCGGCCCGCCGCGCCCGGGAGCACTGGTGGATCGCCAGCTACTCGGCGCTGCGGCTGGGCGGCGAGCGCATCGGCGGTGGGGAGGAAGAGCCCGCTCTTCTGGAAGAACCCCCTCTTCTGGAAGAACCCGAGACGGCTCTGGAAGCCACCGCCCGGGAGATGCGCGACGAACCCAGCGACCCGGCAGGCGTGCCGCTGCCGGTAAGCGATGCCTCGCTCCATCGGTTTCCCCGCGGCCCCGCGGCGGGCACCTTCCTGCACGGCCTGCTGGAGTGGGCCGGGCAGGAAGGCTTCGCCCGGCTGGCCGCCGAGCCCGAACGCCTGGACGACACCCTGGCCCGGCGCGCCAACCTGCGCGGCTGGCGCGAGCGCATTCCGGCGCTGCAGGCCTGGCTGCGCGGGCTGCTGGCCTGCGAGCTGCCGGTGCCGAACGCCCCCGAGGGGCCGGTTTCGCCACTGCGCCTGGATCGGTTGGAGAGCACTCACTATCAGGTGGAGCTGGAGTTCTGGTTTTCTGCCCACCGGGTCGACACCACCCGCCTGGACGCCCTCGTGAGCGCTCACACACTGGGCGGCGCCCAACGCCCGGCGCTGGAGCGCGACAGCCTCAACGGCATGCTCAAGGGCTTCATCGACCTGGTGGTGGAGCACGAGGGGCGCTTCTACGTGCTGGACTGGAAGTCCAACTACCTGGGCCGCGACGACGAGGCCTACTCCGAGGCCGCCATGGCCGAGGCGGTGCGCGAGAAGCGCTACGACCTGCAGTACTGCCTCTACCTGCTGGCCCTGCACCGCCTGCTGAAGGCGCGGCTGCACGGCTACGACATCGACCGCCACCTGGGCGGGGCGCTCTACGTCTTCCTGCGCGGCCAGCACGCCCCCTCCCGCGGCGTGCACCGCGAGCGTCCGCCCCGCGAGCTGATCGAGGCGCTGGACGCCCTGTTCCGCGCCGACGCCACCGCCCCGGAGACCCGCCATGAGTGACCACCCGCACACCGCCCCTGCCGCCACCGCCGAGGCCCTGCGGGACACCGAGGCGCTGTTCGCCCTGCTCGACCGCTGGGTGGCCCGCGGCTGGCTGCGCGCCCTGGACCGCGCCTTCGCCGCCTTCCTGGCCCGGGAGGTGCCGGACGCCCCCGCCCCGCTGCTGCTGGCCGCGGCGCTGGCCAGCCACCAGCTCGGCCGCGGCCATGTCTGCCTCGACCTGGAACGCACCCTGGCCGAGCCCGACCTGGCCCTCTCGCTGCCCCCGGAGGGCGACAGCCTCGAGGACCCGCCGCCGCTGCCCAGCGCGCTGCTGGGCGAGCTCACCCTCGCCGACTGGCAGGAAGCGCTTGCTCACCCGCTGATCGTCGGCCAGGGCCCCGGCAACACCCCGCTGGTGCTCGACGCCACCCGGCTCTACCTGCGCCGCTACTGGCACCACGAGCGCTCGATCCAGCAGCATATCGCCGCCAGGCTGGTAAGCAGGAACAAGGCGGCCTCACAGGCAGGTGAAAGCCCCTGTGGAAGTTCGGCTCCACCGGGCGATGGCGCCGACAGGCGCCCGGATAACGCCCAGGAGACCGGAACAGGCCCCTGTGGGAGCCCGGCTTCGCCGGGCGATGGCGCCGGCAGGCGCCCGGATCAGGCCATGAACCTGGAAGCCCTCTCCCGGGCCCTGGCCGCCCTCTTCCCCGCCAGCACCCCCCTGGACTGGCAGAAGGCCGCCTGCGCCCTGGCCGCCCGCTCCCCCTTCGCGGTGATCACCGGCGGCCCCGGCACCGGCAAGACCACCACCGTGGTCAAGCTGCTCGCCCTGCTGCAGACCCTGGCGCTGGGCGCGGGGCAGCGCCCGCTGCGCATCCGCCTCGCCGCCCCCACCGGCAAGGCCGCCGCGCGCCTCAACGAATCCATCGCCGGGCAGGTCAGCTCGCTCGAGCTGGATGGCCTGGCCCCACTGCTGGCTGCCTCCGAAGCAACGGAAGACAGTATCCCCCTGAGGGAGCGCACTTCAGTGCGCGAAGGCGGTGCTGAAGACCTGCGCCGTGCAATACCCACCGACGTCACCACTCTCCATAGGCTGCTGGGCTCACGCCCCGATACCCGCCACTTCCGCCACAGCGCCCGCCATCCGCTGCCCCTGGACGTGCTGGTGGTGGACGAGGCCTCCATGGTCGACGTGGAGATGATGGCCGCCCTGCTCGATGCCCTGCCGCCCCGGGCCCGCCTGGTGCTGCTGGGCGACAAGGACCAGCTCGCCTCCGTCGAGGCCGGCTCGGTGCTGGGCGACCTCTGCGCCCGCGCCGAGGGTGGCCACTACACGCCCGAGACCGCCGACTGGCTCGCCGAGGCCACCGGCCAGGCGCTGCCCACGCAGATGCTCGACGCCGCGGGTGCCCCGCTGGACCAGGCCATCGCCATGCTGCGGGTCAGCCACCGCTTCGATGCCGAGAGCGGCATCGGCCAGCTGGCCGGCGCCGTCAACCGCGATGAACCGGGCAGGGAGAAGCGCGCCGCGATCCGCGGCGTGCTTACCCACGGCTACGCCGACCTCTCCCACCTCAAGCTGGAAACGGACAAGGATCGCAGCCTCGAGCGGCTGGTGGTCTCGGGGAACGCCGCGGGCTTCCCGAATTCAGGCGAGGGGCGCGCGCTGCGCGGCCGGCCGCTGCCGCCGCCGGTGGGTTATCGCCACTACCTCGAGGTCATGAAGGCCGCCGCGCCTGAGGCTGACACCAACGGCGAGATCGATCGCGAGGCCCTCGGCGACTGGGCCCGGGCGGTGCTCGCCGCCCACGGGCAGTTCCAGCTGCTCTGCGCCCTGCGCCGCGGCCCCTGGGGCGTGGAGGGGCTGAACGAGCGCATCCGCACCGCCCTGGAAAAGGAGGCGCTGATCGACACCGGCGATGGCCGCAGGCTCTGGTACCCCGGCCGACCGGTGCTGGTGACCCGCAACGACTACGGCCTGGGGCTGATGAACGGCGATATCGGCATCACCCTGGCGCTGCCCCAGCCCTCGGGCGAGGCCGCCGGCCGCGGCCCGGCGCTGCGCGTGGCCTTCCCCGCCGGGGACGGCAGCGGCCAGATCAAGTGGGTGCTGCCCAGCCGCCTGCAGGCGGTGGAGACGGTGTTTGCGATGACGGTGCACAAGTCCCAGGGCTCGGAGTTCACCCACACCGCCCTGCTGCTCCCCGACGCCCCCAACCCGATCCTCACGCGGGAGCTGGTCTACACCGGCATCACCCGCGCCCGCCACTGGCTCACCCTGGTCGAGACCGGGCGCGGCCAGCTGCTGGACGCGGTGGAGCGGCGGGTGATGCGGGTGAGCGGGCTGGGCGCCGGATGAACGTTGGCAACCTCCCGTTTCACCGCCACCTTGAAACGCTTATATTGCATCGGGCTGGCAGGTTGGGCGCTCACCTCGAATGCCGCGACAGTGACGTCTTCAATCACTACAGGACGGGGAGAGTCGGCCTTTGTCGTCACCAAGCACAAGGTACCCGCTGCACTGGCTGACCGGTCAATTTCACGAGCCAGGCAGGGAGGCGATGTATCGCCGGGACATCGCGCCCCGGGTTCGACGCGAGTCCAGCCTGGCGCTGAGCGTGGCGGCCCTGGTCTTCGGCATGTTTGCCATTTCGGACTACCACTATATCGGCGTGGGCACGGCGCTCTATCTGCTGCTCGTCATGCGCCTGGTGGTGGTGGCCTCCTGCCTGACCCTGGCCTTCCTGATCGGACGCGTCGGCGACTATTCCCGCCGGGTCTGGCTGCACGCCCTGCCTCTCTGGATACTCGCGACGGCCATCATCCTGATCGTTCCCCTGCGCCCCGAGAGCCTCTCCACCCAGGTCACCGCGGTGGTGGTGGCCACCATGGCGTTCTACCTGCTGATCCCCAACCTGCTGCCCGTGGTGGCCATCGCCAGCCTCTACCTGAACCTGGGCTTCCTGGCCGCGGCGGTGATGGCGGCGGACACTCCCGCCGTGGTCGTGCTGCGCATATTGCTGCTGCTGATCATGACCAACGCCGTGGGTTTCTTCGCCCTGCTGCGCCTGGAAGGGCTGCAGCGCAAGCAGTTCGCGCTGCTGCAGGAGGAGCGTGTGCAGAACCACCAGCTGGTCGAGGAAATCTCTCACCGAAAGTCGCTGGAAGCCCAGTTGCGCAAGGTCGCCGAGCGCGATGGTTTGACGGGCCTGGACAGTCGCGGTCATTTCATGGAGCGAGCCCAGGCGCTGCTGCAGCGCTCGCAGCATGAAAAGGCGCCCTTCAGCCTGTTCATGATCGACGTGGATCACTTCAAGGCCATCAACGACAACTGGGGGCACAGCCAGGGCGATCGGGTGCTGGCCGCGATCGCGGAGACCTGCAAGAACTCCCTCCGGCCCCAGGACGTGATCGGGCGCTTCGGGGGCGAGGAGTTCATCGTCGCCCTGCCGGCTACCCACCCGAAGGACGCCCAGATGGTGGCCGAACGCCTGCAGCAGAAGGTCAGCGATCTCGCGGTGATGGAGGCCATACCCGACCACCGCCTGACCGTCACCATCGGTATCGCCGGTGTCCTCGACGAGGCAACCGACCTGGACGCCCTGATCCACCAGGCCGACCAGGCCCTCTACGCCGGCAAGCACGGCGGAAGGAACCGGGTCGTGATAAGTCACGAAACCCGATCCTGACCCGGGAGCTGGTTGACACTGGCATTCCCCCCGCCGCTGACTCACCCTAGTCGAGACCGGGTGAGACCAGCTGCTGGATGCGGTGTAGAGACGCGTGATGCGGGTGATAGGTTTGGGTGCACTATAGGAAAGCCGCCACCACCTTCATCGTGGTGGCGGCTTGAAGCCAGGAGCATGGCACCCGATGACCTAATGCTTGCAGCATGCGCAACCTTAGATGGGGCCGAAAGCGCAATATCAAGGGCGCCGCTGCGACTGCATTTGTTAGCAATAACCTTCGGTAATATCAAAGATCTGCCAGCCACTTCATTAAGTTTCTGTACTTGTTTACAAACGCATCAACTGTTTCGTCCATATCATAGAATCCAGCAGAATCTATACCATGAACCTCATCTAATCTAAGCTGCTTTCGAATCTTTTTCATTTCACCCACAGGAACTTCAAAATTTGCCCTAGGATATCCAGTTTTAACAACCCACTGACCCCGCCTTATTTTTATGAAATTTTTATCCGGGCTACCAAACGTACATCCTTGGTCCTCTAACAGGCTTTTTAATCCTTTGAACTCCATAGCTGTATCACCCATGACACGGCTTCTGGCCCTATCCCGGATCCAGCTCGCGATAGCGGAAACCTCTGAGTCTGCATTCCTATTCTTGCCTTTCTGAATTTTAATTTCATGAGCAGCAACGCTTCTTGCCAAGTCATAAAGATCCTCTTCAGAAGCATCAACCAACAGCGTGTTATTTCTATCCAAAAAGACCAAAAGAGAGACCAGAGCAGTTCTCTTGTTACCATTTTCGAATGCATGACTGAGGGCAATGCCGAAGAAAAGCGTTGCACCGACATCATGTACTGTATTATATTTATATTGGCCACCACCTCCTGTGTGCTGTCGAAAAACGGCGGACGCCAGCTTATCTGGGTGAAGCGGATCAACTTGTCCGAAAGCATCTCGAGACGCAATTTTAAGACTTGACATTCGATTTCTAATTGCCAATACGTCACCTTCCGACAGCCTAGTAATTTCTGCCACTTTTACTCTCCTATTCTTTTACCATCTATTCAGCACTTATATCGCATACTACCGATTTCCCAACCCACTGAAAAAAGCACATATCGTCAGCATAACAACAATCATCGTATCCGCTAACTAACATCGATCGGGGGAATCGGGTACAAACCCTTACCCTTTCCTCATTCCTCATGATAAAACGCTAGTCTTTCCGCAATATCCATCATGCGCTCCATCGGCCTCTCATAACTCCACGCCACATCCTTGTGCTCACCAAAGGAGAAATACGAGGCGTCGCCCTTGAAGGGGCAGTGGGTCACGGTGTCGGAGGGGGTCAGCAGGTCCATCCGCACATCGTCGCGGGGGAGGTAATGCCGCGGCGGGTAGCCGCGCTCGCGCAGCTCGATGGCGCGGGTGGTATCGGCCAGGACGGTGCCGTCGATGACGACCCGCACCCGGCGGGAGTGCGGGTGCAGCGTGATGCACGGCTCGGGGGCATCGTCCATGATCGTTCCCTGTGTGTTTTTCTAATATTCACACAGGGTAGCAGCCATGGGCTCGGCCCGCTCTGCGCCGATGGTGGCAAGGCGGCAGGGCAGTTCACTGGCTCTTTCGGTGATCAGGGCACCGGCTGCTGCTTGAGCCGATAGAGCACTTTTTCCGGCCGCCCTTCGTCGTCGGTGTAGACCACGAAGGCCTTGTAGTGATCGAAGAAGGTTCCGGTGAAGAAGATCCACTCGTCGGGGCGGAAGTTGATGATGTTGTCCAGCTTGACGTCCTCCTCCTCGAAGAAGTCCTCGCCGGCCAGGGTGATCAGCAGCGCGCGGAAGTCGTCGGCAGTGTCGTCATCGAGCACGAAATCGGCAGCGAGCAGGCCGCCGAAGAAAGCGCTCAGGTCGGTATCACTGGAGGGCCGCTGGAAGGGCACCAGCTGCTCTCCATGCCGGTAGAAGAAATGCTCGCGGGTGCTGCGCCAGCCACTGTCGTCGGAGCGCGAGGCGAAGGTGTCGTAGTCGTAACGGTAGACGGTACTCCGCACGATATCGCTGCTATCCGGGGTCAGCACCGGTTCCACTTCCACACGAATATCCTCGATGAACAGCGCCTTCACCTCGGCCAGCTCCTCCTCGCTGACGGTTGGCGCGGAGGCGTCCACCAGGTCGTCACTGCCCCAGTCAACGACCCGCATCGAGGAGTCACGGCTTAGCTCGCCTTCAATCGTCAGCGAGATCCTGGCATCCTCCAGCGGCTTTGCGTCCGTTCCCACCAGGTGGCCATCGAAGGTCAGACTCCCTTCCAGGGCATCCTCTGCCACCCGTTCAAGCCGCAGGCTACCGGCATCGATCATCACCTCGCCCAGGAGGGTGTCGTTTCTGTCATAGCGCTCAGTCAGCGTCCTCAGCATGCCCAGCACCATGAAGGTGTCGCCATCGACAACTTCGACCCACGGGCCGACCAGGGCGGCTTCGCCTTCCACCATCGACGTCTCCGCATGTGGCGACAGCACCATGCAGAGGTAGTGCAGTTCGTCGCTGTCACTTCTCAGAATAAGCTCCGTGGCCGCGACCAGTCCTCTGCTGCTCTCGTTGAACCAGCCCTGGCCATAGGCGCGCCAGCTCTCGTCCTGTCGCTCCCAGGCGCCGGCGATGGGCGGAGCCATCTCCGGGTCGTCGCTGTCGAGCACGTCGAGGATTTCTGAAAGGCCCACTTCCTCCGACGGCATCGAGCACAGCGTCGGGTCTACCATCTCGATCAGCAGGCCCGGCGGCATTCGCTCCTCGAGCTCGCTGGCAGTGGTCGGTGCCGCCGCTGCCACCAGCATGCCGACTCCCACCAGGCCGACGGTTCGCCACGCGCGTGCGGAGGCAATGACTGAAGACATCATGACAAGTACTCCTTGTTCGTGGACATCGATGTTGCGATGCCCGGTGGCAACGCGCACCCCCCGACCCTAGCAGGGCATCATGGGACGTTCCCCGTTCATATGCAGGGGGGTACGCCAAGAGTGAGCCGGCAGGGAGCGGAGCAACGTCCACGGCAGCGGAGGCCTCGGGCCACCCTGCGCCGATGGCGGCAGGCCGGCGCCGAGCGGTCTTGCGACAGCCCCCGCGGGATATGCCACCCTGAGCGGGAAGCGCCCCGTCGCCGGCGACAGGCTATCTTCAAGGTTCCACACACCGTCATCAGGAAGGAGTGCCACCATGAGCAACAGGGACGCCTACGAGCAGAAGCTGCAGGCCAAGCTGGACGAGTGGCGGGCCGAGATCGACAAGCTACGGGCCAAGGCCCGAGGCGCCGAGGCCGATGCCCGCATCGAGCGCGAGAAGGAGGCCGACCGCCTCGAGGCGAAGCGCGAGGAGGTGCGCCAGAAGCTCAAGGAGATGCGCGAGGCCGGCGACGACGCCTGGGACGACATCAGGGAGGGCGCCGAGCACGCCTGGAAGTCCTTCAGCGAGTCGTTCGAGAAGGCGCGCGACCGCTTCAAGTAGCCCCCTTCACGACACCCCCTCACCCGGGCGCCCACCGCCGGCGCCCGGGATTCGTGCCGCTTGACCGCTTACCCGCCGGGTAGTGTGATGGTCCCTGGCGCCATGCGCGCCGCTGCCCGCTCCGTGCCAGCCAAGAGGCTTCCATGCGAAAGATCCTGCTCGTCGACAACGGCTCCCTGCGTCCCCAGGCCACGCTCAACCTGCGCCGCCTGGCCCGGGCCCTGGGCCAGGCCACCGGCCAGGAGGTCGAGGCCGCCTCCCTGCTGCACTCCTACAAGATTCCCGCGGAGGAGCTCGGCGGGCAGAAGGCGGTGTCGCTGGGGCCGCGGGCCGAGCAGCTGGCGGAACAGGGCGTGACCGAGCTGGTGGTCCTGCCCTTCTTCTTCGGGCCCAGCCAGGCGCTGACCCGCTACCTGCCGGAGCGCCTGGCCGAGGTGCAGGCACGCCACCCGCGGCTCTCCGTGAGGGTGGCGCTGCCGCTGGTGGACACCCAGGCGCCGGTGGACCTGCGCCTGGCGCGCCTGCTGGCCGACAACGTGCGCGAGCGGATGACCGGGCCGACGCGGCCCACGGTGGTGCTGGTCGACCACGGCAGCCCGATCCCCGAGATCACGGCGCTGCGCAACTACCTGGCCGGCCAGCTCAGCGTGCTGCTGGGCGAGGAAGCCGGCTGCGTCACCTACGCCTCGATGGAGCGGCGCGACGGCGACGCCTACCGCTTCAACGAGCCGCTGCTGGTCGACCTGCTGGCCTCCGAGGCCATGGCCGGAAGCGAGGTAATACTCGCCATGCTGTTCCTCTCCCCCGGGCGCCACGCCGGTGAAGGCGGCGATATCGCGGAGATCTGCGAGCAGGCCATGGCGCACTCCCCCGGCCTGCGCGTCACCACCACGCGGCTGGCGGGGGAGCATGACGGCATCCTGGAGATTCTGGCGACCCGCCTGGCCCAGGGCCTGGCCGGCACGCCGCTGCTGCTGGCCCTGCCGGCCAGCGACTGAGCCGGCACCCGGCGGGGACGAGGGGGGACACCAACGGCCCGGCTGCCAGGCTGGGCAGGAACATCGCGGCTCAGTGCTCAAGGAGGTGCCATGCCTGCCACTCGCGAGACATCGCTCAGCCCCGCCCTGGAGCGCGTCCACCTGGCGTGGGACCTGCTCGTCATCGTGCTGGTGATCGCCAACCTGACCCTGCTGCTGTTCGACAGCCTCTTCCTGCTCTCGCCGCTGAACGCCGCCTTCGAGGCCGTGGCCCCCGGCCTGCACGCCGCCTACGACCGGCATGTCCACGCCAACTTCATCGCCATCGACCTGGCGTTCGTGGCCCTTTTCGTGCTCGACGTGCTGCTGGGCTGGGCGGTGGCCATCGCCGAACGGCGCTACCACCGCTGGTTCTTCTACCCCTTCGTGCACTGGTACGACGTGCTCGGCTGCATCCCGGTGGGCGGCTTCCGGCTGCTGCGTATCCTGCGCGTCGTCTCGCTGCTGCATCGCCTGCACCGGCTGGGCCTGATCGACGTGCGCCGCTGGTACCTCTACGGGGTGGTTGCCAAGTACTACGACATCCTGCTGGAGGAGCTCACCGACCGCATCGCCATCCGCATGCTCGACAACGTCCAGGCCCAGCTCCGCTCCGGTGACGCGCTCTCCACCCGGGTGGTGGAACGGGTGGTGCGGCCCCGCCAGCAGGCGCTGATCCACGAGATCAGCCAGCGGCTGGAGGCCATGGCCGGCAGCGCCTACGCCCACAACCGCGACGACACCCTGCGCTACGTGCGTGGCCTGGTCGGCCGCACCCTGGCGGAGAGCCCGGAGATTCGCCGGCTGGCGCGGCTGCCGCTGGGCAGCCAGCTGAGCCGGGGGCTCGAGGCCTCGCTCTCCGACCTGGCCTGCCGCCTGGTCAACGAGGCGCTGGAGGGGCTGCAGTCGGCGGAGTTCACCGCCCTGGTGGAGCACCTGGCCGAGAGCGGCTTCGATGCCTGGCTGCGCACCGATCCCCATACCGAGCAGGTCACCGAACAGGTGCTGGTGGACATGCTGGAGCTGCTCAAGGAGCAGATCGCGGTCAAGGGCTGGAAGCACAGGTACGAGTGAGCCCACCGCCACAGGGCGCCACCTTGCCTCGCTCGGGGCAAGGTGTCATCGTCAACCGGCCACGAATTCCGCATCGCCAGGTGGGATCTCGGTGGTGCATTCGGAACGCTACAGTTCAGGCACCAGCAGCCATTATAGTGCCCCTTGAGCGGAGCTCTTGATCGCGCAGTTCCCCACCGACATTCTCTCGAGAATTCGCCATGTCACGACTTCCTCCCTTGATCGCACTCTCCTATTTCGAGGTCGCCGCGCGAACGAAGAGTTTCGCCGCGGCCGCCAAGGAGCTCAATGTCACGCCGGCGGCGATCAGCCACCAGATCAAGTCGCTCGAGGAGTATCTCGGCGTCGATCTGTTCGTCCGCCACCACCGCCGGGTCAGCCTGACCCCGGCCGCGCGTGTGGCCCTGCCGGAGCTGCATGAGGGGTTTCATGCACTGGGTCGTGCGGTGGACAAGATCCGCGCCTATGGCGAAGAGCGCCTGATCGTCACCGTGTGTGCCGAACCCCTGTTTGCCACCAAATGGATCGTGCCACGCCTGCACCGTTTCTACGCCCGGTGCCCCGACGCCGAAGTCCGGCTGCAGGCGAGCCTGCATACGGTGGATCGCCTCCACGATAGCGTCTTCGGCCTGGCCGATCTCAAGCGCGCGGGCATCGACGTTTCCGTGCGACTCGGCTACGGCAACTACGCGGACCTGGAGCCCCAGCGGATGATGAGCCTGGATCTGGTGCCAATCTGTGCACCGGAACTGGCCGCCACCGTGGAGGGTGTCGACACACTGCGCGGACTGCCGTTGCTGTGTGACAGCACCCTCACCCGCATCAACGAGCCCTACGTCTGGAAGGAATGGTTCAAGCAGCAGGGATGTGACATCGGCACGCTGCGGGAGCTGCGATTCGGCAACGGGCTGCTGGCGCTGGAGGCGGCCATGGCCGGCCAGGGCGTCCTGCTCGGCAGTCGGGATCTCCACCAGGCGGAGCTATGCGCCGGAAAGCTGTCGGTGCTGTTCGATCGTCCCCTGAACTGTGACCAGGCTTACTACGTGGTCAGTGCCGGCGCAGGCCTGGAGCGACCGATCGCCGGACAGTTTCGTGAATGGTTGCTGGAGGAAGCCGATATGCCCTCATCCGCCGTGCCCGGTGACGCCGCTCAGGTCTAGGTCAGGGTAGTCGGGCGCGATGAACAGCCGCCCCTTGATCCCTTCTGCGCAGGCCGCACGACGTATGCCCGGCCGCTCGGCCAGCGCCTCCAGCATGCCGACCAGGCTCGGCAAGCGCTCCCAGGGAAGCGCACGACAGGGGGCATCGACGGGGTAGAGCTGCATCCAGCGCACCAGACAGGCCAGGTAAGGATCGAGCACGCTGGGCCCTTCCTCGAGCAGCCAGGGCTCCCGACCCTGTTCGCAGAGAGCTTCCAGCTGCATGAGATGAGCCACCATACGTGGCCGCAGTGCATCGCGAAGCCGCTGGGCATCCTCCGCGCGAGGCGCATAGCGTGGCGTGTAGAAGCAGAGTCGAAGCTCGGCGTGGACGGTGTTGGAGAGAAAGAACAGCCAGGCCAGCAGGCGGCCGCGGCCTGCCGGTGCTGCAAAACGTGCGCCGTGGCAGCGCTCGGCAAGGTGCAGGAGGATGGCACCGGTCTCGAAGAGCGCCGTTCCATGGCGCTCATCCACCAGTACCGGCAACAGGCCCTGGGGGTTGAGCCGACGGAAGGCCGGGGCATCCAGTCCACCCGCGGCCCGGTCGACCCGCACCTCTCGATAGGGGAGGCCTTCGCTCTCGAGCACCATGCGCACGACCAGGTTGGCGCTGTCCGGCGAACCGTAGAGACGGTAGTCAGGCACCGTCGCGGTGTCGGTATCGAGATCCATCACGGCACCGGCAAGGCATCCGGGGATTCGGGGTTGAGCGCTTTCGGGTCGTCGCGCCCCGGGTACCAGGGCACGCGGCCCTCGAGCACCCCCGTCGTCTCGATGATCTCCGCCACACTGTGCTCCTGGCGGTAGGCCATGATGTGCGCACCGCTGACTCCCGGAATCTCGCGGATTTCGTGAAGCAGGTCCATGCACAGTCGCTTGCCTTCCTCCTTCTGGTTCTCGGCCCCCTCGAGCCGAGTGATCACCGCGTCAGGGATATGCACCCCGGGGACATGCTCGCGGATCCAGCGGGCGCTGCGTGCAGAAGCCAGGGGCCCGATCCCGGGCAGGATGAAGACGCGGTCGGGGCCTTCCAGCAGACCGAGGTCGTTCACCTTGAGCATGAAGTCGCGCAACCGCTCGATGTCGAAGCAGTACTGGGTCTGGATGAACTGGGCACCGGCCGCCACCTTCTTGGCCAGGCGAAGGGGTCGCCAGTCCAGCGGTGGGACGAAGGGGTTCTCGGCCGCACCGAGAAAGATCCGTGGGGGCGTCTCGATGCGCCGCCCGCTCTCGAAGCGCTGCTCGTCGCGCATGTTGCGGGCGATCTGCAGCAGCGACATGGAGTCGAGATCGAATACCGGCTTGGCCTGGGGATGGTCGCCGGCCTGCACACCGTCACCGGTCAGACACAGCAGGTTGCAGGCGCCCATGGCCGCGCCACCGAGGATCTCGCCCTGCATGGCGATGCGGTTACGGTCACGGCAGGAGATCTGCAGGATGGTGGCATAGCCGACCCGGGTCAGCAGCGAGCAGACCCCGGCGCTGGACATGTGGCAGTTGGCGCCGGAACCATCCGTCGCGTTGATGGCATCGACGTAGCCATCGAAGATGGCCGCCCGCTTGAGCACCTCTGCCGGGTCGGCAGAATCCGGCGGGTCGATCTCGCTGGTGATGGCGAACTTGCCCGCCCGCAACACCCGCTCCAGTCGCCCGGGGGAGACATGGCCGGGCAGGATCGGCAGGGAGTAGCCCGGAACGGGCTCGTCATCGAACTTCATCGTGTTGTCTCTCTGTTGGCGCTTGAAGGGGAGGTGCCGTCCCGTTGGCGAACCACGCGAAGCCAGGACGAGCTGCCCGTGAGGCGATGGTCCACCGGCAACTGGACCGCGTGGATGAGATCGCCCTGTTTCATCTGACGACTTCCTTCCCAGGCATCGACCCAGACACACATCATCTCTGGCTTCACCTCGCAATGCCCATCGGCACGCACTCCGCCACAGGGGCCGTTGCGCAGTGTCTTGGGGCAGTTCATGGGACAGGACATGCCGGTGGCAGAGAGAATGCACTGACCGCACATCCGGCAATCGAAAAGCGCCCCCTTGGCGGCCTTTTCCACCATCCTCACCGGCGCCTCGATGCGCTCGTGACCCAGTCGCCTCCACACCGGAGCGAGCTTGACCAGCACCGGCTCGAAGTGTCGGTAGATCCTCTCGAAGACTCTGGAATGGCGAACCACCCAGCGACGCACCCTGTGCATGATAGTTTCCTTCTCTCGTTGAGGGGCAGTGCCCTCACGCCGCCAGAGCCACCGCTGCAACGCCGCATCCTCGATCCACTCAGGCTGACAGGCTGGTCTCGAGCTGCTTGCGCAGCAGGAACTTCTGGATCTTCCCCGTGGGGGTGGTCGGCAAGGGTCCGAAGATCACCTTCTTGGGCGCCTTGAAGCGACTGATATTCTCCCTGCAGAAGCCGATCAAGGCGTCTTCGCTCAGCTCGCTGCCGGGGCGCAACTGGACGAAGGCCGCGGGAACTTCCCCCCACCTGGCATCCACCATCGCCACGACCGCCGCGAGTTCGACCGCTTCATGCCGCTGGATGATCTCCTCGACCTCCATCGAGGAGATGTTTTCCCCGCCCGAGATGATCACGTCCTTCAGTCGGTCGCGAATCTTGATGTAGCCATCCGATTCCACCACGGCCAGGTCACCGGAGTGAAACCAGCCGCCGGCAAAGGCTTCGCGGGTCGCGGCCTCGTTACGCAGATACCCCTTCATGATGATGTTACCTCGAAACATGATCTCGCCCACCGTCTCACCGTCGGCAGGGACGGGCTCCAGCGTGGTCGGGTCGAGTACCGCGATGCTCTCCTGCAGGGGATAGGTGACCCCCTGGCGTCCATTGAGCCGGACCCGCTCCTCCAGGGGGCGTTGGTCCCAGCCATCCTGCTTGGCACACACCGACGCGGGGCCGTAGGTCTCGGTCAGCCCGTAGACGTGGGTGAGCTCGACACCGAGCTTCTCCATCCGCTCCAGCACGGACGCCGGCGGCGCCGCACCGGCGATCAGCCCCGACACCCCATGGTCGATCGGCTCCTGCGCAGCGCCGGCAGCATCGGCGATCATCGAGTGGACGATGGGCGCACCGCAGTAGTGGCTGACCCGATGCTGCCTGATCAGGCGAAGGATCACCTCCGGGTCGACCCGGCGCAGGCAGACGTTGGTCCCGCCGATCGCCGCCAGCGTCCACGGGAAGCACCAACCGTTGCAGTGAAACATCGGCAGGGTCCACAGGTAGACCACACCGGACGGCAAGGTCCAGGAGAGCACGTTGCTGACCGCATTCAGGTAGGCGCCCCGATGGTGGGTGACGACCCCCTTGGGGTTGCCGGTGGTGCCGGAGGTGTACCCCAGCGCAATCGCATCCCACTCGTCGACCGGCAGCTGCCAGTCGTCCAGCGCCGGCTGCTCGGCCAGCAACGCCTCGTACTCCAGGTCGCCGATCAGGCGCTCTTCGCCCTGGCTCGGGTCCGATACGTTGATCACCCTGGGCGCCGGCCCTTCCAGCCGCGCCAGAGCCTTCTCGACCACGTCCACGTACTCGGGGTCCACCAGCAGCAGGCGCGAGCGGCTATGTTCGAGGATAAAGGCCACCGCCTCCGGATCCAGGCGAATGTTGATCGCATTCAACACCGCTCCCACCATGGGAACCCCGAAGTGGGCTTCGTACATGGCCGGGACGTTCGGCAACATGACGGCCACCGTGTCGCCCCTTTCGATGCCGAAATGTCTCAGCATGGATGCCAGTCGACAACAGCGGGCATAGGTCTGCTGCCAGCTGTAACGCGTCTCGTTGTAGATCAGCGCCGTCCTGTCGGGATAAACGGCAGCAGCCCGCTTGATGAAGCTCAAGGGTGACAGCGGTACATGATTCGCCGCCGTTTTCTCGAGAGCCTCATTGAAATGGCAAATGTCACTCATGGTGTAACCCCTGTTGTTGTAAGGGAGGGTTCATGACCCGGCGTTTCAACCGGCACGGCGGCGGCACAAGCCACCAGGCTCTGTCCGAAAACTGGCTGTTCAGCTGTCACCCGGCATATCACCGGCCACGCCGCCCTCGATCCGCGGCCTGACCGGTATCGCGGTTATCTGACGTGCAGGCCTGGCTGCTCCCAGATGGGCTTGCGCTTGGCGAGAAAGGCATCGATCCCCTCGCCCGCGTCAGGGCTCAACATGTTCTCGGCCATCACATCGCCGGCGAAGTCGTAGGCGTCCTCCAGGGCCATCTGACGCTGGTGGTGGAACATGGACTTTCCAAAGCGCACCGCCGCAGGGCTCTTGCTCAGGATCTGTGCCACCTTGTCGTCAACGGCAGCGTCCAGGTCGGCATCATCGGTGACGACACTCAAAAGCCCCCACTCCAATGCTGTCTCCGCATCGATGAAGTGGCCTGATACCAGCATGTCGAATGCCCGCTTGGGGGATATGTTGCGTGACAGCGCCACGGCGGGGGTCGAACAGAACAGGCCCACGTTGATGCCCGATACCGCGAAGCTGGCCGACCGGGCGGCGATGGCCAGGTCGCAGCTGGCCACCAGCTGGCACCCCGCCGCCGTGGCCATGCCCTGGACGTTGGCGATGACCGGCACCGGCAGCGCGACGATACTCTGCATCACTCGGCTGCAGCGACGGAACAGCGCCTGGTAATAGGATTGGTCAGGGTTGGCACGCATCTCCCGCAGGTCGTGACCGGCACAGAATCCCCGTCCCTTGGCACCGATCACCACACAGCGAACGGCAGGGTCGGCGGCGATCGCGTCCAGCTCCTGCAGCAACGCGGTCAGCATCGCCTCGGAAAGGGTGTTGAACTTGTCCGGCCGATTCAACGTGAGAGTGACAGCCCCGTCCTTATCCGCTCTGAGCAGGATACTTTCCGAATTCTGGCTGTGATTCATGAATGACTCCCGCCAGCGATGGCTGGTTACAGGTGGTTGACCGTCACCTCGGCGGTGATCGAGTTACGGATAAAACAGTTACGATGGGCGCCGGCGTGAATCCTGGATATCGCGTCCTGATTCGGCATGTTATCGCCGCCGAAGGTGATGCGCGGTGACAGCACAATACGCGTCACCTCCATCCCTTTCCTGTCGTTGCGTTCCAGGTGACCGACGGGATCGTCGTAATAGGATTCGACCTGATAGCCCTGGAAATCGGCGATCGCCAGAAAGAACAGCATATGACAGCTGGACACGGCGCTGACCAGCATCTGTTCCGGATCGGCGCAGCTTGAATCACCCTTGAACTCAGCCGATGCGGAAACATTGAGCTGCTGGCCACCATTCAATATGACCTGATGGTTGCGCGAGTACGTACTGACATCGGCTTCGTGTGGGTTTCGCTGCCAACGGATGGCGGACTGATGGACTGACATGGTTAGGTTTCCTGTCTGCGAATCTGCCTGAATCGTATGTGATCCGGGAAACGCCCGGAAAGCGACGATTTCTAAGCAGTTGGATTAGCCTGGCTAACGTGAGGCCTTGCAAGCCCCGGAGAGTGGGCCCTGGTGCACCACCATCTCGCACCAAGGGGTGGCCCCGGACCGCCAGGCCACCCCATGGATGAGAAAAAGTAACCCAAATGCTGAGAACCTATCGCTTTACCGCTTGAAAGGCCCCGCATAGCCTGCCTTGGGCTGACGACATTTCATCCATCTCACTCAAGCCAACACAATCCTTTAACCACCACTTCGCCAGCCTTTGATCATTCAGCACACCTTCTACGATGAGGCACCGCATGAGCGAACCTGCCATGAAGACCCTGAATGTTGAATACGCCATCATCGGCGCCGGCACCGCCGGGCTGGGCGCCTACTCGAGGATCAGCCGCCAGACCGACAGCCTGGTGATGATCCAGGACGGCCCCTACGGCACTACCTGTGCACGAGTCGGCTGCATGCCCAGCAAGCTGATGATCACCGCTGCCGATTACGCGCACCACTTGAACACCAGCGAGTTCTTCGGGGTGACAGCGACGGGTCGCGTGGATGGCCGCAAGGTCTTCGAACGGTTGCGCCGAGAGCGAGATAATCGATTCGTCGCCAACAATCTGCGCTACGTCGACAAGATTCCGGCCCACCACAAGCTCGAGGGGCGCGCCCGGTTTATCGGACCGGGGCGCCTCAGGGTGGGTGAATCGGTCGAGGTCAATGCGAAGAAGTTCATCCTCGCCTGCGGCTCCAGGCCCGCGGTCGGCAAGGTGTTTGAGCCGGTCATGGCCCGCGTCCTCACCAGCGATACGGTCTTCGAGTTGGAGGACCTGCCCCGCTCGATCGCCGTGATCGGTACGGGCGTGATTGCGCTGGAACTGGGGCAGGCACTCCATCGACTGGGCGTCGAGACGACAATCTACGGCCGCTCCGGAAGGATCAACGCCCTCACCCATCCGGCCATGCAGCAGCAAGCGCTCGATCTCTTCGACTCCGAACTGGACATCTACCCCGTCGGCCAGGTGGTGAGCACCCGGGAGGACGCTGATGGCGCCTGGATCGAGTTTGAGCAACCGAACGGAGAGCGGGTCACCAGGGTGTTCGACAGGGTACTGGTGGCCACGGGGAGGATCCCCAACGTGGACCGTCTGGGTATGGAGCATACGGGCGTGGAAGTCACCGAGGCGGGCGCGGTGACATTCGACCCGCAGACGATGCGCTGCTCGCACCTTCCTGTTTTTATCGCCGGCGATGTGACCGACCACCTGCCGTTGTGGCACGAAGCCTTCGATGAGGGGCGTATTGCCGCCGATAATGCCTTGAACTACCCGAACCCGGTGCCTGCTCAGCGTAGACCGCCGCTGATGGTGGCCTTCACCGATCCGCAGATCGCCACCATCGGCCAGAGCTTCCGACAACTCGAGGGACAGGAGATCGTCATTGGCGACCTGCCGTTTACCAGTCCTCGCCATGTGGTCTGGAACAAGGTCGAAGGGCGCATCCAGGTCTACCTGGACGCGAAAACCGGTGTGATACTGGGCGCCGAGCTGCTTGGGTACAAGGCGGAACACCTGGCGCACCTGTTTGCCCTGGCCATCACGCACGGCATGACGGCAGAGCAGGTCCTGGCGATGCCGGTCTACCATCCCAGCGCCGAAGAGCTGTTACGGGACGTCTTGATCGACGCTCGGGACAAGTGCAGGCGTCACGCAACCGAAAGCATGAGCCATTGACCCGACTCATTCATCGTGGCGCGGAATCGCAGCATCTCGATCAGTCCATGTGTCTGCCGTAACGAGGCCAATGTCATCGCAATGATCTAGACTGTGCACTCAGGCCAAATCCGGATGAAACGACGACGGCCCCTCTTTCGGGAGTCACAATAGAGGTTGAGGATACATGAGGAAAGTTACTCTTGATGCTGCAGACATACGTATCCTTTGCGCAGTACAGCAACACGGGCAGCTCAGCAAGATCAAGCTTTCAGAGCTGGTCAACCTTTCTCCGACGCCATGTTGGATTCGCTTCAACCGATTGAAGGAAGCTGGCCTGATACGTGGATATCATGCGGACATCTCGCTGGACAAGATCGTGAATGTCTCTAAAGTCATTGTGACCATTTCGCTGAAGGGTCATCAGAAATCGGCTTTCGAACGCTTCGAGGCTTATATCGGTCAAGTCGATGAAATCATCGAATGCATAGCGACGGGCGGCGGCATGGATTACGTCTTGAAAGTCGTCGCGCCCAGCCTTTCCGCCTTTCAGCAGGTAATGGAAGAACTTCTTTCAGCGGAACTGGGAATCGAACGCTACATGACTTACATCGCGACCAGAGACATAAAATCGACCCAACCCAAACTTGCCTGCCTGATGTCTGAATCGGGAAATTGAAGCGGAAGCGCAAGGGTTCGGCGACAGGCTTCGATACCCTTTCGGCAGCCCCCAGGAGGACCGACCTCTGGCAGATCGCCGATACGAGGTCCGAGCGGTCGCCGAGACGCTGTGTGATCGATAGGGGAAATGAGCCGGGTATCGGTTACCGGCTCATTTATGCCCGGGGAACGGCTCAGGTGCCCGGATACCCCAAGGCCGCCGTCATGGGTTGACGGCGGGCTTTTCAGCTTCGTCCGCATTTTCAGCCTCATCCACAACGGGCTCCAGTGGCTCGCCCTCCTCGTCCTGGAGCTGGTGATCGTACGCCGCCTGGAGGCCGGTGTCCTCCTCGTCCTCCTCGGCCTGGGCGATGTGGCCCGGGTAGAAAGGCGACAGGATCGCCACCAGGATGCCGAGCGCGGCGAACATGGCAAAGGCATCGGCGTAGCCGAAGGAGTCCACCAGCCCGCCGACGACAGGCGAGCCCGACGCCTGCCCCAGCGATACCGCCATGAAGGGCAGTACCGGCCCCATCGACAGCCGGCCCGGCAACAGGCGGATGCCGGTCATGAGATAGAGCCCCGTCAGGCTCATGTAGGCCAGGCCGAAGACCAGCGCAGAAAAGGCCGCCAGCAATGACTGACCCGGGCTGGCGGCAAGCAGTGCCAGGCTCGCGGCCAGCATCATCAGCATCAGTGCCTGCGTGATGGGTGGGTTGTTGCGATCGGCCAGGTCGGCCACCACGGCCCCGCCGAGGCCGGCGATGCCCACCGAGAGCCAGAGCCATCCGGTGGCGCCGGACGGCAGGCCGCCGAGGGTGACCACCAGGTCAGGCGCGAAGATCCAGTACGCGGAGGAGATGAAGCCCATCAGGAAGGCAAACAGCGAGAGCCTGACAAGGCGTGACCAGGGCAGTTCACTGATCGGGGGCGGCGGCGCGGCGTTCGCCGGCGTGATCCGCGATACCGAGGGCAGGAAGAGCCACGCGGCGATGACGCCGATACCGGCCAGGACGGCAAAGGAGAGGTACGCGAAACGCCAGGCGCCGGCCAGGAACAGCACCGTCGGTACGGCAACGATCACGCCGATGCTGGTCCCCGCGTTCATGACCGAGCTGACGCGCCCGTGCATCGAGCGTTTCACCAGCGCCTGCATGGCGGCCGTGAGCGCCGGCATCATCAGGCCGGTGCAGATGCCGCACGCAAACACCCCCACGCCCAGCATCAGCGCGTCGGAGGCCTGGCTGATCAGCGTCAGGCCGCCGACGCCGAACGCACCGGAGAGCACCGCCGTGTTGCGGGCCCCGAGATGGTCGGTGATGAATGGCGCGACCACCGTGGCCAGCAGGAAACTGATGAGCGGCAGCGCACCGATGATGCCGATCACGTACGGCGTGAGTTCCAGCTCGTCCCGGATAGGGGGCACGAAAAGCCCGAAGGCGAAGCGCGCGAGCCCGTAGCTGATCGCGACCAGCGCTGCGCCGAAGATCGCAAACCCTGTGCTCGATAGCGTCTTCATGGCGCCTCCGCAAGACAAGCATCGACGATTCCGCCCCATGCCGGAGCCTGACGCTCCCCCTGCCGCGCGTTGCTCCCCCGCTGATGCTCGATATCACGCTTTTCCTTGACCACCATGCATCCCTCACATCCTGGTTTCATGGATTGACCGCCCGAACCTCGCGCAGCAGGCAAGGGAGGGAGCCCCAGCGCCGTCCCTGCTCGGCTCTGCAACGAAGGCTAAGCAGAGCCCGGGATACCGCCGGCTGCTCGAGCCCCAACGGTATCAGACCCACCCCTGTCTTGACTTCAGCATGACACAACGACAGATCTCCCGGCAGCCGGGCAGGGGGGTAACGACGAAGAGGCCTTGTGCGGATGAACCGGACCAGATGGACTGTCTTCCGTGAAAATCTGGTCTGTTCAGTTCTAGTTCACAGTGATTTTGGACTGCTTCACAGCGCCATGTGAGCCTATAGTGAGTCGTGCCAAATCAGCCAGTTCGAGCAATCCCTCGAACCTCACACGACGAAAGGAAATTACAATGACAAATGTTACTTCAGCTGACATGGAAAAGGAAGATGACTTTGGTTTCGGAACACAGATCCGAAAATCCCCCTACTTTGACGCAACGGTACGCTGGGGGGCAAAGGGCTTTTCCGTATACAACCACATGTATATTCCGCGCGACTTCGGGGATCCGGAACAGAATTTCTGGAACCTCGTGAACGAGGCTATCCTTTGTGATGTTGCCGGCGAACGGCAGGTGGAAATCACAGGCCCTGATGCGGCCAGGTTCATGCAGAGCCTGACCCCGCGTGACTTGTCGGAAATGGCTGTCGGACAGTGCAAATATATCCTCATCACCAATGCGGACGGAGGCATTCTCAATGATCCGATCCTGCTCCGGCTGGCAGAAAATCACTTCTGGATCTCGCTGGCGGACAGCGACATCCTGTTGTGGGCGCAAGGTATTGCGGCTCATGCCGGGCTGGATGTCAGCATCCGTGAACCCGACGTTTCTCCCTTGCAATTACAAGGCCCGAACTCGGGCGAGGTGATGAAGAAACTCTTTGGCGAGAGCATCATGGATCTGCGCTACTACTGGTTACGCGAGATCGAGCTCGATGGCATCCCTCTGATTGTCTCGCGCACCGGCTGGTCGAGCGAACTGGGTTATGAACTTTATCTGCGTGACGGCACGCGAGGCGACGAACTCTGGGAAAAGATCATGGCGGCAGGTGCGCCCTTCGGGTTGAAGCCTGGTCATACCTCCACGATTCGCCGCATCGAAGGTGGGATGCTCTCCTATCACGCTGACGCGGACATCAACACCAATCCTTACGAACTCGGGATGGACCGTATGGTGAACCCGGACATGGAGGCGGAGTTTATCGGCAAGGCCGCATTGCAGCGTATCCGTGATAATGGCGTGAGTCGCAAGCAGGTCGGCCTGCGTATCGACATGGCCCCCCTCAAGAGACCCAACACCAGGTACTGGGCCCTCAGCAAGGATGGCGAAACCGTCGGAAAGGTGACGTCTGCGGTCTATTCCCCGCGTCTCGAGCAGAACATCGCGCTGGCCATGGTTGCCACTGAACATGCCGCGATCGGGACTGAACTGGAAATTCCAACCGCATCCGGGCCCGTGAAGGCTGTTGTCGTCGAAAAGCCCTTCTTCGACCCCAAGAAGAAAATTGCCACATCCGCTTGAACACCAGGTCTAGCGGCCGACTTGAAAAGTCACCTGCATCCGTGAGCGCCCATGTAATATTATAATTTCGACTTCTTGCCCAGGAAAGTGATTATCCGAACCATGCGAGAAGTTTATTGTTGATTCAAAAAGATCAACAGGGTGCCTCACGGATCCGGAGATCAATGATCAGCTCCACAGTGGCGCTGCCGTGCAAGGAGAGACATATGTATTCCATTCGCCTCTGGGCCGTGCGGCATGCAAGATTCCTCGAGGGCATATACCGAATGTTCGAACCGGTTGTCGTCAAGTTGCAGCCGCTTTGGAATTCGGTTGGCTACCAGCGCGCAGAAAAGCCGGTGAGCAAGCTGGAAAAGATCAGCAAGGGATTGCTTTTCGACTGCAGGATGTGTGGTCAGTGCATCCTCAGTTCTACAGGAATGTCATGTCCCATGAACTGCCCCAAATCCTTGCGCAACGGTCCTTGTGGTGGGGTACGCGCCAACGGCAACTGTGAAGTCAATTCGGAGATGCGATGTGTCTGGGTCGAAGCCTGGGAGGGAAGTCAGAAGATGAAAGGCGGCGACAAGATCCAGGTGGTGCAACTGCCCGTTGATCACAGCCAGGAGGGAAGTTCGTCCTGGCTGCGTGTAGCCCGTAACGCGTCGAATCTGACACAAGACTATAAGGGCGCTTCAAGGTGAGCTTCAATGATGCGGGTCTTGTCAACCATAGTTAACGACCCGCCAGGCAATCCACCCTGATGCCTGAACAAACAACACCAAAGACATCAACTTCCCGCCAGCGAATCAGCCAACAAACATCATTATACAAAGGTTTTCTGCCATGAGACAAATCACGGACTACTCCAACCAATACGTCCTCACTGTCAGCTGCAAGACTGCGCCTGGTATCGTTGCCGGGATCGCATCTTATATTACGGAGCGTGGCGGCTATATCGCGGAACTCTCCCAATTCGACGACAAGATCAGCGGCCAGTTCTTCTTGCGGACATTGTTCAACATCACCCCGGATTCCCGCTACACCTTCGAAGACATCCGTACCGGATTTGATGTGCTGGCAGACAAGCATGGCATAGAGTGGGCGATGCATGAAGTCAGCCACCCTACCAGGGTCTTGATCATGGTATCCAGGTTTGACCACTGCCTGGTCGATCTTCTTTACCGTTATCACAAGGGCGAACTGAACATCGATATCACCGCGGTGGTATCCAACCACCTGGATCTCCAACCGCTAGTCGAGCGTGAAGGCTTTAGATTTGTCCACCTGCCGGTGACAAAGGAAACCAAACTGGAAAAGGAAGCCGAGCTGCTCAATATCATCAACGAGACCGGAACCGAGCTGGTGGTACTGGCGCGTTACATGCAGGTCCTGTCCGACAATCTATGCAAGCAGCTGCACGGCCGGGCCATCAACATCCATCACTCCTTTCTGCCCGGATTCAAGGGTGCCAAGCCTTATCACCAGGCATTCGAGCGTGGTGTCAAGCTGATCGGTGCCACTGCGCACTATGTGACCGCCGATCTGGATGAAGGCCCGATCATCGAACAGTCCGTGCTACCCGTCAATCATGCCTACTACCCGGAAGAACTCGTTGCCCTTGGCCGCGACACCGAAACCAAGGCACTGGCAAGTGCTGTTAAACTGCACACGGAGAACCGTGTATTTCTTTCGGGCAACAAGACCGTCATTTTCAAATAGAAGCAGAGGGCATGATGACTCAATTAATAGACGGGAAACAGCTCTCGGACCAGGTCTTGCAGGAAGTCGCCTCTGAAGTCGAGCTGCTCAAGGGCGAACATGACATCGTGCCGACGCTGGCTGTCGTGCTTGTGGGGGAGGATCCCGCCAGCCAGGTGTATGTGAGAAACAAGGTGAAGCGGGCGACAGAGGCGGGGATGGGTTCTATCGAGCACCGCCTCGATGCCGAAACCTCCCAGGACACCCTGAATGCGCTGATCGATGATCTGAACAAGGATCCCAAGGTGCACGGCATTCTGGTGCAACTGCCACTTCCGTCACATCTCGATGAGGATGAGGTGATAGCTTCCATCCATCCGGCCAAGGATGTCGATGGCTTTCACCCACTGAACGTCGGGGCGCTTGCTTCCGGTCGGCCATCGCTGGTGCCGTGCACGCCACAGGGCT
Organism: Halomonas terrestris; assembly: GCF_049166755.1. Lineage (NCBI taxonomy): Bacteria > Pseudomonadati > Pseudomonadota > Gammaproteobacteria > Oceanospirillales > Halomonadaceae > Halomonas > Halomonas terrestris. The sequence goes on along the minus strand of NZ_JBMHFZ010000003.1, from coordinate 125,243 downwards.
GCATGATCATGCTGCGCCAGATCCACCCGGACCTTGGTGGCAAGAATGTCGTGGTGGTGGGGCGCTCCAATATCGTGGGAAAGCCGATGGCGGCACTGCTTCTACAGGCAAACTGTACTGTCACCATTGCACATTCACGAACGAGGAACATCGAATCACTGTGCCGCAATGCCGATATCGTGGTGGCGGCGGTCGGCCGGGCGGGGTTCATCAATGCTGACTGGATCAAGCCTGGTGCAACGGTCATCGATGTCGGCATCAACGCCATTGATGTCGATGGCAAGCGAAAGCTCGTGGGTGATGTGGATTTTGAATCGGTTGCCCGTGTCGCTGGCGCCATGACGCCGGTACCCGGTGGCGTGGGTCCAATGACAATCGCCTGCCTGCTGTTGAATACGACACGTGCCGCAAGGCGTCAGCTGGCCTGACCTTCGGGTCTCTCCCACACACGCCAGGAATGTCCGGCATCAACCGGGGACGTCTGAAGTGATCCCCTCCAGGGCGACAAGAGATGCCGTGGCACGCTCGGCGGGACCATCGCCGAGAGCCTGATCTTCCTGACCAACGTGATCACCATGCTGCGCCTGCGCCGTGATGCCCGCCTGCGCTACATCCACGGCTGAGCCGCGGCTCGCTTCATCTCGAAGCCACGCTTGACCGGGAACTCGCGCATGTGGGGACGCAGCTTGGTGACGAACAGCGGCGTCAGATTCCGCGGCCGGGTGGTCGCCCGCCAGCCGCGCGAAGCCTGGCCGGACATCCAGCCGCTTGTGCTCGGCGCCCCTCGACGAGGGGCTGGCCGCCGCCCACGCTATGCCAGGACCTCGGCGATGGTACGCTCGCCGTCGAGCAGCACGAACTCGCGATCGACCAGCCCCCTCGCCTTCACCAGGTGCAGCAGGGCGTGGGCGACGTTGGCGCGGGAGACGGTGTTCTCTCCGCCGGTCTCCTCAAGGGAGGCGGCGACCCGCTCGCTGGCGGGCTCGTCGGTGAGCCGGCCCGGCTTGAGGATCACATGGGGCACGCCGGCACAGCGCAGGTAGGCGTCGGCGGCGAACTTGGCGGCCATGTAGGGGCGCAGCTTCTCGGGAGCCGCCTGGGGATCCTCGGCACGCATGGCGCTGACCATCAGGAAGCGCGATAGGCCATGCTCGCGGGCCGCATCGACGGCGCGGATGGCGCCATAGAGGTCGATCAGCAGGGTCTTGTCGGGGCCGGTATGCGGACCGGAGCCGGCGGTGAAGAGCACCTGGTCACAGCCGTCGAAGGCGTCCGCGAAGTCGCCCTCCAGGTCGGCGATCACCGTCTCGATGCCGTGCTGCTCGAACCAGGGCTGCTGCGCCGGGCTGCGGATCATGGCACGGATGGGCTCGCCGGCCTCATGGGCCAGCGCACAGAACTGGCGGCCAATCTGTCCATTGGCACCGATCACCAGGGTCGTCATGACGCTTCTCCAGGTTGTGGACTGAATGGGCTCGGCATCGCTCGTGCCATCTTGCCGCTGATGAGCCAGGGTGTCATCGTCCACCGGAAGGTCCTGCCCATCCATCCACGAGGAGAGTCTGCCGTGTTCAGTGCCCTTGACCGTTTTCCGGTCATCCCCGCGAGAGCGGGGGAGTTCGAGACCCCGACCCACGCCGCGGCATTCCGCACGGCACTCGCCAACGCCTGTGAGCGCTGCCACAAGGGGCTCGGAAGGTGAGCCCGGCGCATCGCACACCGCCGCCGATGACGCCCCTGGGCGGCCGCGACATCCTCTTCGTGATGGCGGCCGACGCCGAATACGGTCCGCACCTCAAGCGGCGAATCGAGCCGCTCATGACCGGCGTCGGGCCGGTCGAGGCGGCCGTCGAGCTCAGCGCCGCGCTGGCCACCCTCGCCCGGGACGAGCGCCTGCCGCACCTCGTGGTGTCGCTGGGATCGGCCGGCAGCCGGGTTCTCGAACAGACCGAGATCTACCAGGCGACCGGCGTCTCCTACCGCGACATGGACGCCTCCCCCCTGGGCTTCGAAAAGGGCGCCACGCCCTTTCTCGACCTGCCGGCGACCCTCCCGCTGCCCCTGCGCGTGCCCGGCATTCGGGAGGCCTCGCTGTCGACCGGTGCCAACATCGTCTCGGGCTCGGCCTATGACGCCATCGCCGCCGAGATGGTGGACATGGAAAGCTATGCCTGCCTGCGCGCCTGCATGCGCTTCGGTGTGCCACTCGTCATCCTGCGCGGCATCTCGGACGGCAGGACGGAACTGCGCCACGTCGACGACTGGACGGCATACCTCCACGTGATCGACGAGAAACTGGCCACCGCCGTCGACCGCCTCGGCGAGGCGATCGCCGAAGGCCTCCTGGAGCCGGCTGTCGGGGACACCCCCTGACGGCGGCCGGGAGCCCCTGCGCCAGCTTGCCTCGCTCGGGGCATGGTGTCATCGTCAGCCGGACACGACCATCCACCTGGCCATGGGAGAGTGCGCCTTGTTCATCGCCATGAACCGTTTCCGAGTCAACCCCGAGAGAGTGGAAGAGTTCGAGCAGATCTGGCTGGAGCGGGAAACGCACCTGCAGGGCCTGCCCGGCTTCGTCGAGTTCCACATGCTGCGCGGCCCCGAGAAGGAGGATCACGTGCTCTACGCCTCCCACACCGTCTGGCGCTCGCGCGAGGACTTCGAGGCCTGGACGCACTCCGAGGCCTTTCGCGCGGCGCACGCCAATGCCGGCCAGAGCCGGCGCGAGGGGCTCTACCTGGGCCCGCCGACATTCGAGGGTTTCGAGGTCATCCAGACGATCGGTGACGCCGACGAGGCCTGAATTCGGGAGTGCCTGGCGTGAAGTCCGAGGCGCTGGCAAGGCGGGTCGGCCGGGATCAGGCTCCGCAGCCGCCGTGCTGGTGATCGGCACGCGGCCTGGAGGGACGCCCCTGCGCCGCCGCGACCAGCTCCTCGGCCCCCTCCGGAATATCGCCGCGCTCGGGGCGCGCCGTCATTCCGCGGGGCAGCCGGTACACCTTCAGCCCCGCTCTGAGGAACCGCCCCAGCGTCCGCTGGCCGATCTGTCGAACCAGCAGGTGCGTCACGCCCGCCTGCTCCAGGGCTTCCAGCAGCTTGCAGCGACCGCTGCAGGTGCCGGCGTCCATCGGATTATCGATCCGGCGAGCCTCATGGTCGTCGAGCACCAGCAGATGCGGCGCCTTGCCGAGATGCCCTGACACTCGCCCTTGCGTGTTCATCGGAACAGCCAAGACCATCATTCGATTCCTCCCGTTCGCCACCGACACCGACCATCGATCGACGGTGGCTGTCCCTGCAGCATATCCAGCGCGGGCACGGCACCGCCAGGCCCGGCTGTGCGACATTCTTTCGCATGGCCCCCGTCACGGGCCTTGCGTAGGCTTTGACGCTCCCGAACAGAGGAGTGATCCCCATGCGCCCCATGATCCTGATCCCTGCCCTGGCCCTGGCCCTGGCCCTCGGCAGCCAGGCGACCATTGCCGCCGAGCGCGACGTGTCCGAGCTGTCGACCCCGGTCGTGGTCCTCACCCCGGCGGTGGCCAGAAACGCCGACTCGCTGGACCTTGACGAGACCCAGCGCGAGGCCGTGAAGGAGTGGCTGGCCAGCAGCCCCGCGATACGCGAAGCCCACGAGGACCGCATGGTGGCAGCCCGCGCCGAGCTGCGCGAGATGATCCTGAACAACGCCAGCAGCGAAGCGCGCGAGGCACAGGCCGCGGCCATCGGCAAGATGGAGGCCGAGCTGCTGCTGATGCGATCGAACTGCGTGGACCACTGGCGCGGCGTGCTCGACGAGCGGCAGTTCGCCCAGGCGCTCGAACTCGCCGGCCTGGCCGAGGCGCGCTGATTCGCCGGTTTCTCCAGTCTTCGAGGTCCCGCGCGGGACGACCTCTTGCTCCCGCCGGCATCGCTGGCTCAGCGGTACCACGCCAGGGCGCGGGCCAACTCCTCCCGGTAGCAGGCCTCGTGCCGGGCCGGATCAGGAGGAAGGCGCCCGAGCTCGACCGCCAGCTCGAAGAAGCCCGGCCGGGGCAGGTCGCCGCGGCGGCTGACCACCAGGGCGGCGATCAGCGGGCGGTCGGCGGCGACGTCCTCGCGCATCAGCGTCTCCAGCGCCAGGGCGACGCGCTGGATGGTGCGCGGCGGCGTCAGGCCCAGCGCCTCGGCGGCCTGCTGGTAGGTGATCGGCACGGCGGCGTCGGGCAGTTGCTCGAGCAGCGTACGCAGGCGCGGGGCCAGGGCCGGGTCCGCCATTCTCTCCTCCTCCCTTCACGTGAATTCCAGACAGGCGGTCATCCTCCCGCAGTCGGCCCGGCGATGCGATACCGCGCCTTGGTTTCACAGCGGCAGATGCATAATGGCGCCGCGCAGGCCGCGCGCGTCTGCCCACAGCCTGCCCAGGGTGATGGGCAGGCGGAAGCGGCGCTTGCCCGCCGCACCGGGGTTGAACAGCAGCCGGCCCTCCCGCCATTCGTTGCGCGGCTTGTGGGAGTGGCCGTGGAGCACGGCGTCGCAGGGGGTGGCCGGGTCGACGTCGGCCAGGCGATGCACCAGGTGCAGGCGCCAGCCGTTGACGGTGAGATCCAGGGTCATCGGCAGCGCCTCGGCCCAGGGCGCGGTATCGATATTGCCGCGCACCGCCCTCACCGGGGCCAGCTCGCCCAGCCGCTCGAGGATGGCGGCATCCTCGTCGCGGTGGCCCACGTCGCCCAGGTGCAGGATCAGCCCGCAGCCGGCCAGCAGCGTCAGCGCCTCGGGCCGCAGCAGCCCGTGGGTATCGCTGATCACGCCGATGGGCCGCTCGGCGCTGACCACCGCAGCGGCGCGGCTCGGGGCGAGGTCACGGCCGGTGGGTGGCACTCAGTCCCTTCCAGTCCTCGAGGTCCAGCTCGGGGTTCTCGGCACGAAAGCGGGCATACAGCTCGATGCCGCGCGGGTCCTCGAGGATCTCGACCTGTACGCCCTTCTCGCGCAGCAGGGGTTCGCTCCCCGAGGCATTGGTGACGTCACCCACCACCACCCGCGAGACCCCACGCATGTAGAGCAGCGTCGCGCAGACCTCGCAGGGGCTCAGGGAGGTGAAGAGCGTCGTGCGACCGAAGTCGAGGCGCCCGGCATCGCGAATGGCGGAGGTCTCCCCGTGGTTGTAGGGGTGGTTCTCCTGCACCAGGGTGTTGTGCCCCTTGCCGACGATGCGCCGCGTGGCGTTGTCGATGATCACCGCGCCGATGGGGCAGCCGCCCTCGTCACGGCTCTTCCGGGCCAGCAGCACCGCGATGCGCATCAGGTCGGCATCGCTCAACCGCCGGGCGAAGGCATCGTCCATCAGCACCGGCAGGCCGGCGGTGGGCATGTGGGCGATGGCGGCCAGCGCCGCCTCGGTCACCGGCGCGCCGGCGTTCAACAGCGTCTCCATGGCCTCTCCCCCCCCCCCTCACTTCATCTCGAAGCCGCGCCTGACCAGGAAGTCGCGCATGTGGGGGCGCAGCTTGGTGTCGAACAGCGGCGTCAGGTTCTGCGACCAGGTGGTGTCCTTGGGGCCGCCCTTGCGCGACTGGTAGTAGGCGTACATGGCGTCGTCGTAGGCCGCCACCGCCTCGCTGTCGTCGCGGTAACAGTCCTCCTTGAGGATCGCCTCCACCGGCAGGCGCGGCTTGACGTCGGGGTCGTGGGCCGGATAGCCCAGGCACATGCCGAACACCGGGTAGACGTGGTCGGGCAGCCCCAGCAGGTCGCTGATCTCCTGGGGGTTGTTGCGGATGCCGCCGATGTAGCAGATACCCAGCCCCTCGGACTCCGCGGCTGTGGCCACGTTCTGGGCCATCAGGGCGGTGTCCACGGTGGCCACCAGCAGCTGCTCGGTCATGCCACGCACCACCCGTGCACCGGTGCGCTCGGCGGCGTCGGTGGGGCGCTTCATGTCGGCGCAGAACACCAGGAAGGCGCCGCAGGTGGCCACGTAAGCCTGGCCGCCGGCCAGCTCGGCGATCGCCTCGCGGTTCGCCGGGTTCTTCACGTGGATCACCGAGTAGGCCTGCACGTGGCTGGAGGTGGCCGCCCCCTGGCCGGCGCGGATCAGTGTCTCCAGCAGCTCGCGGGAGACCGGCTGGTCGGTGAACTTGCGGATGGAGCGGTGGGACGTCAACAGCTCGATGGTGGGGTTCATGGGACCTCGTTCGGTGGTTGGCGAAGGCAGGCACCCAGCATAACGCATTGCGCTTCGGTGTCAGCGCATGCACGGATGCTTCCAAGCTAGCGTGGAAAGCGCCCCGCCGCAGCCCCGGGCCCGAGCCGTTATGCTGTGGCGGAGACCCGACCAAGGAGCCGAGATGTCGACGTTTCGCCTGAGGAACCGCCCGCGCGGGGGCCGCTGGCCGGTGGTGCCGGCCTGGCTCGGCGTGCTGCTGCTCGTGGCGGGGGCCGCGCTGATGGGTGGCGCGGGCCCCGGCCACCGGATGGGGCTGGTGCCGCTGGGCACCGCCTTCGACCTGCTGCGCCTGGGGGCCTACCTGGCCGTGGCTGCCGCGGCGCTGGGCCTGCTGGCGCTGGTCATCGCCACGCTCTGCCGGCGACTGCGCCCGGCGCTGGCCGGCCTGCTGGTGATCCTGGCGGTGGCGGGCATGATGGCCGTGCCCTGGCAGATGATGCAGCGCGCCCAGCGCGTGCCGCCGATCCACGACATCACCACCGATACCCACAACCCGCCCGAGTTCGTGACCCTGGCCCCGGCCCGCGAGGCGGCGCCCAATGCGGTGGGCTACACGCCCTCCTTCGCCAGCCAGCAGCGCCGGGCCTATCCGTCGATCCAGCCGCTCGTGCTCGAGCAGCCGCTGGCCAGGGTGCTCAGCGCCGCCGAGGACGCCGCGCGGGAGATGGGCTGGGAGATCGCCGCGCTCACCGACACCACCCTGGAGGCCACCGCGACCACCCGCTGGTTCGGCTTCAAGGACGACGTGGTGATCCGCCTGACCGAGACGGACACGGGGGTGCGTGTGGACGTGCGCTCCGCCTCGCGGATCGGCCGCAGCGACCTGGGCACCAACGCGGCGCGGATCGTGGCGTACATGGACAGGCTGGAAGGTCGACTGGACGGGGGCTAGCGGCGGGGCGCCCGAGACCGCCACTCCTCGAACTCCTCGATCGGCAGTGGCCGGCTGAAGAGGTTGCCCTGGTAGGCGACACACCCCTGCCCGGCGAGGCAATCCCGGATGGCGTGGGTATCCACCCCCTCGGCAATCACCTCCAGGTCGAGGCTCTTCGCCAGCCCCACGATGGTCCGGACGATCACCGCATCCTGGTGCTCCGTGAGCATGTCCTGGACGAACTGCTGGTCGATCTTGAGCTGATCCAGGGGCAGACGCTTGAGGTAGTAGAGCGAGGAGTACCCCGTGCCGAAGTCATCCAGCGAGAAGCTCACGCCCTCGTCCTTGAGTGCGGTCATCCTGTCGATGGTCTGGTCCACGTCGCCCAGCAACAGGCTCTCGGTCAACTCCAGCTTGAGCCGGCAGGGATCGGCTCCGGAGGCTTCGAGCACCTCCAGCACCTGGCCCACGAAGCCGTGATGGTGGAACTCGCGGGCGCTGATGTTCACGGCCAGGCTGAGCCCGGCGGTGTCCGGCCGCCCTGCCCAGTCCGCCAGCCGGGCACAGGCGGCCTCCAGCATGCAGCGCCCGAGCGGCAGTATCAGCCCGCTCTTCTCGGCCACCGGGATGAAGTCGCCCGGCGGGACCAGCCCACGCCGCGGGTGCTGCCAGCGGGCCAGTACCTCGGCCCCCGTCAGCCGTCCCGCCGCGTCGACCTGCGGCTGGAAGTAGGGCAGGAATTCCTGGCCCTGCAACCCCTGGCGCACCTCGATCTCGAGCTCGCTGCGGGCGCTGACGATGGCCTGCATCTCCGGATCGAAATGTCGCTGCACGTTCCGACCCGCGGCCTTGGCCTGGTCCATGGCGAACTCGGCCCGTTTCAGCACATCGCCCACGGAGTCCCCTCGCCCGTCGAACAGCGTGATGCCGATGCTGCCGGTCACCGGGTGCTCGGTGCCGGAAGGGGTATCAGGATGACGCAGGAGTTCCAGGATCTGTTCGCCCACCCGATCGGCCTTGCTGGCGGCCTTGCCGGCTCGTCTGCTGAGCTTGGTCAGGATCACCACGTACTCGTCCCCGCCGAAGCGGCCCACGGTACTGCCCACCGGCGCAGAGGCACCAAGCCGGGCGGCGATCCTGCGCAGCAGGGCATCCCCCTCTTCGTGGCCATGGAGGTCGTTGACCCGCTTGAAGTTGTCCAGGCCGATGAAGAGTACCGCCCCCTTCTGGTTGCCACGGCGGGACTGGATGAGCACCTGCTCCAGGCGATCCTGGATCATGTGCCGGTTGGGAAGCCGGGTCAGGGGATCGTACATGGCCAGGAAGCGGATATCGGACTTCGCCTCCTCGAGCTCCCGGTGGTGAACCGCCTTCAGCTCTTCGCTCAAGCGATGAACCCGCCGTGCGGCGAGGCGCAACTCCATCTGGTCCATGACCACTTGCGCCAGGGATTCCAGCACCCTCACCTTCTCCTGCGGCAACCGCCTCGGCCGCCAGTCGAGGCAGCAGAGCGTCCCCAGGTTATGGTTGTCATGGGTCTTGAGCGGCACCGCGGCATAGAAGCGGAAGCCGTTGGCGCTGGCGACCAGGGAATTGGCCAGGGTGCGCGGGTCGCGGGCGGCATCGGTGACGATATAGGCGTCATCCGACATGATCACCGAGGCACAGAGCCCGGGCTCGCGCGCGACCTGGTCCACCTCGAGGCCGTGACGGGACTTGAACCAGATGCGGTCGGCATCCACCAGGCTGACGATGGCAACGGGCATTTCCAGCACGTGGGCCGCCAGCGCCGTGTGCGATCGAAGGCGCCGTCCGGCGGGGTATCCAGGATCCTGTAGCGGCGCAGGGCCGCCAGTCGCTCACCTTCGCGATCCGGCTCGGTTCGGTTGATCACCATCGCCATCCCCCTTCACCGTTGCTTCCGGGGTGCCCCCGGACAGGCTCACCGCCAGCCCGAACTTCCGGGGACGCCGACTCGCTTGCCGGCCGGGTCGGCACCGCCCCCGTGGCGACGGGAGAGTGACGCGGGGGGTGTGATCAGGGGAATCCTGGCACACGGCGGGATGACCTGATGGAGCCGATCGAAGCTTATTTCATCCTAGCAGCCGCCCATCGGAAATTCCTGACCGGGCCGAGCGGGGCCACCCGGCCGGCAGCGCCTGCTCCGTGCCACGGCGGCAGGAGGATACCCGCCGATATGTTAGCCTGTTGCCATCCAGGCCCGACCACGAGACACGCCATGTTACGCATCTCAAATACGGTGGAACTGGCCGACTGGGAAATCCAGATCAGCCAGATCCGCGCCCAGGGGGCGGGCGGGCAGAACGTCAACAAGGTCGCCTCCGCGGTGCATCTGCGCTTCGACATTCCCGCCTCCAGCCTGCCGCCCTTCTACAAGGAACGCCTGCTGGCGCTCTCCGATCAGCGCATCAGCAAGGAGGGAGTGGTCATCATCAAGGCGCAGAGCTTCCGCACGCTGGAGCTGAACAGGGAAGACGCCCTGGCACGCCTCAGGGAGCTGATCCGCGAGGCGGTGAAGCAGCGCAAGGTGCGCAAGCCCACCAAGCCCACCAAGGGGTCCCAGCGGCGTCGCGTGGACAGCAAGACCCGCAAGGGCAAGACCAAGGCGCTGCGCGGCAAGGTGCCGGTGTGAGCGCCGTGCCGTGGCCTGATGCCCGGAGGATCGCGTGACCATGACCCTGGACCAGCCGACACCCGCCTCCCCCTGCATCCAGGTGTGCCGAATCGCGGACGATACGGGACTCTGCGAGGGCTGCGGGCGCAGCCTCGACGAGATCGCCCGCTGGGGCAGCATGAGCGAGGCCGAACGGGCCGCGGTCATGCTGTGCCTGGTGGCGGCCGCTCACTCCGTGTCGTGATGGCCGCTGGTGAGGATATGGTGGACGCCGGCACACTCCACCATGGGGTCCTCGCAGTTGACGACGATATCCGAGCGCGCGAGCACATAGCCCTTGCCGGTGATGGTGTTCTCCACCACCCGATGCGTGCCCTCCCTTCGCGTCCCGGTGAGCTCGCCGATGAAGCCCGTCTCGCGCAGCGAGACGGTTTCCAGCCGGTCACCCTGCTTGATGCTCCCCTCGTGGTGCATCAGCGCCAGCCGTGCCGAGGTGCCGGTACCGGTGGTGCTGCGGCAGATCACCCCGGGGTGCACGTAGGTCGTCGAGCGTGAGCGGAAGAAATCGTCGGCCACCTGCTCGACCGGCCCCATGAAGTGCAGGAAGGGCAGCGGCCCCACATCGCCCAGGGTGTAGTGGGAGAAGCCGCGCTCGGCCTGGATCGCCTCGACGATCCGGTAGGCACAATCCGCCAGGCTCCGCTCCTCGTCACGGGTCAGGTGGAACCCCAGCTCGGCGGCGTCCACCAGGGCATAGAAGCCGCCACTGTAGGCGACGCTGTAGGTCACGTTGCCGATCGAGGGCACGTGGATGCTGGCCCGGTAGGTGTCGATATAGCTGGGCAGGCCCTCGCAGGTGATCGCCTCCACCACACCGTTCTCCACCACCGCCTCGATGCGCACCAGCCCCGCCGGGGATTCCAGCACGAAGCGCTGGCGCCCCTCCTGCTTGGGCACCAGGCCGCTCTCGAGCACCGCCGTGGCGGTGCAGATGGTATTGGAGCCGGAATAGATGGGATAGCCCATCACCTCCATGATGATGTAGCCCACCGCCGCCTCGGGGTCGGTGGCGGGAACGATCAGGTCCACCGACATCTCGGGAGCCCCGTAGGGCTCGTTCAGCAGCAGCTGACGCAGGCCGTCGGCGTCGTCGCGGAGGTACTCCATCTGTTGCCGGACCGTGGCCCCGGGCAGGGGATCGATGCCCCCGACCACGATGCGGCTGACATCGCCGCCGGCATGGGTATCGATCAGCTTCACCGTCAGCTCGCCGCTCATCAGGAGGCCTCCAGTGCGAAGGGGGCGCCATGGTCGGCCCACTGCGCATCGGGCACGATCACGATCTTGCCCAGGTAGTTGCTGCCGCGATTGACGAAGTAGGTCTCCGCCTGGTGCAGGTCGGACAGCCGGAAGGCCGCATGCAGCACCGGCTTCAGCTGGCCCTCGCGTATCCAGGCCACCAGTTGCTCGGCCTCTTCGCGGGTGCCGTGGGAGACCCCGAAGAGCTGCACCTGATAGAGGTAGACGCGGGTCCACATGATCTCGCTGAGGTTGCCCCCGCTGGCGCCGGCGATGGAGAGCCGCGGATAGCTGTCGCGGCGCTTCATGTCGAAGATCATGGTGTCGATGAAGCGGTCGGTCATCTCGCCGCCGACCAGGTCCATCACCGCGTCGATGGGCTCGCCCCCGGTCAGCTCGCTGACCTGCTCGGTGAAGTCCTCCATGTTCGAGCGATCGAGCACGGCCTCGGCACCGAGCGCGAGCAGCGCATCGGACTTGTCGCGCTGGCTCAGCGCATAGGGGATCGCGCCGACGATGCGGCACAGCTGTATCAGCGCCGTGCCCACCCCGCCGCTGGCGCCGGTGACCAGCACCCGTTCACCGGCCTTCACGCCGGCCGAGGTCATCATGTGATAGGCGGTCTGGTAGGAGCACATGCCCATGGCCGCGAGTTCGGCATCGGCGAGCTCGGGGTTGGGCACGTGATGGAACTGGTCGGAGGGCACGGCGATGTACTCGGCGAAGCCTCCGTCGGCACCGTGACCGTAGTAGTCGGGCATGAGGTTGAGGTCGCGGCGGGCGTCCGGGTAGAGGTTGAAGTCCAGCAGCCCGCGCTCGCCGATGCGCGAGGCATCCACCCCTTCGCCCACGGCGACCACGCGCCCGGCCACGTCGGCGCCCTGAATGCGCGGGAAGGTCAGGGTCGGCGTGCCGCCCATGGCGAAGGAGGTCACCTCGCCCTTGTCCCGGGTCGGGTAGAGGCCCTCCCGGGCCTTGCGGTCGGTGTTGTTCTTCGCCGTCGCGGTGACGCGCACCAGCACCTCGCCCGACCCGGGGGTGGGGGTGGGCACGTCCTGATGGTAGACCAGCTTGTCGATGCCACCATGCCCGGTCAGCAGCATGGCCGCCATGGTGGCGGGAACATTCTCCGGAAGCGTATCGGGTGCCACTTTTCCAACCTCCTGGCATGAGTAGGCTTTCACGACTGACCCTGGCAGACTCTCGATCGGTCACCGTTGATGACTCTGGCCTGCGGGCCATGCCCGCTCGATGCCAACCGGCTTCTCGGTGGCCGAACGGGCTGACGGCAGATTGAAACATGACCGCCGTTGCACTGAACATCGCGAATCCGAAGGATTCTTTCTGAATTTCACCCCGTGAGTATGCGTTCTTCCTGCCCGGCCGCTGGCGCCCTGCACGACGGCCCGACCATGGCCCCGGGGGCGTCGACGGCGAACCGGGAGCGGCCGGCAGGGATTACCCGGCATTGGATTTCCCGGCCCGGAATGGCTATAGATGGAGGTCGATTCCCGGAAGATGGAGCCCCGACCCCATGAGCCTCGAGAACGTGCAGGCCTTTCTTGCCGAGAAGGCGCCGGACATCGAGATACTGGAACTCGCCACCAGCACCGCCACCGTGACGCTCGCCGCCGAGGCCCATGGCGTGGCGCCCGGACAGATCGCCAAGACGCTGGCCTTCCGTATCGGCGAACGACAGGTACTGGTGGTGGCCAGCGGCGATGCCCGCGTCGACAACCGCAAGATGCGCACCACCTTCGACGCCAAGGCGAAGATGCTGGATGCCGAGACGGTACTCGAACTGACCGGCCATCCCGTGGGTGGCGTCTGCCCCTTCGGGCTGGCCACCCCCCTGCCGGTCTACTGCGACGCGTCACTCAGGGCCTACACCGAGGTGCTGCCCGCCGCCGGCTCGCCGCACAGCGCCGTACGCCTCTGCCCCGAGCGGCTGGCGGAACTGGTCGAGGCCGAGTGGGTGGATGTCTGCAAGCTGCCCGTGGCCATGGAAGGCTAGGCGAGCCCGGGCCGCATCAGCGGCCGCCGTCCACGTTGATGAAGGAGCCGGTGGAGTAGGAGGCCTCGTCGGAGGCCAGCCACAGGATCGCCCTGGCGACTTCCTCGGGGTAGCCACCGCGCTGCATGGGCACGCTGTCCTTGAGGCGATCCACCCGGTCGGGCTGTCCGCCGCTGCCGTGGATATCGGTGTAGATCAGCCCGGGGCGCACGGCGTTGACCCGGATTCCCTCGTCGGCGACCTCCTTGGCCAGGCCGATCGTGAAGGTATCGATGGCCCCCTTGGCGGCGGCGTAGTCGACGAACTCGTTGGGGCCTCCCAGGCGCGAGGCCGCCGAGGAGAGGTTGACGATGGCGCCACCGGCGCCTCCCCGCTTCGTCGACATGCGGTGTACCGCTTCCCGGGCACACAGGAAGCTGCCGGTGACGTTGACGGCCAGGACCCGTGCCAGGCGCTCGGCATCCATGGCCTCGACACGGCTCCGGGTCTCCAGGATGCCGGCATTGTTGACCAGCACGCCCACCGGACCGAGGGCGCGATCGACGCTCTCGAACAGCCCCACCACGTCGCGCTCGACGCTGACGTCCGCCGCCAAGGCAATGGCCTCACCGCCGTCGCGAGTGATCTCGGCCACGACCTCGTCGGCCGCCTGGCGATTGCCGCGGTAGGTAAGACAGACCCGATACCCCTTCCGTGCCGCCAGCTTCGCCGTGGCGGCGCCGATTCCCCGGCTACCGCCGGTGATGATCATGACCTCGTGCATCGTGCTTCTCCTCGTCTGCCTGATCGTGATGGGAGCCGATTGCCCCCCGTGGAGGATATCCCGTCAACAGGATCGTGCGACAATTCGCGCATCGCCAACGATTCCATGGAGCGGACATGCTGGCCTTCCACATCCGGCCCCCCCTTCGGGTGACCCTGACCTACTTCCTCGTCTTCCTTGCCATCGGCATGAGTGGCGGCCTGCTGGGGCCGGCACTGCCGCACCTGGCCGAGATGACCGACTCGACCATGGGCCAGATCGCCATCCTGTTCACCGCCCGGGCACTGGGCAACATGCTCGGCTCGGTGGTCGCGGGCATGCTGGTGGACCGCTTCCCGGGCCACCGGGTGCTGATCGGCATGGCCCTGCTGATGGCGACAGGGCTCCTGCTGGTCCCCTTCAGCCAGGCCCTGGCGATGCTGACGGCCGTGGTCTTCCTGCTCGGCTTCAGTGAGGTCTCGATCAATGCGGGGGCCAACACCCTGCTGCTGTGGACCCATGGTACGGCCTCGGCACCCTGGATCAGCGCCCTGCACTTCTGCTTCGGGCTCGGCAACATGCTGGTACCGCTGGTGCTGGTGGCCGCCCTGGCGCTGACCGGGCACTTCGCCTGGGCCTTCTGGGTGGTGGTGCTCTACGTCCTGCTGCTGCTCTGGCCGCTGGCGCGGCTGGAGAGCCCGACCCCGCCGTCGCGCGAGCCGGATGCCGGGCGCCCGGCACCCCCTGCGGACCCCTGGCGGCTGGCGATCTTTCTGCTGATGTTCGGCCTCTACGTGGGCATGGAGATCACCTTCGCCGGCTGGATCACCGCTTACGGCACCCTCGGCGGCATGACCTCGAGCGATGCCGCCCTGCTGGTCACGCTGTTCTGGCTGACGCTCTCGGCCGGGCGCCTGCTGGCCATCCCGCTGCTCGGGTGGCTCTCGCCCTGGACGGTGCTGTGCGGTTGCCTCGGGCTGGGCCTGGCCACTGCGCTGTCCCTGCATTTCGCCGGGCTGCCGCTGCAGGTGGCGTCCCTGCTGTTCGGGCTCTCGGCGTCGGCGATCTTTCCCACCCTGTTCGGGCTGAGCAACCAGCTGATGACCATGCGCGGGCGCACCACCGGGCTGATCTTCCTCGCCGGCGGCATCGGCGCCATGGCCGTGCCGTCGCTGACCGGCCCGCTGCTGGAGCGGGCCGGCACCCCGGCCTTTCCGTTGCTTCTCGCCGGCCTCGTGGCACTGCTGATGGTGGGGCTCATCGCCCTGTGGGCGCGGGTGAGACACTCGACGGCGTGATCACCCGGGCCAAGGTCAATGCCGCTTGACCCGCCAGATACGCCAGGCCAGCAGGGCGATGATCAGTATCCCCAGGGGGCCGAGCACCGAGGCGGCCACGCTCGGGACGATCGGCACCCCCAGGGCATCCAGGCTCTGCAGGCCCAGCTTGAAGAGGCTGAAGAGGTAGTAGCTGATGACGATGATGGACAGCCCTTCGACCGCCTTCTGGATCTTCAGCTGACTGCTGCTTCGCTCGTTGAGGCTCTGCAGGATCTCGGAGTTCTGCTCCTCGATCTCCACCTGGGCCCGGGTCCGCAGCAGGTCGTTGAGCCGGGCCACGCTCTCCGCCAGGCTCTCCTGGCGCCGGTCGATCGCCGCACAGTAGTGCACCGTGGGTCGGAAGCGGCGCAGGATGAAGGTACCCAGGCGCGGACAGTCGCCGACCCGGGTCTCGCGCAGCTCCTCGATGCGAGTGTAGACGATGCGCGCGTAGGCCTCGGTGGCACTGAAGCGCTGCCGTGAGCGGGCACCACTGCGCTCGAGGCGCGCCGACAGCGACGAGATGGCCGCCAGCAGCGGGCGCGAACTCTCCTCCTGCTGCTCGGCATTGCGATCCGAGAGTTCACCGAGCTCCACCTCGTAGTTGCGCAGCTCGGCCCCCAGCTCCTTGGCCAGCGGCAGCGCCAGCGAGGCCATCATGCGATAGGTCTCGATTTCCAGCAGCCGTCGGGTCATGCGTCCCAGGCGGAAGTCGTCGAGGCCACGGTTCACCAGCAGGATGCGGTTGATGCCCTCGTCCGTGAGGCGGAAGTCGCTCCATATCGTGGCGTCGCCATCCCCCACGCTGGAGCCGGCCGGGTCGCGGAAGCCGTAGGCCTCGGCTTCCCCGGGCCACGCCGCCTCCGACTCCACCAGGATCAGGCTGGCATTGATCAGTACCCGCTGATACTGCGCCGCCATCTCCGCCAGCAGGGGTGGCGGGGCGGGCCATGTCTCGCCATGGCCGTGTCGGGGCACCAGCAGGGTCAGGGTGAAGAACTCGGTATGGCGCTCCCACTTCAGGACCTGGCCCTCGAGTTCGATGATCTCCTGGGCGGCCTCGACATCCGGGTGCCTGCCGGTGAGCTCGCCGAGCCGGGCAAGCATGGCATCGCAGGTGTCTTCGCTGTCGAGGAAGGCGTAGTGGTACAGGTGCGCCGGCTCCGCGAAGTAGATCGAGGGTCGGGCATGGAGCTCGTTGTGCAGGCGTTCCCGCTGTGGATGCATGGTCAGGGTCTCGAGAAAGTCGTGACTTCCGAGACTACGGCGTACCACCATGCTGGCCAACCACCCTGCGTCAACGCGTCCCGCTCCCTGGTCGCGTCACAGCCACTTCCGGCGTCGGAACACCCAGAGCAGGCCGACGCCGAGGGCGAGCATCACGACCAGCACGATGAAGTAGGCGTGACGGTAGCCGAGTTCCGGCATGTGCTCGAAGTTCATGCCGTAGACGCCGGCGATGAAGGTCAGCGGCACGAAGATGGACATCATCACCGTGAGGATGCGCATGGTGGTGTTGAGCTGGTGCGACGAGATCGAGAGATAGCCGTCCACCAGGTCGCCGCAGATGTCGTAGTACATCTGGGTCAGGCTGTGGAGCCGCTCGAAGCGCTCGAAGACGTCGTTGATGGCGTGCAGGGTCGCCGGGTTCTCGCGGGGCAGGTGGCGGTAGTCGTAGGCGATCAGTTCCTGGGTGATGCCCTGGTGGTAGTTGAACAGCCGGCGCATCTTCACCAGGCGCGACTTGTAGGCGACGATCCGCCGCATCAGGTTGTCGTTGCCGGCCAGTTGCAGTTCGTCCTCCAGGTCGCTGATCTGGGTCTCGAACTCCAGCAGGCTGTCCAGGTAGTAGCCGGCGGAGGTGTACATGATCCGCAGCACCACATGCTCCGGCGACTCCACGAGCAAGGCCCCGCCCTCCTGGGCGAAAAGCCGCTCGATGCTGGCGGCCTTGCCGGGGTGCAGGCTGATCAGGTAGTCCGCGCCGAGGAAGAAGGCCATCTGCTGGGGTTCGTAGTTGAGCTCGGCGTCGAACGACGAGATGCCCCGGTAGATGATCAGGGTATGGTGCTCGAACTCCTCGATCTTGGGGGGGTGACGCTCGCGATGCGCATCATCGATGGCCAGCGGGTGGCTGTCGAACCGCTCCAGCAGGCTCCGCTCCGTCTCCCGGGTCTCGCCCTGGAGGTCGATCCACAACCGGCTGCCGGCCTCCCGGCGCCAGCGCTCGATCAGGGCCTCATCGCCGGAGAGGATCCGGCCATCGGTGGTCGCCAGCATGGTGCGGATCATGGGCACTCCGTCCGTGGGGGGTTGCCTCGACCATAGGCCAAGCCGGCCCCGGTTGCACTGGCCGACCGCCATCGGCGACCGACGAACGTCCTCATCACCGGACGTCGGCAGGCCAGGCGCTTCCTGCCCGGGACTCCATGGCGGCGTCACGAGGACGCACAGGGTCGGCCCGGAAGGGGGTGGGCATGCGCCCGACGAGACGCCGGGGCCCGGGCTGCGCTAGTCTATCGCCTGGAGGCCCCGCCAGGGCCCTACGCTGTCAGGCGACCGATCGAGGCAACAGGGAGAGAATGTCGATGAGTGAGCACGTCTCGCAGGTGATCGTGCCGGTGGATGGATCACCCACGGCCGCGGCCGCGGCACGCCATGCCAGCCTGCTGGCGCGGCTGCTCGATGCGCCGCTGGAACTGCTGCATGTCATGCCGCTCAATCCGGCCGAACTCAGCGACATCCCCGCCAACCGCCAGGTGCATGCCGACCATGACCGCGCCCTGCGCCGCGAGCAGGCCGCCGAGGCCTTCGCCCTGGCGCGCAAGGCCATCGATCCGGCCCTGGCGCTGACGCCCACCGAGGTGATCCTCGAGGACGCCACCTTCATCCGCCATCCCGATCGCGCCATCGTCGCGCACACCCGGCAGCATGCCGACAGCCTCCTGGTACTGGGTGCCCGGCATCTCAGCGATGTGGGCAAGTTCATGCAGGGAAGCGTCAGCAACGAGGTGGTGCACAAGGCCCGCTGCCCGGTGACCATCGTGCATGCCGATGCCAGCGTGCTCGAGGCCTCGCGCATCGGCCGTGTGCTGGTGCCGGTGGATGGTGCTGACCCCTGCCTCAAGGCGGCATCCCTCGCCGGCGACCTGGCACGCAGCGCCGAGGTGCCGGTGGAACTGATCTTCTGCCAGCCCGGAGGGGAAGCCTCCGGCGCCGAGCAGGACGAGGAGAGCCAGGCCCGCCGGGTCTTCCGCCTGGCACGGGAGGCGCTGGGCGAGGTACCGGCCGGCATCGAGGAGGTGCTCACCCACGCTGAACGCATACCCGAGTCGATCGTCGCCAGGGCCCGGCATCATGCCGAGGATACCCCGATGATCGTCATGGGGCGCCGTGGGCTGGGCAAGTGGCGGGAGTCGCTGCTGGGCAGCGTCAGCCATCGGGTGATCGACACGGCACCCTGCCCGGTGACCGTGGTGGTCTGATTCCCCGGGCCCGTGCGGCCTCAGGAGAGGCCGCTGACGTTGCCCTGCGCATCCAGGCCCATGGCCAGTGCCGCGGGGCTCCGGGGCAGGCCGGGCAGGGTCATGATCCGGCCGCAGATGGCCACCACGAAGCCGGCCCCCGCCGACAGCCTCAGCTCGCTCACCCGCAGCAGGTGGCCTTCCACCAGGCCCCCGTCGGCCGGGTCGTCCGAGAAGCTGAACTGGGTGCGGGCGATGCATACCGGCAGGGTGCCGAACCCGTGGCGGGTCAGCTGGTCGAGCTGGTCGCGGGCCAGGGGCGAGAGCGCCACGTCCCGGGCGCCGTAGAGCCGGGTCGCGACGATACGCAGGGCCCGTTCCACGGGGGTGCCGTCGGGATAGAGCAGGGTGCCCCCCGCCGGTTCCGACTCCAGCCGTTCCAGCACCATACGGGCCAGTGGCACGGCCCCCTCGCCGCCGCAGGCCCAGTGGTCGCTGACCACCATCCTCACGCCCAGCGCAGCGCAGCAGGCGGCAAGCCGATCACGCTCCTCGGCAGTGTCCGAGGCAAAGGCATTCAGGGTCACCACCGGTTCGAGGCCGCAGGCCCGTGACACCTCGACCTGCCGGACCAGGTTGCCCAGCCCGCGCTCCAGCCTCTCGATGGAGGGGGTGTTCATCGACTCGCGGCTGGCACCGCCATGGAAGCGCAGCGCCCGCAGGGTACAGACGATCACCACCGCGTCGGGATGGATACCCGACTGGCGCGACTTGATGTCGAGGAACTTCTCCAGCCCCTGGTCGGCGCCGAAGCCCGCCTCGGTGACCACCACCTTGCCCAGCGCCAGGGCCGCTCGGGTGGCCATCAGTGAACTGCAGCCATGGGCGATATTGGCGAAGGGCCCGCCATGGACCAGCACCGGGCTGTGCTCCAGGGTCTGCACCAGGTTGGGGGCCAGCGCATCCCGCAGCAGCACCGCCATGGCGCCGACCGCCTGCAGGTCCGCGGCGGTGACCGGGGTGTCATCGACACGCCAGGCGACCACCATGCGCCCCAGGCGCCGTTGCAGGTCGTCCAGGTCATCCGCCAGGCAGAGGACAGCCATCACCTCGGAGGCGGCGGTGATGTCGAACCCCGTCTCGCACTCGGCACCGTTGCCCAGGCGCGTCCTCACCCGGCGCAGCGAGCGGTCGTTGATATCCAGCACGCGTCGCCACACCACGCGCTCGGGGTCGATGCCCAGTGCATTGCCCCAGTAGAGGTGGTTGTCGATCAGTGCGGCCAGCAGGTTGTGGGCCGCGGTCACCGCATGGAAGTCGCCGTTGAAGTGCAGGTTGATGGCTTCCATGGGGACGACCTGGGCACGGCCACCACCGGCGGCACCGCCCTTCATGCCGAACACGGGCCCCTGGGAGGGTTCGCGCAGGCAGGCCAGCGACGGCACGCCCAGCCGGTTGAGGGCATCCACCAGGCCCACGCAGGCAGTGGTCTTGCCCTCGCCGGCGGGCGTGGGGGTGATCGCCGACACCAGCACCAGCCGGCCTCGGGGCCGTGGCTTCAGGGACTCGAGCAGCTCATGGGAGAGCTTGGCGCGATGGTGGCCAAGGGGAATCAGGCACTCGGGCGCCAGGCCAAGGCGAGACTCGGCCAGCGCGAGTATCGGTTCGAGCCTGGCCCGCCGGGCGATCTCGATGTCCGCAAGCGGGGCACCCGGGTCGGCTGCCTCACGCCCGTCGCAGTTCCGGGGCATGCTTCACCTGCTGGCCGACACCGTCGCCGGCGAGAGGGGCGGCACCTCAGGCGCTGTTCTCGTAGGCAGCCTTGAGGCGATAGAATTCGGCGACGATATCGTCCATGGCGTCGGGATCGTAGTCACACAGGCCGCTGACCACCAGCTTCTTGGAGCCGGTACCGACAGGTTCGCCATCGGCAGTGATGCGGAACTCCAGCAGCGCATCGCCGCGCTTGCCGGTGACCTCCAGCGAGGAACTGGCCAGCTCCAGGGCCGGCGACAGCCCATCGAGTCGCTCCAGCGAGAATCCCATGCTGTCGTAGATCACCAGCGGCCGCCGCGGGTTGAACATCACCCCCTGCTCCTCCATCAGCGGCTTGAGGTAGTGGGGAAAGTTCTTGCCCGAGAACGCCACGTAGCAGCGGGTGAAGGCCTCGACCACCGCCTCGTCACGGGTCGTCTCGCCGCTGCGCTCCACCTCGAGGTACGACTTGCCAGCCTCGTCGCAGATGCGGATCCGGCCATCCTCGTGCTCCTGGAAGCGAAGCGGCGTCCCCTCGCCCACCATGTTGAGGAAACGGAAGCTCATGTGCTGGGAGAGTCCGAAGCGAGCCAGCACCAGGGCGAACAGCAGGTCGCCCGGGACACAGAAGCGGCGTGCATCCGGGTTGTGGATGGGATTGTAGTCGCCGGCGATCCGCTTGGCGAAACGACTGGCCTGCTCCGCGGAGATGCGTACCTGCTCTCCCGTGAGCGTATGGAATTCATCGAGAAACATGCTGCTGTGCCTGCGCTGCGTCATTGGCGATCCGTCTGCTGCCGGCCACTGCCGGCCACTGCCGGAGTGGCAGATGATGCCATAAAACCCGCGGCAACGAAGCCTTCCCGGAGGCTACCATGACACGGGGCAACCTCGGGAGCGGCAACCCATGCCAGGAACGGAACCGGACACATCGCGCATCAGGCGCGCCAGGAGCCGATGGTGGTGGTGGCTGGCCGCCCTGCCCGCGGTGCTCGTCGTCGGCTATCTGGCCGGGGTCAACTGGCTGCTCGACAGCGCCTGGGTGCAGGCGCGGCTGACGCCGCAACCCGGTCTCTCGATCAGCTGGAGCGGCAGCCGCAGCTGGTGGCCCGGACGCCTGCACGTGGAGTCGCTGCAACTGGAACGCCAGGACGACGACCTGCCGCTTCGCCTCGAGGTCGCGTCGGCCACCCTGGAGCTGTCGCTGGCGGCCCTGCTCGCGCGACGACTGGACGTCCGCTCGCTCCAGGCCAGCGGCCTGCGCTCCCTGAGGGTCGGCGAACACGTGCTCGCGGGCGAGGGCAGCCTGGACCTGGCCGGACTGACCCTCGACGAGCGCCGCATCGGGGTCGAGCGCCTGAGCCTGGCGCTCGACGCGGCGACCCTGCACCGTGGCAGCGAACCGCTGGCAAGCGACATCGGCCTGGAGTCGACCCTGGGCGTCGCGCCCTTCGTGCCGGGCGACCATCCCGGCATGGCGGCCTCCCGCTTCGTCTCCGGCGAGCTGGCCATCACCGCTCGGGCCGACGCCTGGCACCTCTTCAACCACTACCTGGGAGGGCTCGACTGGCTGGCCCTGGCCGGGCGCGGCAGCCTCCGCGGGGACCTCGTCCTCGACGAGGGGGTGCTGGCCCCGGGCAGCAGGCTGGTGCTGGACTCCCCCGCCCTGCAGGTGGAACTCGATGAAGCCGCCCTGCTCGCCATCGACCGCCCCCCCGAGGCGTCGCCCGGGGACGCCGCCTCCCCGAACTGGACCCTGCCCCATCAGGCGGGCCCCACCCGGGCCGGCGAACGCTTTCGACTCGCCGGCACCGGCCGGGTCACGGCGGCCGTGAGGGACGAGAAGGGGCAGGCACCGGCACGCCTCGACGTGGAGCTCGATGATCTCGACATGCACCCGGGAACGTCGGCGACGCCCTTCCTGACCAGTCGACACTTCCGCCTCTCGGCCACCCTGCCCCGGGCCGACCTGGCGGTTCCGCCCCGGGCGCCCGAGACGGCCAGCCTGCACTGGGAAGGCGCCGAATTGCCGGACGTGAGCGTCCTGTCCCGCTACCTCCCGGCATCGATTCCCTTCGCACTCCACGGCGGCAGTGCCCGCCTCGACGGCCGGCTCGACTACGCCGAGGATGTGGTGCGCGGCGACTTCGAGCTCGTCGGCAGTGACGTCGCCCTGAGCCTGCTCGGGCAGCGGATCAGCGGCGAGCTGCACCTGGCCCTGCGCCTGCCCGAACTCGACCCGGCCGGACCGCGACTCGACCTGTCCGGCACCCGGCTGGAGGTGCGTGCCGAGGCGGCGCCAGGCGAGCCTCCCATGGTCAGCGAGCTGACCCTCGACGAGGCGCGGCTGACAGCCGGCACCTCCCTGGGCGAGCTCGCCACCCGCCCCGGGATACCGCCACTGGATGGCCAGCTGGCGGTGAGCGGCCGGGTGGATCGGCTGGGGTTCCTCGATGCCTTCCTGTCGGAAGCCCTGGAGGGCCGTGGCCTCGCGCTGGAAGGGGGCGGCGAGCTGGCCGCCCGGCTGATGGTGGTACGGGGGAGACTCGCCCCGGGCAGTCACCTGGGTGTGACGAGTGACGACCTGGCGGTACGCCTGCTCGACATCCATGCCAGCGGGCGCGGCCATCTCGACGCCGAGTGGCTGGATACCGACGCGGGCCCCGTGGCCCGGCTCCAGGCCACCCTGGAGGAGGCCGGCATGCGCCGCCGCTCCGATGGCGCCACGCTGCTCGAGGGGGCCCGCCTGACGATGACCGCCGAGGGGCAGCCGGCGGCGGAAGGGGAGCTCCCCAGGGCACGATCCGTGACCCTGGCCTGGGAGGATGCCACCCTTCCCGACGTGGCCGTACTGGGCCGCTACCTGCCGGCCCCCGCTCTCCACGCGCTGCACGGCGGGAGTGCCGCAAGCCATGGCCGGCTGCGACTCGAGGGGGCGAGCGCCAGCGGGTCGCTCAGGCTTGCCGGGCAGGACATCGCCGGCACCGTGCTCGGCGAGCCCGTCGAGGGAGCACTGGCGGTCGACCTGGCCCTGCGTGAAGCCCTGCTCGACGGCAGCCGGCTCGACCTGTCGGGGACGCGCCTGGAACTGCAGGCCGCGGCCCGGAACGCCGACCAGGGCGAGCGGATGCGCAGTGTGCTGGTCGCCCGCCAGGCGCGCTTCTCCCACCTGCTGGCGTCGGACGAAGCCGGTGTCCCGCGCAGCAGCCGGCTGGTGCTCGAGGGGCTGGTCAGCCGGCTCGGCTTCCTCGACCCCTTCCTGCCCGAGGCCCATGGCCTGGAGATTCGTGGCAATGGCCGGCTCGAGGCCGACCTGCGCCTCCGGGAGGAGGCCCTGGCGCCGGACAGCAGCCTGCGTGTCGATGCAGATGACCTCCGGGTGCGCTTCCTCGACTACGAGGCCAGCGGCCGCGGCACCCTGGCGGTGCGGGTCGAGGGCGAACCGGCCAGCCCCGGCGCGCGCCTGGAGCTCGGGCTGCCACGGTTCGCCCTGACGCGCCTGGGCGAGGAGCAGGCCCATCTGGAAGGCCGCCACTTCAGGCTCGAGACCGCCACCCCGGATTTCCGGCCGGGTGACGGGAAACCGGCCGTGGAGACCTTCACCACCCGGGTGGAGCTGCCCATCGCCGAGGTGACGGACCTGGGCGTCTACAATGCCTATTTCCCCGAATCCGCCGGCCTCGAGCTGCTCTCGGGACGCGCCAGCCTCGAGGCGGAACTGATCCTGGAGGGCATGCACGCCCGGGGTGACCTGACCCTGCAGGCGTTCGGTGCGACGCTGCGACTGGCCGACCAGCGGCTTGCCGGCGACCTTCGCCTGGAGGCTCGGCTGCGCGACGGCAACCTGGCCGAGCGGCGCTTCGATGCCTCGGGCTCACTGCTGCGACTGGACAACGTTTCCCGCGACGATGCCAACGGTCGGCGCGACGCTGGCTGGTGGGCGAGACTCGACCTGGAGGAGGGACAGCTGCTATGGCAACGCCCGCTGGCGATGACATCCCGCTGGGGGGTGGCCATGCGCGACAGCGGCCTGCTGGCGCGGCTGTTCCTTGCCGGTGCCCGGGAGCGTGACTGGCTCGGCCGCCTGCTCACCGTTTCCGGCATTCGCGGCAATGCACGGATCGACCTGGACGAGGACAGCCTGCAGCTGAGTGATGCCCGGCTGGAGGGGGGCAACCTGACCCTGCTGGCCGACCTGGAGATGCGCGACGACACCCTGACGGGCAGCCTCTATGCACGGCTGGGCGCGCTGGGACTCGGCATCGCCCTGGCGGAGGGTGACACCCGACTCCGCTTCCAGGCCCCCCGGCGCTGGTACGAGAGGAGCCGGCGAGGCGATGACGAGGCGATGGGCGATATCGCGCCGGAGGTGTGGCGCGACGCGCTCGACGCCGTCCCTGCGAGCGCGCCCTGAGGCGCCCGGCCCTGTCATCGGGCATGCAGGAAAGGCATGCGGGAGCGGGGCCACAAGTCGCTTCCATGCATGTTGCATCGCATCACGGCATGATAGAATGCCACGCGACTTTCTGACCCCTCCCCCTACTCCTCAGGACATTTCAGCCATGCTGACACCCTGCAGCTCACTACAAAGGCCCCGGCGCCCTGCCTGGTGGTCGGGTACACTCCTGCTCGCCGTTCTGGTTCTGCTGTTCAGCCCCGCCGCCCACGCGGTCACTGGAGAGCTGGACCTGACCGGCTCGATGGTCGGCTTCCTGGCCGTCGCCATCTTCGTCCTCGCCTATGCCCTGGTGATGGGCGAGGAAAAGCTCCACATGCGCAAGTCCAAGCCGGTGCTGGTGGCGGCGGGCCTCATCTGGGGCCTGATCGGCTGGGTCTATGTCAACGCCGGCCTGCCGGACGAGGCCGAGCACGCCTTCCGCGAGACCCTGCTGGAATTCACCGAGCTGATGCTCTTCCTGCTGGTGGCGATGACCTACATCAACGCCATGGAAGAGCGCCGGGTATTCGACGCCCTGCGCTCCTGGATGGTCCGCAAGGGCTTCAGCTACCGCCAGTTGTTCTGGATCACCGGTGTGCTGGCCTTCATCATCTCGCCGATTGCCGACAACCTCACCACCGCGCTGCTGATGTGTGCCGTGGTGACCAAGGTGGCCGAGGGCGACAAGCGCTTCATCAACCTGGCCTGCGTCAACATCGTGGTGGCGGCCAATGCCGGCGGCGCCTTCAGCCCCTTCGGCGACATCACCACCCTGATGGTGTGGCAGGCCGGCATGATCGCCTTCAACGAGTTCTTCGTCCTGCTTCTGCCATCGCTGGTCAACTTCCTGATCCCCGCCGTGGTGATGAGTGCCTTCATCAAGAATCGCAAGCCGGACAGCGTCCAGGAGGATATCTGGCTCAAGCGTGGCGCGCGGCGCATCATCGCCCTGTTCCTGCTCACCGTCGCCACCGCCGTGGCCTGCCATACCCTGCTGAACCTGCCGCCGGTGCTGGGCATGATGACCGGCCTGGGCTACCTGCAGTTCTTCGGCTACTACCTGCGCCGCAGCCTGCCACGCTCGCTGGAGCGCAAGCGTACCCGCTACAGCCAGCGTGGCGACCAGAAGAAGCTCGAACGGCTGGGCAGCGTGGTGCCCTTCGATGTGTTCAGCCGTGTGGCCCGGGCCGAGTGGGATACCCTGCTGTTCTTCTACGGCGTGGTGATGTGCGTCGGTGGCCTCGGCTTCATGGGCTACCTGGGCATGCTCTCCCAGGCGCTCTACACCGGCTGGGACGCCACCTGGGCCAACATCGCCCTGGGCGTGATCTCGGCGGTGGTCGACAACATCCCGGTGATGTTCGCCGTGCTCACCATGCAGCCCGAGATGTCCCATGGCCACTGGCTGCTGATCACGCTGACCGCCGGTGTCGGCGGCAGCCTGCTCTCCATCGGCTCGGCCGCCGGGGTGGCACTGATGGGCCAGGCCCGCGGCAACTACACCTTCATGGGCCACCTGCGCTGGGCGCCGGTGATTGCGCTCGGCTATGCCGCCAGCGTGGTGACCCACCTGTGGCTGAATGCCGGCAGTTTCGCCATCCACGGTTGACCCCCACCCGGCGGCACTTCGCCGCCGGGTTTCTTCCCCTTTCACGCGTTGAAGCAAAAAAAGCTACATTGCCTTCCAGTGATGTAGCCTATCGGGTTATGGTGGCTCGAAAAGGCATAGTCGGATAGCCCGCTGATCTGCTGGTGTTTTCCCGTCGATGTCGACAAGAACACGAGGTAACTGGCCCGAAACGGACCGCAGGGAGACAGCGTCATCGACTCATCCACACCAAGAGTGCGAACCATCAACGCACCGTGCATGAACTTGACGTTCATCAGACAAAGGGAACCCTTCACGCGATGCAGACCCTCGTCCTGAATCGCCCTGTTGCAGCGGCGGATCCTGGTGTCACGGCAGGCGGCGAGTCCGGCCCATGGCAAGGCTGACACGATGCCTGCTGCTGGCCCTGCTGATGCTGGCAGGGTTCTCCCCGGCTGCTGCCGAGGAGGGCCCGGTGGTGCTCGTTGCCAATTCCGGGGTCGATTCCCGACAGCTGACCCGGGACACCACCCGGGCCATCTTTGCCATGCGCCAGCGCACCTGGCCCGACGGCCAGGCCGTGCGAGTCTTTGTGCTGCCCAACGACCACCCCGTGCATGCGCGCTTCGCCAAGGAGCGACTGGCTGTCTACCCCCACCAGCTTCAGCTGGCCTGGGATCGCATGGTCTTCTCGGGCACCGGGCAGGCGCCAAACCGCGTTACCACCCAGGTAGAGATGCGCGAGCGCATCGCCAGCACCCCCGGTGCCCTGGGCTATCTGGAAAGGGAGTACCTGGATGATCGTGTCCAAGTCATTTCGATGGACTGAGGCCTGTGTCGGCATGATGCTGGGCGGCCTGCTGCTGGCAAGCGCCGACGGCAAGGCACGGGCCGACACCCATCCCCCGGTGCTCGACACCCTGCAGATGCATGGCTTTCTCAGCCAGGCCCTGGTGATAACCGATCGCAATGACTTCTTCGGCCCCAGCAGCAGCGACAACGGCAGCCTCAAGTACACCGAGATTGGCGCCAACGCCTCGCTGCGGCCCCACCAGGACGTGCTGATCGCCGCCCAGGTACTCAGCCGACGCGCCGGCGGGGACGGCAGCGATGCCAAGCCGGTGCTCGACTACGGCATCGTCGACTACCAGATGTTCTCCAGCCAGCAGCGCACCCTCGGCGTTCAGGTCGGCCGCTTCAAGAACCCCTTCGGTTTCTACAACCAGACCCGGGACGTGGCCTTCACCCGTCCCAGCATCCTTCTGCCCCAGTCCATCTATTTCGACAGGACTCGTTCTCTCGGGCTGGCTGGTGATGGTATAAGTGCCTACTACGAAGAGCGTTTATCGACCGGCACGGTTAGAGTACAAGTTGGGGCCGGCCGTGCCCAAGTAGGAAGGGATGTCGAAAGGGCCTTAGGCCTGGATGATTTTTCGGGTTCGCTCGATGCAAGATCCTCTGCTATTGGACAGGTGCGCTATGAGCATGATGGTGGGCGTATTGTAGCCGCCGTCAGTGCCGCAAGTGCCAAGGCTCACTACTCTTCTGATGAACCATTCCCAGGCAATGGAGATTTCAGCTTTCAACCATGGGTTTTCTCGCTTCAGTACAATGCCGAGCTTTGGAGCCTCACCGGTGAGTATGCCCTGCGAACTCTTTCATTAGAGAACTTTGACAACTTCAGAAATTTTGAAACCACTGGAGAGAGCTGGTACCTGCAATATACCCGCCGGTTTCATGATGACTGGCAATGGATGGTACGATTTGACAGCTTGGTCAATGACCGCAATGACCGCTCAGGCAGCCAATTTGCAATAGACACTGGCCGTCCTGCACATACTCAGTATGCCGATGACATCACCCTGGGGCTCCAGTGGAACGTCACTCCCCGTGTATTGCTGGCAGCAGAGTATCACCACATTGATGGTACTGGCTGGCTACCCAGCCAAGACAACCCCGACCCGAGCGAAACGAGCCGGCGCTGGAACATGCTGCTGTTCCAGCTTTCGCTCCGCTTCTGACACGCCGGACTCACGGCCCCCCCCACTGGCCCGGGACAAGCTGGAATGAGCGCCACGAAAGCCACCGGAACACGACAACGACTGAGCCTGACATGGCGGGTCATTGCACTGAGCAGCCTGCTGCTGCTGGGCCTGGTGTTGCTGTTCACGTGGCTGGGCCATGCCAACCTGATGCGCCAGTTCCAGGAAAGCCGCGAGGAGCATACCGAACGCCAGATGCGCGAGATCCGGCTCGCCCTGCAACGTACCGAGGGTGCCCTGCAGCAACTGGCCTCCCTCGCCGCCGCCTCCCCCCGGCTGGGTCCTGCCCTGGAGCTGCGCAACCCGGGAGACACCCAGGACTCCCTCAACGCCCAGTGGCCGACCCTCCAGCTCGAAGCGGGCATCGACGAGATCCTCGTCTTCGATGCGCGGGGCGAACTGCAGGCCGAATGGGGCGAGAGCCAGGCCGACAACGACCGACCGATACAACTCTGGGTCCGCCGGGTCATGGAAAGCGAGATGCCGCTGACCGCCCTGCGCTGCTCCACCGACTGCCGACAGTACGCTGCGGTGCCAGTGCTCGTGGAGGGCCAGAGCGTCGGCACGGTCATCCTGTCCCGCTCGCTGGCCGACGTGACGCGCCAGGCCCAGCAGGTCTCGGACAGTGACGTCGCCCTGCTGGTCACCGGCCCCATGGCATCCGACACCCCGAACGCCGAGCGCCACCTGGCCGCCTGGGAGGGGCACCTGGTGGCCCTGACCCGCCAGGAGGAGAGCCTCTCCCTGCTGCGTACGGCTTCGCAACAATCATCGATCCGGGAACTGCTGAATAGCCCGCTTCAGCTTCGCCATCGCGGGCGCGACATCGAGCTCAGCGCGGTGCGCATGGACGAGGACGGCGATCGCCGCAGCACGGGCTACTTCCTGATGGCGTCGGACATCACCTCCCAGATCCGGGCCATCAACCAGGATACCCGCACCCTGATGGTCGTCGGCCTGGGCGGCTGGCTCGCCGCCGAGATCCTGCTGCTGGCCATCCTGCTCAGCCCCATGGCACGCCTGCGCCGCCTGGCCGGCGTGCTGCCGGTGCTCGCCCATGGCGGCTTTGCCGAGGCACGTGCCGCCATCCCCGTGCCCAGGCGCCGCCTCGCCGACGAGATCGACGTGCTGGAAGGCACCACCCTCGAGCTCTCCAGCCAACTGGAGGCACTGGAACAGGAGGTCAGCGCCCGGGGCGAGCAGCTGGCCGAACGGGTCGAGGAACTGGCCCGGGAACGAGATTTCGTGGGCAGCCTGCTGGATACCTCCCGGGTCTTCATCGTCACCCAGGATCGGCAGGGGCGAATCACCCTGGTCAACGAGTATGCGCTCTCGGTCATGTCGGTCAGCGAAGAGACACTGCTGGGTCGCCACTTCGATGACGTCTTCTCGGTCAAGGCCATGGGCATCGCGGACCTCACCGCCCCGCACCAGGAGGAGCGCACCCTGTTGACCGCCGAAGGCCAGCAGCACACCATCGCCTGGTACCATGCCGCCTTGCCCACCGGCAACGACAGCGCCACGGCACGCATCTCGGTGGGGCTCGACATCACCGAGCGCAAGGCAGCGGAGGCACGGCTGACCTGGCTCGCCGAACGCGATGTCCTGACCGAGCTCTACAACCGCCGCTACTTCCAGGAGGCCCTGGGCCGTGCCCTGAACCAGGGGCACAGCGGTGCCGTGCTGCTGATGGATCTCGACCAGTTCAAGGACGTCAACGAGCTCAGCGGCCACCAGGCAGGGGACAGGCTGCTGCGCAAGGTGGCCAACACGCTCTTCCAGGAGCTGGGGCATCGCGGCGTGATCGCCCGGCTGGGGGGCGACGAGTTCGCACTGCTGCTGGATGGCGCCGACCCCGAGCAGGCGGTTCGTGTGGCCCAGCAGGTCACCCACCTGCTCGAGTCCATCGGCTTCGATGCCGGCGGGCGTCGCCACCGCATCTCGGCCAGTACCGGCATCGCGCTGTTCCCTGCCCTGGGTGACAACCCCACCGACCTGATGGCCAATGCCGACGTGGCCATGTACAAGGCCAAGGAGGACGGCATCCAGCGCTGGCACCTGCTCTCCACGCTGGAGAACGCCAAGGACGAGTTGCAGGAGCGGGTCTACTGGGTCGAGCGGGTGCGCAAGGCACTCCAGGATGACGACTTCGAACTGGTGGTCCAGCCCATCGTGCGGCTCGAGGATCAGGACGTGCGCCACTACGAGGTCCTGCTGCGGATGCGCGATGGCGACGGCGGCCTCGTCTCGCCCGGTCGCTTCATCCCGCTGGCGGAACGCAGCGGCCAGATCGTCCAGATCGACCGCTGGGTGCTGCGCCGCAGCCTGCAGGCGCTGAGGCAACTGCAGGAGAAGGGGGTCAGCCTGGCGGTCAATCTCTCCGGCCAGTCCCTCCATGACGATGGCCTGAAGCAGTTCCTCGCCGACGAACTCGGCACCAGCGGCGCCGACCCCAACTACCTGATTCTCGAAGTCACCGAGACCGCCGCCGTGACCGACTTCTCCACTGCCCGCGGCGTACTGCAGGCCATGCGCGACCTCGGCTGTCGCACGGCACTCGACGACTTCGGCGTGGGCTTCAGCAGCTTCCACTACCTGGGCCAGCTGCCGGTGGACTACATCAAGATCGACGGCAGTTTCATCCGCAGCCTGCCGGTGAGTGCAGACAGCCGCGTCATCGTGAAGGCAATCGCCGATATCGCCGCCGGCTTCGGCAAGCAGGCCATCGCGGAATTCGTCGACCAGGAAGCCCTGCTGCCGATACTGAAATCGTACGGAATTTCCTATGGCCAAGGCTTCCATCTTGGCCACCCAGAGCCTCTTGAAAATATTATCTCGGCCGAACCACCGACACAGAACGATTGACATGTATATCAGGCTCAGGCACCACGACGACCCAGCCAGAACATGCCAAAGCAAAAGAACCAGGGAACCTGAATTCAAAGGAAACTCCAATGAAAGCAATATCAACCGAAGAAGCACGAAAATCCATCAGGCAGGACCTGCTGGAACGCTTCAGTCGGGAGTTCTCATTCAGGCTCGCCGTGGAGGAAAATGAAAGGGAGAAGGTCTTCTCCCTCAGACACGAGGTGTTTCTCAAGGAACTTCACTACAACATGGAAGAAGACAGCTCGCACCATCTTGAGCTGGATGAATATGACGACGCCTCCATACACTGTCTGATTAAACACAAGCGTACGAACCTACCAGCAGGATGCCTCCGACTGGTAATCCCCAGCAAATCAAAAGCCGACTCCCACCACCTTCTTCCCGTTGAAGTGCACGGTGGGGACAGCCTTGATCACAAAACATTCCGCCCTTCACACTTGCCAAGAGAAAGAATTTGCGAAGTCTCTCGCCTAGCAATTTCTCGAGATTTTAGAGGAAAAACCACATCAGAATCTACAGAAACAGCCACAGACAACATGATGCTTTTCAAAGAAAAAGAAAAGCAGACATTCCCCTTGATTGTCATAGGCTTATTTCTATGCACATACGCTTTAGTGGGGCTTACTGGAAGACACCATGTGTTTGCAATGATGGAACCAAGACTTCCCAGACTTCTTGCTCTTTCAGGATTTCATTTCACTAAGGTCGGCAAGACGATTGATTTTCATGGGAAACGAAACGCCTTCTACATTGACCATAGCAAGGCCGAGAAAGAAATCCATGAAGAGTTAATCCCTCTGTATCTCCACATCCAGAACGAGCTTACTCCACAACTAGAAGCCGCCATGCCTCGCCATGAACTGACGGCAATCTTGTGAGAAGACTCTCGGCTGATAGATCCGGCCCCGAGTAGAGCACTCCTGGCCAACGCAGCACCATGATGGCCAGCACATTGCGATGCTCGCCCCGCGCCAGGTCGGTGCTGCCCGATGGCGAGGGGATCATGCCCGCCTCGGAATCCACGGCCGCGACCAGCGCATCTCGCACCCTTTCCACGACAATGTGATCCTCCTGTCCCGCCAGCAGGAAGCTCAGCGCCACCTCGGCCTGGATATCCTCGGTGGCCCGCGCCAGGACAGGCTCGATATCCCGCTCGAACGCCTCCAGCACCCAGGCGAACTCCTCGGCATCCACGCGCTGCTGGTAGTAGCGACTCGCGGCGATCACGAAGTGGGTCATGCCGTAGAGCTTGTTATGGTACTCCTCGTCGCTCAACCGCCTGGCGCCGCTCGCCGGATACTGGCGTCGGAAGGCATCGATCACCTCGCTGCGCAGATCGACGATGCCGAGCTGGTGCAGGAACATCACCTGGTTGGCCACCTGGGCCGCGTAGATGCGCATGACCTCCGGGTCGACCAGGAAGGGCTCCCAATCGACCCCGGCGAGATACGCCAACGCCACCTCGAGGTTCTCCACCTCCGGCAGCAGGTCGTAGTAATCCGCCTGGACCAGGCGGAAGAGCAGCTGCCTGGCGAAGGGGATCTCCCCCCACTCGGCCAGCATCGCCCGCCTGGCCCGACGCTTGGCGGTACGCTGCGAATAGTTTTCGACGATCTCGCGACTGCGTTCGGCGGCATGGCCGGGGTCCGCCAGCCCGGCGATCTCGTCGTCGAGCTGCCGCAGCAGGCGCCGGGCATACTCGCGGTTGAGCCCGAGGTAGCGGTCATCGCCGGTGATGCGATAGAGCCGCTGGGCATAGTGACGCTGCTTGTTCGGCGGCAACTCGGGCAGCGCCGCCTCGTAGACGGCCTGGATGGCGAGCCCCGCCTCGCGGTGGCGCTCGCGTTCGAGGTCAGGCGCGAGGGTGGCGCAGCCGACCAGCAGCACCAGCAGGCCGAACCAGGCCCAGCGCAGGACCGGGGAACCTCGCCGCGCTGCCTGGACATTCATGATCGCGGCCTTGTCTTGCGTTTCGAGTGCCCCGGGCGAATCAGCCTCACCTTGGGCCTGGCAGCGGAAGGGGCGCCCCCTTCGGTCGCGGCTCCCTTCGCGGCCTCACGCTCGGGTGCCGGCGGGATCACCACCCAGGCGAAGATCGGCAGCGTCAGCCGCCAGTGGATGGCCGCCAGGCGCAGGCACAGCGTGACACCGAGAGCCAGGGCGATGATCACCGCGAAGGGAGCTCCCAGCGTGTCGAGCACCACGTAGGTCACCCCCCCGGCAATGGACGCCGTGGCATAGACTTCCTGGCGCAGCACCATGGGCACGCGGCGTGCCAGCACGTCGCGGACCATGCCACCGGCGACCCCGGTCAACAACCCCATCAGCACCGCCACCACACCGGGCGCCTCGAGCATCAGCGCCTTGTGGGTACCGATCACGGTGAACAGGGCCAGCCCGAAGGCATCGGCGACCGGCAGGAAGACACGCGAGAGGCGATGGATATAGTGGAAGCCCAGGATCGACAGCCCCACCGTGCCCAGGATCACCCAGAGATAAGTCGGGTCGCTGACCCAGAACACCGGGCGCACCCCCAGCACCAGATCGCGCAGCGTGCCGCCGCCGATCCCGGTCACCGCCGCCAGCACCAGCATGCCGAAGGGGTCCATGCGCGAGCGACAGGCGAGAACCACCCCCGACAGCGCGAAGACGATCACCCCTGCCATGTCCAGCCAGTAGACTGCCCCTGTCACATCACGTCCTCCCTTACGACATGGGCGGCAGCATAGCGCATCGCTGGCGCCTTGCCTTTGACCTTCGTCGCAACGACCCCCGCAGGCCGGCACCCCTCGGGCATACTGGTACGCTCCGTCTTCCCAAGACCCGACAGTGAGCGAGATGCCGTTGATCCAGGAAAAGCTCGCCCCGCCACCCCTGCCACTGTCGCTGGTGGCACGCCCGCGACTCAATGACCGTTTCGTGCTCGACGAACGCATCCGCGTGCTGGTGGTGCAGGCCCCTCCCGGTTACGGCAAGAGCACCCTGGTGGCCGAGCGCCTGCCCGCCCTGGAGCAGCGGGCCGCCTGGCTGCGACTGGACCAGCGCGACGACGATCCGGCGCGCTTCGCCGACCACTTCCATGCCGCCCTGACGGCGCTCTGCCGTGACTCATCGGTCGGCGAGCCACTGGCATACGCCTCGGTGCCGCACGACGGACAGGGCTTCGTCGATACCCTGGAGGCCTGGCTCACCGCACTGCCCGATGCTGCCGAACCCTGCCGACTGGTGGTCGACGAGTTCGAGCATCTCTCCCATCCCGACATCCTCGCGGGGCTCACCCACTGGCTGCGCCACCAGCCGGCCTGGCTGACGCTGACACTGATCTCGCGCACCCGCCCGGCGCTGGGACTTCCCGCACTGCGCCTGCGCGGCGAGCTCGAGGAGATCGGCCCGGCCGACCTGGCCTTCGACCGGGAGGAGGCCCAGACCCTCTGCGCCGAGCAACTCAGCTTCCCCCCCACCCGGGTCAGCCTCGAACGCGCCCTGCGACGTACCGAGGGCTGGGTGATGGCGCTGGACTGGCTGATCGAGCGCACCACGACCCGGGCCGGCTTCGACAGCCTGGTGGACCGCCTCGGCGGCGCCCACCCCGACTTCGTGGCCTGGTTCGACGACCTGCTGCACCAGACACTCGACGAGCCGGATCGCCAGCTGCTGCTGCAGCTCGGCGTGCTCGAACGCTTCTCGCCGGCACTGGTCGCCCGACTGGTCGAGGGCGACCGGGTCTTCCAGCGCCTCGAGGCCCTGGAACGGCAGGGCCTCTTCCTCGAACGGCTCGATCCGCATGACCACTGGTTCCGCTTCCATCGGCTGTTCGCCGGCTACCTGCGGCACCGCCGCGACGAGCTGAGCCTGGCGACCCAGCACCAGCTGCACCAGCGTGCCAGCCGGGCCTGGCTGGCACTGGACGACCCTGCCATGGCCCTGGGCCAGGCCATCGAGGCGGGTGCTCCCGCCCCCCTGGCCGCCCTGCTCGAGGAACACGGCCCGCCCCTGCTGGCCAATGGCCACTTCTCGCTGATGGCCCGAGCGCTGGAACGCCTGGGCGACACCCGCATCGCCGCCTCCCCCCACCTGACACTGCTGCACGGCTGGGTCACCCATGCCCAATACCGGTTCTCGCGCACCCGCCAGGCCATCGACTGGATCGAGGCCCAGCTCGAGAGCCCCGCGTGGCAGGAACTCGCCGCC
This sequence comes from Halomonas terrestris, assembly GCF_049166755.1. NCBI lineage: Bacteria > Pseudomonadati > Pseudomonadota > Gammaproteobacteria > Oceanospirillales > Halomonadaceae > Halomonas > Halomonas terrestris. Next base: position 89,782 of record NZ_JBMHFZ010000003.1, on the reverse strand, counting down.
GAGTTCGCCACCCTGCGCGCCCAGCTGGCCATCAACCAGGGGGATGCCGAGCGAGCCGCCCCCCTGGCCGAGTTCGCCCTGACCCGGCCGGCCCGCTATCTCGCGGCGACACCGGTCACGGCGACGGCACTGCTCGGCGAGTCGCGTTTCGTGCAGGGGTACCTGGACGAATCCCTGAGCCGGGTACGCGAGGTCGAGCGCGAGGCGGGGCGCATCGGCGACGACCAGCTTCGGCTCTGGTCGCTGTGCCATCAGTCGGAGACCCTGGTTGCCCAGGGGCGCTTGCAGGCCGCCTTCGATATCCAGGAGCGGGCCATCGCCCATGTGGAGCGCAGCGGGCTGGATCGCCTGCCCGTCTCGGAGTTCCTCTATCGCATCCGCAGCCAGCTGCTGTGGGAGTGGCACCGGCTGGACGAATCCGAGCAGGCGGCGCTGAAGGGTATCGCCGTGCTCGACGACCGGGGCGAGCGCTGGAGCCTGCAGTGCCACATCAGCCTGGCCAAGGTGGCCCAGGCCCGTGGCGACCAGGCCCAGTGCGCCGATCACATCCGCCGCCTGCGCAAGATCCTCGCCGAGGGCGACTACCATATCGACTGGCTGGCCAATGCCCACGCCACCCTGCTCGCGTGGTGGCAGTCCACTGAGGACCTCGATGCCGTGGCCCGCTGGCTGCCGGAGGCCCCGCCGGGCGACCCGGCGACGGCCAGCAACCACTTCGCCCAGTGCAACCTGCGCAACCATGCCCGTGCCCTGACCCTGCTCGGCCGCCACGCCGAGGCCCATGCCCTGCTGACGGCGCTCGAAACACAGACCGAACGCCTCGGCCTGGTCACCGATGCCAACCGCAACCGGCTCTGCCTGGCCGCCCTGGAGTGGCAACGCGACCGGCACGAATCGGCGCTGGAGCATCTCGCCCAGGCCCTGGAGATCGCCTCCCGCACAGCCCTGGCCGGCAGCTTCCTGCGGCTCGGCCGCCCCCTGGGCGAGATGCTGCAGGCCCTGCTGGCGACCGAGCGGCTCGACGACCTGGCCAGTGCCCGGGCGCGGCGGCTCCTCGATCTGGCCGGCCGTCAGCGCGACTTCGGCCGCGGCGTCAGGCTGATGCTCGACGAATCGGTGATCGCCGACATCGTCTCGCGCCCCGATGTCCCCGAACTGATCCGCACCTCGCCGCTGACCCGCCGCGAGTGGCAGATCCTGGGGCTGATCCATGCCGGGCTCTCCAACGAGCAGATCGCCGAGCAGCTCGCGGTGGCCCCGACCACCATCAAGACCCATATCAGGAGCCTCTACCAGAAGCAGAACATCCGCCGCCGCGAGGAAGCCATCGCCCTCGCCGGCGAGCTGCTCGCGCACATCCAGGGGGAGTAACGGCCCGCCTCCTCCCCCCATCTACGCCACCTACTCCCCCTTCGGGAGGATGTCCCTGCCCGACACTGCCGCCACCATGCTCCTGGACGCTTTTCCTGCGGCTCACGCCCGCGCGGAACCCACGACAAGGACAAGGTGCATGACCACAGAGACTCCCCCCTGTTTCGGCAAGCAGGGCGCCGACTGGTGGCGCGGCGCGGTGATCTACCAGATCTACCCGCGCAGCTTCATGGATGCCAATGGCGACGGCATCGGCGACCTGCAGGGCGTCATCGACCGGCTCGACTACATCGCCTCGCTGAACGTCGACGCCATCTGGCTGTCGCCCTTCTTCACCTCGCCGATGAAGGACTTCGGCTACGACGTCAGCGACTACCGGGGCGTCGACCCGATGTTCGGCACCCTGGAGGACTTCGATCGCCTCGTTGAGGCGGCCCACGCCCGCGGCCTCAAGGTGACCATCGACCAGGTACTCTCCCACACCTCGGACCAGCACCCCTGGTTCGCCGAGAGCCGGGCGAGTCGCGACAACCCCCGCGCCGACTGGTACGTGTGGGCCGACCCCAGGCCCGACGGCTCACCACCCACCAACTGGCAGGCGATCTTCGGCGGGCCCGCCTGGCAGTGGGACACCCGCCGCTGCCAGTACTACCTGCACAACTTCCTGGCCGAGCAGCCGGACCTCAACTTCCGCAACCCCGAGGTGGTCGAGGCGATCCTCGGCGAGGTGCGCTTCTGGCTCGAGCGCGGCGTCGACGGCTTCCGCCTCGACGCGATCAACTTCTGCACCCACGGCGCGCTCGAGGACAACCCGCCCCGGGAGGAGATCGTCGAGGGCTTCATCGGCGTAAGGCCCGACAACCCCTACGGCTACCAGCGCCACCTGCACGACAAGACCCAGCCGGAGAACCTCGCCTTCCTCGAGAAACTGCGCGCCCTGCTCGACGAGTACCCCGGCACCACCAGCGTCGGCGAGGTGGGCGACGACGACTCCCTGGGGGTGATGGCCGAGTACTCCCGGGGCGGCAACCGCCTGCACATGTGCTACTCCTTCGATCTGCTGACCGACAAGGCCGACCCCCGCTACCTGCACGATACCCTCGCCGAGATGGAGGCGCGCATCGGCGACGGCTGGCCCTGTTGGGCGCTCGGCAACCACGACGTCACCCGTCTCGCCACGCGCTGGCAGGCCGAAGGCGAGCCGGCGATGCTGCGCCTCTATATGGCCTTCCTGCTCACCCAGCGCGGCAGCGTCTGCCTCTACCAGGGCGAGGAGCTGGGCCTGACCGAGGCCGACCTGACCTTCGAGCAGCTCGTCGACCCGGCCGGGATCGCCTTCTGGCCCGCCTACAAGGGCCGCGATGGCTGTCGCACGCCGCACCCCTGGGTGGCCGACGCCCGCCACGGCGGCTTCTCCACGGCGCCCCCCTGGCTGCCGGTACCCACCGAACACCTGGGCCTGGCGGTGGACCGCCAGGACGACGATCCCGAGTCGCTGCTCAACGCCTACCGCACCTTCCTGGCCTTCCGCCGCGGCGAGCCGGCACTGGTCAAGGGCGCGGTCCGCTACCACCCGGTACGCGACGAGGTGCTGTGTCTCGAGCGCGCCCATGGCGACCAGCGCCTGCTGGTGGCGCTCAACTTCTCGGGAGAGCCTCGCGAGCTGTGCGCGCCCGTTCAGGCGCGAGCCCTCGACGACGCTCCGGCGCTGCTCAACGGCACCTGGAACGACGGCCTGCTTCGGCTGCCAGCCTACGGCATCGCCATCGCGCGCTGCCCTGCTGAGGAGGGACTGTCATGGGACGTCTGACACTGACCGGGATCGGCAAGGACTACGACGGCGTCGAGGTCTCGCGGGACATCGACCTGACCATCGAGGACGGCGAATTCGTGGTCTTCGTCGGCCCCTCGGGCTGCGGCAAGTCGACCCTGCTGCGCATGATCGCCGGGCTCGAGGAGATCACCCGCGGCGAGATGTGCCTGGACGGCGAGCGCATCAACGAGATCCCGCCCCAGGAGCGGGACATCGGCATGGTGTTCCAGTCCTACGCCCTCTATCCGCACATGAGCGTGGCCGAGAACATGGCCTTCGGCCTGAAGCTCGCCCGCACCGACAAGGCCGAGATTCGCCGGCGCGTCGACCATGCCGCCGGGATGCTGCACCTCGGCGAGCTGCTCGAGCGTCGCCCCAAGGACCTCTCGGGCGGCCAGCGCCAGCGGGTGGCCATCGGCCGCACCCTGGTCAAGGAGCCGGCGGTGTTCCTGTTCGACGAGCCGCTCTCCAACCTGGATGCCGCCCTGCGGGTCGACATGCGGGTGCAGATCGCCGAGCTGCACCGGCGCCTGCGCGCCACCATGATCTACGTGACCCACGACCAGGTCGAAGCCATGACGCTCGCCGATCGCATCGTGCTGCTCTCCCGCGGGCGCATCGCCCAGGTCGGCGCCCCGCTGTCGCTCTATCACTTCCCGCAGTCGCTCGAGGTGGCGGAATTCATCGGCTCGCCGCGCATCAACACTCTGTCGGTGCAGGTGGTCGACCCCGGCCGCCAGCGCACCGCGGTTCGCCTGCCGAGCGGCGACACCCTGGCCGTGGCGGTGGACGGCGCCCGCCTCCGGGCCGGCGACAGCGCCACCCTGGGGGTGCGCGCCGAGGACTTTGTCGCCCCCGACCAGGCCGAGGTGTGCCTGGCGGCGCAGCTGATGGTCGCCGAGAAGCTCGGCTACGAGACCCTCGCCCACCTGCGAGTCGACGGCGTCGAGGCGACCTTCACCCAGCGCCTCGACGGCCTGACCCACCTCGAGGACGACCAGACCGTCGAACTCGGGCTGGCGGGTGAGCGCTGCCACCTGTTCGGCCCCGACGGCGACGCCTGCCCGCGCCAGGTGCGGATCCCCGGCGTGACCCACTGAGCCACCCCGTCCTCACGACGAAGCGCCCCGGACTTCATGAGCCCGGGGCGTTGTCGTGCGTGCGGCACAGGCGACGAAAAAGAACCCCGACCGTGGCCGGGGTCGAGCAAGGCTCTGCTCAGGACGAGGAGAAACAGTCCGGTTCACACCATGGCGTCAGCCCTTGACGCCACCGGCGGTGAGCCCGCCGATGATCCAGCGCTGGCAGACCAGGAAGACCACGGTGATGGGCAGGCCGGAGAGCACCGCGGCGGCGGCGAAGTTGCCCCAGCGCTGGTTGTGGTCGGCGAGGTACTGCTGGGCACCCACGGCGAGCGTCAGCTTGTGCTCGTCGACCAGCAGCACCGAGGCCATGGGGTACTCCATGATGCTCATCACGAAGGCCAGGATGAACACCACCATCAGGATCGGTACCGACAGCGGCAGCAGGATGTAGCGGAACGCCTGCCAGGTGCTGGCGCCGTCCACCATGGCGGCCTCCTCCAGGGAGCCGTCGATGGACTCGAAGTAGCCCTTGATGGTCCAGATGTGCAGCGCCACGGCACCCAGCGAGGCGACGATCAGCGCGCCATGGGTGTTGATGCCGAGCGCCGGCACCAGCTGGCCGAGACGATCGAAGAGCGCGTAGAGCGCCACCAGGGAGAGCACCGCCGGGAACATCTGGAAGATCAGCATGCCCTTGAGGATCGGCGCCTTGCCCTTGAAGCGCATGCGCGCGAAGGCGTAGGCGCTGGTGGTGGCGAGCAGCACGATCAGCGCCGACGACACCACCGCCACCTTCACAGAGTTCCACAGCCACAGCAGCACCGGGAAGGGTGGCTGGATCACGCTGCCGTCGGCACGCTCCCAGGGAATGCCGAAGGCCAGCGCCCAGTGCTCCAGGGAGAAGCGTTCGGGGATCAGGCTGCCGGTGGCGAAGTTGCCCTCGCGGAAGGAGATCGAGATCACCAGCAGCAGCGGGAAGACGATCAGCGACACGAAGCCGAGCAGGGCGAGGTGCGCGGCGAGCCGCCGGGCGCGAATCGAGCGGGGTTGGACCATGGCCATGGCGATAGCTCCTTTGATCGTGTGAATCAGACCTTGACCCTGGAAAGCCGCAGATTGAGCAGCGACAGGCCGGCCACCAGCAGGAAGATCAGGGTGGCGATGGCCGCCGCCAGGCCGAAGTCCTGGCCGGCATCCTGGAAGGCGATGCGGTAGGTGTAGCTGACCAGCAGGTCGGTGGTGCCCGCCGGGGTGCTCGCGCCGAGGATGTCGGGGTTGCCGCCGGTGAGCAGGGCGATCAGCACGAAATTGTTGAAGTTGAAGGCGAAACAGGCGATCAACAGGGGCGTCAGCGGCCTGAGGATCAGCGGCAGGGTGATCTTGAACAGGTTGGTGACGGGGCCGCCGCCATCCACCGCCGTGGCCTCGTAGAGGTCCTTGGGGATCGACTGGATCAGCCCCATGCAGAGCAGCAGCATGTAGGGGTAGCCGAGCCAGGTGTTCACCACCAGCAGCATGGTGCGGGCGAGCCAGGGATCGGTGAACCACTCGGGGCGAATGCCGAACAGCGTCTCGAGGATCATGTTCACCTCGCCGAAGTGCTGGTTGAACATGCCCTTGAAGATCAGGATCGAGATGAAGGCCGGCACCGCATAGGGGAGGATCAGCAGCGTGCGGTAGATCGCCTTGCCGCGCAGCTGGTCCCACTGCAGCAGGGAGGCGAGCACGAAGCCGACGATCAGGGTGAAGAGCACGGTGAGCCCGGCGAAGGCGAAGGTCCAGACGAAGATCTGCACGAAGGGCCCGCGGATATCGGGATCGGCGAAGATCCGGGTGTAGTTGTCCAGGCCCACGGCGACGGGCCATCCCGGGGTGATGCGCTCACCGTCGTCGGCGACGAAGAAGCCGATTGCCTGATCCGGCGTCAGCACCCGGCCGTCGCGGCGATCATGGAGGGTTCCGTCCTCGCGGGCCTCATAGCGGTCGAGCATCGGTGCGAAGCTTCTCAGGCCGGCCATACGCAGCTCCTGGCCTTCCGGCGTCACCAGCCGCAACGCCTGCAGGGCGTCACGTGCCGCGATCACCTCGCGCATGGCCAGCGGCTCGCTCTCGGGGGCGGCCTCGGCGGGTTGGATATCCAGGTGTCGCGTCGCTTCGCCGAGTTCGATGGGGCCGGTCACGAAGCGGCCAGGGCCCGCCAGGGCCGCCTCCGGCTCGCCGTCGGCCTCACCCTGCAGCTCAACCCCGCCCTCGCTTTCCAGGTAGAGCCGCACCCGGTCGCCCTCGCGGTAGAGGCCGAAGGCGAAGGCGGCGCTCTCCTCCTGGTAGGTGCGGGCCAGCAGCTGGGCGCGGACGCGGTCCTCGCTGAGCAGGTTGCTGGAGCTGTAGTTGCTGAAGCTGATGCCGATGGTGTAGAGCAGCGGAAAGATCACGAAGACCCCGAGCCCCGCCACCGCGGGAAAGATATAGCGGTGACTCATCAGACTGCGTTTGGTGAAGACCACCGCCATGGCGGTGCCGAGCACCAGGAACAGCAGGGCGAACATCCACTGGCCGTTGAGGTGGAAGGCCAGCACCAGCCACAGCATGGCCAGGACCAGGGTGGCGACCAGGGCGCGGCCGGCCCAGCGGGTGTAGCGTTCGGTGGGATGGCGCGAGCGGTGGCGTGGCAGCCCGCGGGCTGCATTGGTGGTGTACATGGGCATGACCTGTGAAACGAGCCTGCAGGATGAGCCGGCGGGGCAGGCTCCACCGGCTGCTGGGTCCAGGGTGAGACAGTTACTGGCGCATGCGGCGTGCTGCGGCGTCGAGGGCTTCCCGGGGGGATTGACGGCCGCTGCCGATGTTCTGCAGTGCCGGCTCCATGGCGGCCCAGAAGGCGCCCATCTCGGGAATGTTGGGCATCGGCATGCCGACCTCGGCGTTGGCGAGCGTCGCGGCAATGCGCTCATCGCTCTCCAGTTCTTCCTGGTAGGCGATGTGGGCCACCGCCCCCAGTGAGCCGTCGCCGTTGAAGGTGCGCAGGCCCTCCTCGCTGAGCAGGTAGTTCTCGAGAAACTCGATGGCCAGGAAGTCGTTGGGCGAGGCCGAGTTGATCATCGCCGTCATGACGCCGAACATCGGCCGGGCCCGGGCGTCGCCCACCCTGGGCAGCAGGGCCACGCCGAAGTCGATGCCGCTGCGCTCGAGGTTGCTCCAGGCCCAGGGGCCGCTGATCATGGTGGCGACCTCGCCGCGGTTGAAGCGGGTATCGGCGAGGTTGTAGTCGGTGCCACGGGGCAGCACGCCGCTCTCGATCAGCTCGACGAGCAGTTCGGCGCCCTGGATGGCCCCCGCGTTGTTGACCCCGATGTCGGCGACGTCGAAGCCCGCCTCGGTCTGGCGGAAGGGGTAGCCGCCGTTGGCGGCCAGCAGGGTCCAGCCGTAGTAGGGCTCGCTGTAGTCGAAGAGGATCGCCTTCCTGCCCTGCTCGGCCAGTTCGGCGTCCAGGGCCGCAAGCTCCTGGAAGCTCTCCGGGGCCTCGTCGACGAGCGCCTTGTTGTAGATCAGCCCCAGCGACTCCACCGAGATCGGGTAGCCGTAGGTCTCGCCGTTCCACAGGGCGGCGTCCCAGGTGAAGTCGAAGTAGCGTTCACGGAAGTCGTCGCTGGGCGAGATCGGGGCAAGCAGGCCGCTCTGGGCCCATTCGCCCATGCGGTCGTGGGCCCAGATCACGATATCCGGCCCCTGGCCGCTGCCGGCGGCCTGCTGGAAGCGGTCGGTGAGGTTGTCGGGCAAGACGATCTCGATGGCGATGCCGGTGTCGGCGGTGAACTGCGCTGCCACCTCGCGGATGCCATCGGGCCCCTTGTTGTCGCCCATCCAGATGGTCAGGCGGTCGTCGTCGAACCCCAGGGCAGGAAGCGAGAGGCCGGCGGCGAGGGTCGCGGCCAGCAGGGGAAAGGCAATGCCTTGGCGTGTGGTCATGTCGATAGCCCCATTGTTGTTGTGAAGCGTCATGATGAAAGGGCCTGCCTGCGCAGCGCGGCAGCGCCTTTCGTGAGCGCATCCAAGACTCGCCAATCCCCGTCGACGATGCCTCCTCCTCCCCCGGGGGACAGGAGGCGTAAGGCAAGGGCGTAGGCCATTGGGCCGGTCTTGCCGGAAGCGGCACAACTCCTGGAGCCTGTACTAGGCTGAAGCCAGCGGCGGAGGTATCGGCCATCCATGCAGGTCGGCATGCGGTACGCCCTGCGCTCGTGTGGACGATGACGATACCGACGGCCGCCCCCTTCTGGAGGCGAGCCAAGGCTCCGCTGACGACGGGCGGCGACCCGGGCGGAGCCGGGAGGGAACTGCTTGATACGCGCGGAGAACGTCACCAAGCTCTTCGGCCCCGACCCGGCATCGGCACTGCCGCTGCTGGAAGCGGGCAAGGGCAAGAGCGAGATCCAGGCCGAGACCGGCCATGTGCTGGGAGTGCACGATGTCAGCTTCGCCCTGGAGCCCGGCGAGGTGTTCGTCATCATGGGACTCTCGGGCAGCGGCAAGTCCACCCTGATTCGCTGCATCAACCGGCTGTTCGAGCCCACCGCCGGCCACATCTTCTTCCAGCACCCCGACGAAGGGGAAGTGGACATCACCCGGCTGTCGCCGGAGCGCCTGCGCCAGCTGCGCAAGTACCACATGAGCATGGTCTTCCAGCACTTCGCCCTCTTCCCCCACCGCTCGGTGCTCGCCAATGTCGCCTATGGCCTGGAGGTCCAGGGTCGGGCGCCGGCCGAACGCCACCGCCACGCCCGGGAGATGCTGGAGATGGTGGGGCTGGGCGACTGGGGACACGCCTACCCGGCCGAGCTCTCGGGGGGCATGCAGCAACGGGTCGGCCTGGCCCGGGCGCTGGCCACGGATGCCAGGGTCCTGCTGATGGACGAGCCCTTCTCGGCCCTGGACCCGCTGATCAAGGTGAACATGCAGCAGGAGCTGAAGAAGATCCAGGCGCAGCTGGGCCGCACCATCCTGTTCATCACCCACGACCTGGACGAGGCGATGCACATCGGCGACCACATCGCCATCATGGAGGAGGGCGCCGTGGTCCAGCTGGGGACGCCCGAGGAGATCCTGGTCAATCCGCGCACCGATTACGTCGCCCGCTTCGTGGAGCATGCCGACCCCACCGGGGTCATCACCGCCGGCACCATCGCCCTGCCCTTCGATCCGCAGGCCTTCCCGCGGCAGGCGGAAGCCGAAGGGGTGCGCTTCGTCGCCAGCCGCGACTGGCCCGCACTGCAGTACGGCCTGGACGACCAGGGTCGCCTGCGCCGGGCCCGGCTGGGCGACACGGAGCTGGAGATCCAGCCGCTGGAGACCGTGCTCGAATCCGAGGCCCGGGGAGCCCGTCGCGAAGACCTGCTGATGCAGTGCCCGCGGGAGACGGTATTGCGCGAGGTACTGCGCGGGCGCACCCGCTCCGCCCTGCCGGTCCTGGTGACCGAGGATGACGGCCGGGTCACGGGGCTGATCGACGAGCCGCAGCTGATCAGGGGCATCCTGGAGAAGCGCGGGCCGGCCACCGGAGGCGAACCGCGTCCCGCCCGGGAGGAGGTGTCATCATGACCGAGATCCTCGAGTTCCTGCGCCAGCTGATCATCGATCCCTTCGGGCTGCTCGACGCCCTGCCGGTGCGGCAGTGGATCACCGACGCGGTCAACTGGGTCGTCGGCAACTTCCGCGACTTCTTCCGCACCTATGTCAGCCCCCCCGTGCGGGGCGTCATGGGGCTCATCCAGACGACCCTGGAGGGCATCCCCCCCGGGGTGTTCCTGATCGGCATCTTCCTGATCGGCTGGCGGGCCGCCTCCTGGCGGGTGGGGCTGTTCAGCCTGGTCGCCTTCGCCCTGGTGGGCTTCATGGGCGTGTGGAATGCCCTGGTGGTGACCCTGTCGCTGGTGGCCACCGCCGTGCTGTTCTGCACGGTCATCGGGCTGCCGCTGGGCATCCTCTGTTCGCGCAGCGATCGCTTCGCCAACGCCATGCGCCCGATCCTCGACATCATGCAGACCACCCCGCCCTTCGTCTATCTGGTGCCGGCGGTGATGCTGTTCAGCATCGGCAACGTGCCGGGACTGATCGCCACCATCATCTTCGCCATGCCACCGATGATCCGCCTCACCAACCTGGGCATCCGCCAGGTGGGTCAGGAGTACATCGAGGCGGCGGTGGCCTTCGGCTCCACGCCACGCCAGATCCTGTGGAAGGTGCAGTTTCCCCTGGCCCTGCCGACCATCATGGCCGGGCTCAACCAGACCATCATGCTCGCTCTCTCGATGGTGGTGATCGCCGCCATCATCGGGGCCGGCGGCCTCGGCCTCGAGGTCTATGCCGGCCTGGAGCGGCTCAATATCGGCCAGGCCTTCGTCGGCGGCATCGGTATCGTGCTGCTGGCCATGGTCCTCGACCGCATCACCCAGGGGCTGGGCGAGAAGGGCCCCGGGAGCAGGCGAGACGGCGCCCCCTGACCGGGAAGGAGGTGACACGACAACACAGACGCTCGATGACACCGTGACAGGGCAGCGATTTCCCTGTCGTTCTCAACATGCCAGCAGCCTGCTGGATTTGACCGATCGTCGCGGGAGACATGGAGTTCGCAGTAGATCGGTGTCAAGTCCGACAGGCTGCCAGGGAGGCTGAAGCGATGAAATACCATGCCCGTACTTTGCGTCCGCTGAAGTGGGCCGTACTGGCCGCCGCCGCGGCCTGGGCCCTCACCGCCACCGAGAACACGGCCGCCGACCAGCCCGGCGAGGGCGTATCGGTACAGCCCGCCGTGGCGACCTGGACGTCGGCGGTACCCGTGAGCTGGGCGTTCGTCGAGCTGCTCACGGAACTCGGCTACGACGTCCAGACCCCCATCTCGCTCTCCAACCCGGTCGCCTACCTGGCGATCACCGAAGGCGACGCCGACTACTGGCCCAACGGCTGGTTCCCGCTGCACGACCCGCAGCTGCCGGACAACTTCCACGACGTCGCCACCCTCTTCGACCCCCTCTGCCCGGCCTGCGGCATCCAGGGCTACCTGGTGGACACCCCCTCCGTCGAGGCGTACGACATCAGCGGGATCGATGACTTCACCCGCGACGAGGTGAAGGCCGCCTTCGACGCCACCGGCGACGGCAAGGCCGACCTGTTCGGCTGCCCTCCGGGATGGGGCTGCCATGAGGGCATCAACGCCATGCTCGATACCTTCGAGCTGCGCGACCACATCAACCACGTCGATGCCGGCTATGCCGCCAACTTCGCCGAGGCCCTGTCGCGCATCCAGAGCGGCGAACCGGCGCTCTACTACACCTGGGGGCCCAGTGCCTGGCTGCTGTCGCTGGTGCCCGGCGAGGACGTGATGTGGATCAATGCCCCGGGCATCGTCGAGGACGAGGCCGAGCGGGCCGAAGGCGTCGAGGGGGCCGTCAGCGACCCCGTCGAGATGGGCTTCGTCGCCGCCGACATCCAGGTCGCGGCCAACAACGCCTTCCTCGAGGCCAACCCGGCCGCCGCCGAGCTGTTCCGTCAGGTGCGGTTGCCGCTGGAGTGGATCAGCGAGGTGGATGGCGCCATGGACGAACAGGACCTCACCGACGACCAGGTCCGGCCGCTGGTCGCAGAGTGGATCGCCGCCAACCGCGATACCGTGGACGAGTGGCTGGAAGCCGCCCGCGGTGCCGCCGAATGACGCCGGGTAACGGGCGCGCCGGGGACACCATGCCCCGGGCGCCCGGCATCAGGAACCGACGCGCAGCGTCGATGCCGCAGGCGCGATGCGCACGATGCCGCGCAGCAGCCGCCCGAGTATGTCGGAGCCCGTGAGGATTCGCTTCTCGTCGGCCCACAGCAGGATCACGTCCTCGTCGAGGACATCGTCCTCGCGGTGCGACGGCCGTACGCGGAAACGCCCGATCACCTCCCCCAGCGGCACGGCCGGATCCCTCACCACGATGGGGCGATGACAGTGGGCCAGCGGGCGAAACTCGTCGGCCTCGAACAGTGCCGCGCGCAGGAAGGCATTCACGTCGATCACCAGCCGCGGCTCCCCGGCCTCGTCCACCACCACCGCACGGCTCTTGCCACAGGCCTGCAGGCCGCGCAGGAAGGCGTCGTGCCGGGTCCTTTCCATGTCGGGAAACACCGGGCGTGCCCCGGCGAAGGGCAGGACGAAGACACTGCCGGGGTCCAGCGGCTCCCCCTCGCGACCGAGCGGCACGTCGTCCAGGGTCAGGAAGTTCATGGCTCCGCGTCCCTCGACCCGGTCGATCTCGGTCCCGGTGTCCTCCATGTGCAGCCGGATCAGCTGGTGCAGGTCGCGCTCCCTGAGGAAGGGAATCGCCTCGGGACCCAGCCAGCGGTCCAGTACCCAGGCGGTGGGGCGAGCCACCGGCCACAGCAGCCACTGGTAGACGTGCATCATCGGCGCCAGCAGCGACGCCATGCGCAAGGCGTGTCGCGAGAAGAAGGCCTGGGGCAGGATCTCGGCGCACAGGGTGATCACCACGGTGGAGAACAGGAAGGCCGCCACCGCGCCCATCGCCGACCCGGAGATCAGCGCCAGCAGCACGTTCACCGCCACATTGCCCCACAGGATGGTCACCAGCAGGAAGTTGGCATCCTGGCGCAATCGCTGCACCCGTCGGGCTCGCCGGTTGCCCTTGCGCGCCTCGAGTTCCAGTTCCAGCTTGTTGATCGAGAAGAAGGCCAGGTTCAACCCCGAGAAGACCGCCGACTGGCTGAGGCAGAGGAGGATCCCGATCCAGGTCAGCAGGGTCATGGCGGTGGCGCTCCTTCGCTTGGCGGTAGCCTCAGCGAAGCATATCCCGGGTGACCTGAACAGGTCAGCGCCGGCCCGCAGCGGTTTCCCGTTGTCCCGCCCGGGGGAACTCCGCCGCCCTTGATCCAGCTCAGGCCCTGCCGCCTTGATCCTGGGCTAGAGTGAAGGGGAGCTCCCGCGCACCAGCATGGCGCATGGCATCGCAGCGGTCGGGCACGACGATTCGGCGCGAGGTTCCCCATGGACAAGAAGCACCAGATCAACATCTACTACATCTTCGCCGCCATCGTCTTCTTCCTGCTGTTCCAGAGCCTCTTCCGAGACGTCCAGACCGTCGAGCCGATCCCCTACTCGGAGTTCACCCGGCTGCTCGAGGCGGGACAGATCGCCGAGGTCGAGGTCGGCCCGGACCGGATCACCGGCACCTTCACCTCGCCCCGGCCCGACGGCCAAACCGCCTTCTCCACGCAGCGCATCGAGCCGGCGCTGGCAGAGGAGCTGTCGCGTCACGGGGTCGTCTTCGACGGCAGCCGCGAGAATCCCTTCCTGACCACACTGCTCGCCTGGGTCCTGCCGCTGCTGCTGATCTTCGTCCTGTGGAGCTTCGTGATTCGCCGGCTCACCGGGAGTCAGGGGCTCGGCGGGATGACCACCCTGGGCAAGTCCAAGGCCCGGGTCTACGTGGAGACCTCCACCAGGGTCACCTTCGACGATGTCGCCGGGGTCGACGAGGCCAAGGAAGAACTCAAGGAGGTGGTCGACTTCCTGCGCGACCCCCAACGCTACGGTCGACTCGGCGCCCATGTGCCCAAGGGCATCCTGCTGGTGGGGCCCCCGGGCACCGGCAAGACCCTGCTCGCCCGGGCCGTGGCCGGCGAGGCGGGGGTGCCGTTCTTCTCGATCTCCGGCTCGGAGTTCGTCGAGATGTTCGTCGGGGTGGGCGCCGCGCGGGTCCGCGACCTGTTCGAGCAGGCCAGCAAGACCACGCCCTGCATCATCTTCATCGACGAACTGGATGCGCTGGGACGCGCCCGCGGCGCGGGTATCCCGGGCGGCGGTCACGACGAGAAGGAGCAGACCCTGAACCAGCTGCTGGCGGAACTCGACGGCTTCGACCCTTCCTCGGGCATCGTGCTGCTCGCCGCCACCAACCGGCCGGAGATCCTCGATCCGGCACTGCTGCGGGCGGGTCGCTTCGATCGCCAGGTACTGGTGGATCGCCCCGAGCGCCAGGGCCGCCTCGCCATTCTCAAGGTGCACATCCAGCGGATTCACCGCCTCGCGGCGGATGTCGACCTCGACCACCTGGCCTCGCTGACGCCGGGCTTCACCGGTGCCGACCTCGCCAACCTGGTCAACGAGGCCGCCCTGCTGGCCACCCGCCGGGATGGCGAGGAGGTCACCATGGCCGACTTCAGCAACGCCATCGAACGCATCGTCGCGGGCCTGGAGAAGAAGAGCCGTCTCCTGAATGCCCACGAGCGGGAAGTGGTGGCCCATCACGAGATGGGCCACGCCCTGGTCGCGGCATCGCTGCCGGGCATGGACCCGGTGCACAAGGTGTCGATCATTCCCCGCGGCGTGGGGGCGCTGGGCTATACCATCCAGCGCCCCACGGAAGACCGCTTCCTGCAGACGGCGAGCGACCTGGAGAACCGCATGGCCGTGCTGATGGGGGGACGCGCCGCGGAGCGCCTGGTGTTCGATGAGGTCTCCACCGGCGCCGCCGACGACCTGGCCAAGGTCACCGAGATCGCCCGCCGGATGGCGACCCGGTTCGGCATGGCCGACGATACCGGGCAGGTGGTCTACGAGGAGGAGCGCCAGGCCTTCCTGGGCGACAGCTACGGCATGAGCCAGCCCAGGGAGTACTCGGAGGAGACCGCACGGGAGATCGACCTCGCCGTGCGCCAGCTGGTCGACGCGGCCTATGTGCGGGCCATGGAGGTCCTCGCCGACCGCCGTGACGACCTGCTGGCCGGCGCCGCCCTGCTGCTCGAGCGCGAGACTCTGACGGCCGCCGAGTTCCCGCCGATGCTGCCCCAGCGCCCCCGGCAGGATACCCCGCCCCGGCAGCACCAGGCCGCCGGGGCCACGGCCGGCCCCGGCCCGGACGAAGCCGGAGCGGACGCCGACTGACCCGAGGCCGCCGGCCACACCACCACGGCGGTCATGCGGCAGGCCATGGGCAAGCCGGCGAAATCCTGCCATCATCGACGGGCGTCATCTCCCCCACCATCTCGTCGACCGGAGTCGCCATGGACTGGAACCCCGCCTACCTCTGGCTGGTCATCGCCCTGCTGCTGGGCCTGGCGGAACTGATGTCCGGCGGCCTGGTGCTGCTGGCCCTGGGCGTGGCCGCAACCCTCACCGCCGGCCTGGCCGCCATGGGCCTGACGCTGCCCTGGCAACTGCTGGGCATGGGCCTGCTCTCGGGGCTGCTGGTCCCGCTGGCGGTGATGGTGATCCGGCCCCGCTTCTCGCCCCGCGGGGTGGCCTACGGCACCACCGGCACCGGCGTGGAGAAGGGGCATCGCTACACCACCCTCAGGCGCGACTTCGACGGGGCCACCGGCATCAAGATCAATGGTGACTTCTACCGGCTGCGGGTGGTGGAGACCGGCGCCACCGAGCTGCCGGAAGGCAGCCAGGTGACATTCGAGCGATTCGACGGCACCACTGCCCTCGTCTCTCACCCCCGACCCGCTTCATCCGCAACACACACAACGACAAGCGCAACCTCAACACACAGGGAGCAGTGAACATGGATCTACCACTCAGCCCGGGCCTGATCCTCAGCCTGATCGTCGTCGTCATCGGCATCCTGGTCATCGTCAAGGGGCTGGTGATCGTGCGCCAGTCGGAAGTCATGGTCATCGAGCGCCTGGGGTCGTTCCACCGGCTCCTGGAGAGCGGGATCAACATCATCATCCCCTTCATCGAGCAGCCCCGCGCCATCACCATGATCCGCTACCGCAAGATGGGCGATGACTATCACGCCATCACCAGCGACGAGGTCCGCATCGACCGCCGCGAGACCGTCATGGACTTCCCCGGCCAGCCGGTGGTCACCACCGACAACGTCACGGTGACCATCAATGGCGCCCTCTACTACCAGATCATCGACCCACGGCGTGCCGTCTACGAGGTGGAGAACATGAGCCAGGCGGTGGAGGTGCTGGCCAAGACCACCCTGCGTTCGGTGGTCGGCAAGATGGAGCTCGACAAGCTCTTCGAATCCCGTGCCGAGGTCAACAACGAGATCCAGGCCGCCATGGAGGAGCCCGCTTCCAAGTGGGGCGTGAAGATCTCGCGGGTCGAGGTGCAGGACATCGCCATGCCCGAGGAAGTGGAGACCGCCATGCGCCTGCAGATGGCCGCCGAACGCAAGCGCCGCGCCACCGTGACCGAGGCCGAGGGCGAGAAGGCCGCGGCCATCGCCAAGGCCCAGGGCCAGCGCGAGTCGGCGATCCTCAACGCCCAGGGCGACAAGGAGTCGGCCATCCTGCGCGCCCAGGGCGAGCAGGAGTCGATCAAGCTGGTCCTCAATGCCATCGGCGACAGCGACACCCACAAGCAGACCGTGGTCGGCTACCTGCTCGGCCAGAGTTACATCAAGGCGCTGCCGACCATGGCCAAGGAGGGCGAGCGGGTCTTCGTGCCCTACGAGTCCAGCGCCCTGCTCGGCTCGATGGGCATGTTCCGCGAGTTGGCCGGCTCACCGGAAGACGCCGTGGCCAGCCACCTGAGGGCCGGCGGCAACCAGGGCGGCCTGCGCGGCGGCGTGGTCGGGGGAGCCGCCACGGGCGGCTGAATACCGGCGGCGCCGGTATCAGGCCGGCGCCGCGCCCAGGTGGCGAATCATGATGGTCACGGCCTCGCCCCGGTAGTCCAGCGCCTCGTGGTCCCGCCAGCCCAGCCGGCGGTAGAGCGCCTGCTGGTCAGGCGTGAACAGGTAGCAACTGGCGAGGCCGCTCGCGGCCACCTCGGCCTCGACCCGCCGGACGAGGCACGAGGCGATGCCCCGACCGCGCCACTCGGGCAGCACGAACACCGACGCCAGCCAGGGGGTGAGTCGACGCCGCACGCTCATGTCGTCGGCCACCAGGCTGGCCGTGCCCACCGGTGTCTGCCTCCCCCTCTCGTCATGGACCAGGGCCACGAACACCGACGGCACGCCGGCCGGACCGCACTCCTCACGCAGCCCCACCCGCCGCGAGGTCGGTGTCTCGCCGGGCGTCAGGTGCCCCCACTCGGCATGCTGCCAGGCGGCGATTCGGTCCAGGTGGGGGGAATCGGCGCTCAATCGCACGATATCCGGCTGATCCATCAGGGCACTCCCTCGCCAGTGGCGCTCAGGGTGAACATGCCGTTCCGGCCCGCCGCACGGCGGACCGGAACCATGACGGGATGGCACGGCCTCACCCCAGCTGGAAGGGGTATACCGCACCGATCGCGAGGATCCGGGTCAGCTCGTCCAGCGCCGTGAGGGTCTCCACGGCGAGCTGCGGATCGGCGAGATCCTGGGGTGCCAGGCGGTCGCGGTAGTGGCGCTCGACCCAGGCGGTGAGCTCCTCGTAGAGCGCCGCGTCGAGCAGTACCCGGCCGGAGAGCGCGGCGCGCTCGGCCTCGTCGAGCACCACCCGCAGGCGCAGGCAGGCCGGGCCGCCGCCGTTGCGCATGCTCTGCTTGACGTCCTTGACCACCACCTCGGCGATGGGGTTGTGGCCCGCCAGCAGATGATCCTGGAGAGTGCGCCAGACGGCCTCGCGCTCCTGGCATTCGCCGGGCACCACCAGGGTCATGGAGCCATCCGGATTGGAGAGCAGCTGCGAATTGAACAGGTAGGAGGCCACGGCGTCCTCGAGGCTCACCGCCTCGGCCGGCACCCGCACCGGAATCAGTGGCGTGGCGAGCTTGGCGCGCAGCTCCTCCAGGGTGCCCGCCTCGTCGAGGAAGGCCATCTCGTGGTAGAGCAGCACCGGGCCATTGCCCACCGCGATGACGTCGTTGTGGAAGACGCCGGCGTCGATGGCATCCGGGTGCTGCTGGGCGAATACCGTCTGCGACTCGGTGAGGCCGTGCTGGCGGGCCACCGCCTGGCTCGCCTCCAGGGTCTGTCGGGCCGGGTAGCGCCTGGGCGCCACGCCCTCGTCGAGCCCCCAGCCGAAGGCCTCGCGGCCATAGACGAACAGGTGTACCCCGGGCTCACCATGCTCGCCGGCCAGCCGGGTATGGTTGGCCGCCCCCTCGTCGGAGAACGCCGGGGTGGCCGGCAGCACCGGGTGGTGGGCGAAACGCGCCTCGTCGCGGAAGATCGCCGCCAGCACCCGAGCCGTGGTGGCGGGCTCCAGGAAGCGATGGAAGCTCGATTGCAGGTTGGCCGGGGTGAAGTGCACCCGGCCGTCCGGCGCATCGACGCTCGGCGTCACGGTGGCGGCATTGGCCGTCCACATGCTCGAGGCCGAACAGACGGCGCGCAGGATCTGCGGTGCTTCCCCGGCGGCCCGGGCCAGGACCTCGGCGTCGCTGCCGGTGAAGCCGAGCGAGCGCAGCGCCTGCAGGTCCGGGCGCTGCTGGGGCGGCAGCACCCCCTGGGCGTAGCCGGCGTCCAGCAGCGACTTCATCTTGGCCAGGCCCTGCAGGGCCGCCTCCTTCGGGTTGGCCACCAGCCCCTCGTGGGTCATGGAGGCCACGTTGCCCAGCGCCAGGCCCGAGTAGTTGTGGGTCGGACCCACCAGGCCATCGAAGTTGACCTCGCGGACGCTCATAGCACCACCCCCGGCGGCAACTGGTCAGGCAGGTGCAGGTCCTCGGTCTCCATGGAGGCGACCGGGTAGGCGCAGTAGTCGGCGGCATAGTAGGCACTCGGGCGATGGTTGCCGCTGTCGCCCACCCCGCCGAAGGGGGCGTCGCCGGAGGCCCCGGTGGTCTGGCGGTTCCAGTTGACGATGCCCGCACGGACGCGCAGCAGGAAGTCGTCCCAGTCGGCGCGCTCGCCGCCGATCAGGCCGGCGGAGAGGCCGTAGCGGGTGTCGTTGGCCAGGGCGATGGCCTCGTCCCAGTCACGGTAGCGATACACCTTGAGCAGCGGGCCGAAGTGCTCCTCGTCGGGCACCGGCAGGCCGGTGACGTCGATCAAGGCCGGGGAGAGCAGGCTGGTGCCCGCCTCCAGGCGCTCCATGCGTGACAGCACCACCCCGCCCAGGGCTTCCAGGTCGTCCTGGGCCTCGAGCAGGCCATCCGCCGCCCGGCCGCTCACCAGGCCGCCATAGAAGGGAGCCGGCTCCGCGAACTGGCCGGCGACCCGCAGTCGCGAGATGGCGTCGCTCAGCGCATCGAGCAGGTGGTCACCGACCTGTCCCTCGGGCACGATCAGGCGCCGCGCGCAGGTGCAGCGCTGGCCGCCGGAGAGGAAGGCCGACTGCAGGATGGTCAGCACCGCGGCGTCCTGGTCGGGCACGTCCCTGATCACCAGGGGGTTGTTGCCGCCCATCTCCAGCGCCAGGATCTTGTCGAACTGGCCGGCGAACTGGCGATGCAGGATGCCCCCCACCCGGGCGCTGCCGGTGAACAGCAGGCCGTCGATGCCGGGATGGGCGGAGAGCGCCTGGCCGGTTTCGGCGGCCCCCTGGACCAGGTTGATGACGCCGGGGGGCAGCCCCGCCTCCTGCCAGCACTGCAGGGTGAGGTCGGCGGTCAGCGGGGTCTGCTCGCTGGGCTTGAACACCACGCTGTTGCCGGCCAGCAGCGCCGGCACCATATGGCCGTTGGGCAGGTGCCCGGGGAAGTTGTAGGGGCCGAACACCGCCATCACGCCGTGGGGGCGATGGCGCAGTACCGCCGTGGCCTCGCCCAGGTCGCGACGGCGCTCACCGGTTCGCTCCTGGTAGGCGCGGATCGAGATCGCCACCTTGCCGATCATCGCCCCCACCTCGGTACGTGCCTCCCACAACGGCTTGCCGGTTTCGGAGGCGATCGCCGTGGCCAGGTCCTCGCGATGGCTCTCCAGCACCTCGCGGAAGCGCTCCACCAGTGCCTGGCGCTCGGCGAACGAGGTGCGGGCCCAGGCCGGGAAGGCCCGGCGCGCCGCGGTCACCGCCGCCTCGACCTGCCCCTCGCTGGCGCCCGCCCCCTGCCAGAGGCGCTGGTCGGACACCGGGTCGTGCTTGGCGAAGTGTTCGCCGCTTCCCTCCTGCCAGTGGCCGTCGATCAGCAGTTGCCGTCTCGCCTTCATCACGCCTCCTCCTCGGTATCCAGTATGCGCAGGGTATCGCCCGCGGCGACCTCGAGCCGTCGCGCTTCCTCCTCGCTCAGGGTCACCACGTCATGCTCGTCCGGGCCGCGTCCCACCCAGGCAGCCCGGAAACCGGCCATGCCGGTGGTGGCCGCCAGCCAGCGGGGACGGGCATCGGTGGGCGTGGCGCCGGCCTTCACCTCCACCCGGCAGCGGCGCGACAGGCGCACGCCGCGCACATCGTCGATATAGGCCTCCACCGTGGGGCCGCCGTCGAAGATGTCGATGTAGCCCTCCCAGCGCAGCCCCTGCTTCTTCAGCATCGCCAGCGCCGGGCGGGTCTGTTCGTGGACCTGGCCGATGCAGGCCCGTGCCTCGTCCGAGAGGAAGGGGGTGTAGATGGGGAACTTGGGCATGAGCTCGCCGATGAAGCTCTTCTGCCCCAGCCCCGTGAGCTTGTCCGCCTCGTCGAAGTCCAGCGGGAAGAAGTGGCTGCCCAGGCAGTGCCAGAAGGGGCTCCTGCCCTGTTCGTCGAAGACGCCGCGCATCTCCGCCAGCACCTTGTCGGGAAAGCGGTCGCGGAACTCGGCCATGAACAGCCAGCGCATCATCGACAGCATGGCCCCGTTGCGCCGGTGACGGTGTTCGGCGCCGCGGTACTCGGGGCGCAGGAACAGCGAGGCCACCTCGGCATCGCCGGTATGGTCGGAGCTCAGGAACAGCGTATCGATGGTGCGGTGCAGGTCGAGCTGCACCGAGGAGTGGGCCAGGGTCCCCAGACGGTAGTGGTAGAAGGGCACCTCGCGCCCCACCTGCCCCTCGATGGCGCAGCAACCGGCCAGCTTGCCCCGGGCCTCGTCCTCCAGGACGAAGAAGTAGTTGCGCCGGTCCTCCGGGGTGCGCTCCTCGAAGGCACTCACCGCGGAGGCGATCTTGGCGGCCAGGAAGTCGCGGTTGTCGGGCAGCGAGGTGAAGCCCACCCCGGTCTCCCGGGCCAGGAGCTGCAGGTCGTCCAGGTCACCCTCGGCGATGGGTCGAATGCGCATCACAGTTCTCCCTCGTCGTAGCCCGGGTCATGTTCCTCCGCCCCCGGCAGGGCGAGCGGCGCGGCGAGCACGGCGCGCCCCTCCTCCACCCCCAGCAGCTCGGCATGCTCGGGGGAGAGCATCAGCTGGCCGGTGGGCGACAGGGCATAGCGCGCCACCACGCAGCGGAAGTCCGCCAGGCGCTGGTTGGCGACCATCGCCGGCTCGGCATCGGGCAGGGCGTGGTCGGGGCGGATGCGCACCGGATGCCAGGCGGCCCGCCGGAAGCTGGCGAGGCGTTCGCGTTCGCCCTTGATCACCGGGCCGGCATCGAAGATGTCGACGTGGCGCGAACGCAGGAAGCCCTCGGCCAGCATCTCCGCCATGGCCGCCTCGTGATCCGGGTGTTCGCGGCCGATCGCGGCCCGGGCCTGGGGCGTGAGCAGCGCCAGGTAGAGCGGGAACTGCGGCATCACCTCGGCGATGAAGCTCTTGGAGCGCACCCCGGCCAGGTAGTTGATCTCCTGGTAGTCGCGCACGAAGAAGTGGCGCCCCACGCTGTTCCAGAACGGCGACTCGCCGCTGTCATCGAGATACCCGGGAAAGGCCATGGCCAGGATCTCGGCGAAGCGCTCCGGGTACTGGGCGATGAACATCAGCCGCGCCCTGCGCAGCAGGCTCTCGGCACTGGTGCCCTTGTAATGCGGATCCAGCGACAGCGCGCACAGCAGGCTCGCCTCGGAGACCTCGTGGGAGAGCGCCAGGGTCTGCACCTCGCGACGCACGTCGAGCTGCTGCGAGGCGTGGATCAGCGTCTCCTGGCGATAGGTGTAGTAGGCCTCGCGGGCCCCGGCCTGGGCGCGCACCGTGGCGGTGCCCACGACCTCGTCGCGCTCCAGGTCCTCGAGCACGAAGGTGTAGTGCTCGTCGCCGGGAAAATCGACCTCCTGGGCGAAGGCCTGGCGAGAGCGGGCGATGCGCTCCTCGAGCCGGTCGCGGTGCGCCGGCAGGTTGGTCAACCTCGGGGTGGCGGTCCCGGCCAGCCGCTCCAGGGCCGGCAGGTCCGCCGGGCGGACGGGACGTACGACCAGCATGGCGGGACCTCCGGGCAGGGATTCGTCGTCTTCCATGGCGGGGCCGGGGCTCACTTCGCCGCCACCAGCCGCGCCACGGCCCGCTCGAGGCGCGCCATGCCCTCGGCGATGTCGGCCTCGGGAATCACCAGCGATGGCGCCAGGCGCAGCACATTGGGGCCGGCGATCAGCGCCATCAGCCCCTCCTCGAGGGCCAGCGGCAGGATGTCCTTGGCCCGGCCTTCGTGGTCGGGCGCCATCTCGGCCCCGATCAGCAGCCCCATCCCGCGGATCTCGCGAAACACCCCGTGCTGGCGGTTGATCGCCTCCAGGTGCTCGCGGAAGAGGTCGTGACGCCGCTGCACGCCCTCGAGCACCTCGGGGGTGTCGATGAACTCGATGGCGGCCAATGCCACCGCCGAGGCGAGCGGGTTGCCGCCGTAGGTGGAGCCGTGGGTGCCCAGGGTGAAGACCTCGGCAACGGCATCGGTGGTCAGCATGGCCCCCACCGGGAAACCGCCCCCCAGCGACTTGGCGCTGGTCAGGATGTCCGGCGTCACGCCGTACTGCTGGTAGGCATAGAGCGAACCGGTACGACCGGCACCGGTCTGCACCTCGTCGAAGACCAGCAGGGCATCGTGGGCATCGCACAGGTCGCGCAGCCCCTGGAGGAACTCGGGGGTGGCGGGAATGATGCCCCCCTCGCCCTGCATCGGCTCGACCATCACCGCACAGGTGTCGTCGTCGATCAGGTCGCGCACGCTGTCGAGGTTGTTGTACTCCCCATGGACGATGCCGCCGGGCACCGGGCCGAAACCGGCGGAGTACTTGGGCTGGCCACCGACGCTGACGGTGAAGAAGGTGCGGCCATGGAAGGACTGGGCGAAGGAGACGATGCGGTTCTTGTGCTCGCCATGCCGGTCGTGGGCCCAGCGACGGGCCAGCTTCAGTGCCGCCTCGTTGGCCTCGCCACCGGAGGAGCAGAGGTAGACCTTGTCGGCGAAGGTACGCTCGACCAGGCGGCGCGCCAGCTCGAGTGCCGGCTCGTTGGTGTAGACGTTGGAGAGGTGCCAGAGGGTGTTGGCCTGGTCGGTCAGGGCCTCGACCAGCACCGGATGACAGTGGCCGAGCGAGTTGACGGCGATGCCGCCGGCGAAGTCGATGTATTCGCGCCCCTCCTGGTCCCACAGGCGGCTCCCCTCGCCGCGCACCGGTATCGCCTTCTGGGGGGCATAGTTGGGCACCATGTAGCGGTCGAAGTCGGCGCGGGTCGGGGTCTGGCTCATGTCGGTCTCCATTCCATACGGCGGGGATCACTGGATGAGACTCGAGTATAGGGAGCCGCGCCGGGGGAAGCTTTCAGCAATGGGACCCCAACTTGTGAAAAAGCCGCCGTGCCCCACGATCCCCCGTCATCCCGGATGTCGGGTAGTCTGAAGGCCCAAGTCGTCCGCACGGAGCCGCACCATGTTCAACACCACCGGATGGAATCGCCTGCGCTACAGCCTCTATGCCCCGATCTACGACGCCGTCGCCGACCGCGCCTTCCGCCGGCCTCGCCGAGCGGCCCTGGGCCAGGTGCACTGGCGGCCCGGCATGCGCGTGCTGCTGGTGGGTGCCGGCACCGGCCTCGACCTGCCCTGCCTGCCCAGGGACGTGGAACTCCACGCCACCGATCTGTCGCCGGCGATGGTGCGGCGTCTCAAGCGTCGCGCCGAGGCCCTGGGCATGGACGTCCAGGCCGAGGAGATGGATGCCGAGCGTCTCGACTTCCCGGATGACCATTTCGACGTGGTGGTGATGCACCTGATCCTGGCGGTCATGCCCGATCCGGCTCGGGGGCTCGCCGAGGCGCAACGGGTCCTGAAGGCCGACGGCCAGCTCTGCGTGATGGACAAGTTCCAGCCCGACGACCGCCCCGCCGGCCTGGCCCGCCGCGGGCTCAATGCCATCGCCTCGGCCGTCGCCACCGACATCACCCGCCAGGCCCGCCCGCTGCTCGAGCAGTCGGGTTTCGTCATCGAACAGGACACCCCGGTGATGATGGGTTCGCTGTTCCGCGCCCTGCTGGCCCGCCCGGCCTGATCAGGCAGCCTCGTGGCGGGGTGGCAGGATGGTGCACCAGACCCCGACGATGACCACCAGGCTGCCGATCACCTGGACCGGCAGGATGGTCTCGCCCAGCAGCCACCAGGCGCCGAGCATGGTGAATACCGGCAGCAGGTTGAGGTAGACCGAGGCCCGGGTGGGCCCGATGTCGGCCAGGGCGCTGTTGTAGAGCAGCAGCGCGACCACCGAGGGAAAGACGCCCAGGTAGGCCAGGCCGGCCAGTTCCTGCACGGTGAGCCGCGGGATCACCTGCCAGGCGCCTTCCAGCAGGGCGATGGGCGCCAGCGCCAGGTTGGCGATGACCAGCATGGCCAGCAGGCCGCCATAACGCGGGAAGCGTGCCATGTGCTCCTTGACCAGCAGCGAGTACCCCACCCAGACAAGCACCGCCAGCAGCATGATCAGGTCGCCGGGGTTGACCCCGCCGGGCATGGTCACCGCCCCGCTGCCGGCGCTGATGACCGCGACGGCGCCGCCGAGGGAGAGCACCACGCCGCCCCACTGCAGCGCGCGGAAACGCTCGCCGAGCAGCAGCACGCTCAGCAGCAGGGTCGCCACCGGGATCAGGCTCTCGAGGATGGCGACATTGGTCGCCGAGGTGAACTTCAGGGCGGCGTAGATCAGCGCATTGAAGAAGGCCACGCCGGAGAGTGCCAGCCCCAGCAGGGGGCGCCAGTGACGCCGGAACACCGGCCACCCCCGCCGGGCCTGGTACCAGCCCAGCGGCAGCATCACCAGCAGGGCGATGAAGACCCGCCCCAGGGAGATGGTGAAGGGTGGCAACCCGGCCAGCGCCTTGCCGACCAGGATGTTGCCGGCGAAGATCGCCACCACCAGCAGCAGGAAGAGATGGGGCCTCAGGGCATGCATGGGGGCTCCATGGGCGATGGCGTCAACCCAGCCGCTCCTCGCGCGGCGTCAGGCCGAAGTGGTTGCGGTAGGCGGTGGAGAAGTGGGCCGCCGAGGAGAAGCCGGTCTGCAGGGCGATCTCGCCGGCCGGGCGGTCGGACTCGCGCAGCAGCTTGCGCGCCTGCTGCAGCCGCAGCCCGAGGTAGTAGCGGCTGGGCACCGCCTGCAGGTACTTCTTGAACAGCCGCTCGAGCTGGCGTCGCGAGATGCCCAGGTGCGCGGCGAGCTCGTGGGTGGTGAGCGGCTCCTCGATATTGGCCTCCATCAGGGTCACTGCCTCGATCAGGCTGCGGGGGGCGTGGCCCAGCCGCGAACGCAGCGAGACCTGCTGGGGCTCGTCGCCCATGCGCACCCGCTCCAGCACGAAGTGCTCCGACACCCGCTCGGCCAGCTCGCTGCCCTGCTGGCTGCCGATCAGGGTCATCATCATGTCCATGGCCGCGGTGCCCCCGCCGCAGGTGAGGCGGTCGCGGTCGATCTCGAACAGCTGCTGGGAGAGCCTCACCCTGGGGTGGGCCCGCGCGAAGGCATCGAAGCGCTGCCAGGGCAGCGTGGCGCGGTAGCCATCGAGCACCCCGGCGCGGGCCAGGACCTCGGTGCCGCCGCCGATGCCACCCAGCACCACCCCCCGGGCCGCCAGCCGCTTCAGCCACACCAGGAGGGTGTCGGGCACACCGGAGTCGAGTGGCCCGGAAGCGCAGACCAGCAGCATGTCGAGGCCGGCGAAGGCCTCGCCGGCCTGCTCGTGGGGCAGCAGCGCCTGCCGTGAACCGCTGGTCACCGGGCGGGCATCGAGGCCGAAGGTGGTGAGCCGATAGAGGGTCCGGCCGGCGAGCTGGTTGGCGACGGCCAGCGGCTCGGTGGCACAGGCCTGGGCGAGCAGGGAGAAGCCGGGCAGGACCACGACGCCGACATGCCGCGTCAGGGTCGGCGTGCGGGAAGGGGGAGCGGAGTCGGACATGCGAAGCGAAGCCTTGGCCGGGCAAAGGCTTATCTTACCCAAGGCCGGGGCGTACGACAGCCCTGCCTCGCACTAGCAGGTGAGAGAGCGCTGCCGGGCCGGCCGGCCCGGCAGCGTGGCGTCATTCGACGCCGCCACTGAAGATCAGCATCGCCGCGATCAGCAGGCCAAGGAGGACGACGACGATGGGCAGCACGCGCTGCAGGCCCTGCGGGCCCTGCTTCGCCTCGGGCTGCTCTTCGTCCGGCTCGGGGTTGTCATAGTCCTCCGGGGTGCGCTGTCCCATCACGTGCACGCGTTCTTCCTCCGGGGTCTTGCTTTCCCTGGTATCCATACGAACCTCCCGCTCATCCGGTCGATGGGTGGCAAGGCACGGAACCGACGCGGCGCCGGGTCAGGGTGCCCGCCTACAGGCTTACGACATCGAATTCCGCCACCGGGTCCACCTCGGCGTCATAATCCACGTCGCTGCGCTCGAACCCGAACAGCTTGAGGAACTCGTGCTTGTAACCAGCATAGTCGGTGATCTCGAAAAGGTTCTCGGTGGTCACCTTCGGCCACAGCGCCTTGCAGGCCTGCTGGACGTCATCGCGCAGCTCCCAGTCGTCCAGGCGCAGGCGGCCGGCCTCGTCGGTGGCCATCTCGCCGCGCTGCCCTTCAGGAGAGTAGAGGCGCTCGCCGAACAGGCGGTTGAGCTGGTCGATGGTGCCCTCGTGAAGCCCCTGCTCCTTCATCACCTTGTAGACCATGGCGATGTAGAGCGGCATCACCGGGATGGCCGCGCTGGCCTGGGTCACCACCGACTTGAGCACCGCCACGTTGGCGCCGCCGCCGGTGGCCGAGAGGCGCTTGTCGATCTCGCCGGCGGCACGGTCCAGGTCCTCCTTGGCCTTGCCCAGGGCGCCATGCCAGTAGATCGGCCAGGTGATCTCGGTGCCGATGTAGCTGAAGGCCACGCTGCGCGCGCCCTCGGCCAGCACGCCGGCACGGTCCAGCGCGTCGATCCACAGCTCCCAGTCCTCGCCGCCCATCACTGCCTTGGTGTCCTCGATCTCCTGCTCGGTGGCGGGCTCCACCTCGGCCTCGATGATGGCGTCCTTGTTGGTGTCGATGGCGGTGGCGCGGTAGGTCTCGCCGATGGGCTTGAGGCTGGAACGCTTGAGCTCCCCGCTGTCGGGCAGCTTGCGCACCGGCGAGGCCAGCGAATAGACCACCAGGTCGACCTGACCGAGGTCTTCCTTGATCAGCTCGATCGCCTTGTCGCGGGCCTCGTGGGAGAAGGCGTCGCCGTTGATCGACTTGCTGTAGAGCCCCTCGGCCTTGGCGAACCTGTCGAAGGCGGCACTGTTGTACCAGCCGGCAGTGCCGGGCTTCTTCTCGGTGCCCGGCTTCTCGAAGAAGATGCCCAGGGTGTCGGCACCGTAGCCGAAGGCGGCGGTGATGCGTGCCGCCAGGCCGTAGCCGCTGGAGGCGCCGATCACCAGCACCTTCTTCGGCCCGGCACTCTTGTCCAGGCCACGGGCACGGGTCGCCTCGATCTGCTCGAGCACGTTCTTCTCGCAGCCGACGGGATGGGTGGTGGTACAGATGAAACCGCGAACCTTGGGTTTGATGATCACGACAGACCTCGCTGATGGGTGTCGGGCATGGCGGCCGGCCACGCCCGTTGATTCGGATTGCCAGTGGGCACATTCTAGCGACCGCGTTTCATCCTGTCCGCCCTTGAGCCGCGCCGCCCGCTGGGGCAGGATGCTCCTCCCGGGCACGACCTCATGCTGGAGGCACGATATGGATGCACAGACCCTGGTCGACGAACGCGGTGAGCTGTGGATGGCACTGGCGCCGCTGTGGCTCGAGCGGGAGCCCGGCGAGCGCGACTACGCCCACATGATCGCGGTCATCGAGCGCCACGAGCTGTCGCTGCGCGAGCTGGAGTGGATCTTCCGCCTGGAACTGTCACCGGTGCTGGCCCGACACCAGATGTCGGTGGTCGGCGAGTGGCGCTCGTTCGACGACCACAAGCTGATGAAGCAGCTGGTGGCCCATAACCTGCGGCTCAAGGGGTGGCGGCGCAAGAGCTGGGCGCTGTTCTCGGGACTCACCACCATGATGACCCGCCACCGCTGGAACGAGCTGATGATGCGGCTCATGGTCGAACGCGGCGAGATGCCCTCCTGACCGGGGCGGATGGGCCTCCCGGTCGAGCGCGGCGAGGCGCTCGGGGTCAGGTCTCTTCCAGGGCCCGCTCCAGCGCCAGGCGCAGCTCCGCCTCGCCGTCGCGGGGAGAGAACCGCCGAATGACCCGGCCATCGCGGCCCACCAGGAACTTGGTGAAGTTCCACTTGATCATGCTGGTGCCCAGCACCCCCGGTGCCTGGCGCTTGAGCTCCACGAACATCGGGTGGGCATCCGCCCCGTTGACCTTGACCTTCTCCATCAGCGGAAAGCTGACCCGGTACTCCCGTTCGCTGAAGGCACAGAATTCCAGCGCCGACTCCGGCGACTGGTGGCCGAACTGGTTGCAGGGAAAGGCCAGCACGGTGAACCCCTGGTCGCGATAGCGGCGGTAGAGTCGCTCGAGTTCACGCAGCTGAGGCGTGAAGCCGCAGCGGCTGGCCACGTTGACGATCAACAGCACCTGGCCACGCAGGGCACCCAGGTTGAAGGGCTCGCCGCGATAGTTGCGGCATTGGTGGTCATGAATGGACATGGTCGGACTTTCCATCTGTCATGCCCCACGATGCCACGGCCAGGCGGCGCAGGCCAGCCCCCGGGGGCTCAGGCCGACGCCCCGCCGCGGGGGCGGCGCAGCCGCCGACGCACCTCGGCCACCCGCTGTGCCAGCCGATGCTGCCGCTCGCGACGCTCCGCACTCCCCAGCGGGGCGTAGGCCAGCCGCTCGACATGGCGGGCACTCTCTTCCAGCGCCGGCCCGGCAGCCCCGGCGCGCGGGGCGATGCGCCGCAGGTGTGCGGCCGGGGACTCGCCGGGCAGCGGCCCCAGGCCATGCCGCACCAGCCGGGCCTGCAGCGCCAGCACCAGGGCCCGTTCGTCACGGCCACGGCGGTGATGCCGCCAGCCCAGCCCGGCCAGCACCGCGGCCCCCGCCAGCCCCCCCAGGGCGGCCAGCAGGGCCAGCCCCGTCGCCAGGGCACCACGCCCCGGCAACACCTCGACCAGCCAGGCCCAGAGGGCCCCCAGGCGTTCGGCAATGCGCTCCATCAGCGCGACCCGCGACTCACGCTGGTAGCCGATCACGCCACGCTGCCAGCGGTACTCCAGGCGCTCCCACTCCAGCCGCAGCGCGTTGACCCAGCCCAGCTCGCGCATCCGCAACGCCGAGAAGCGCGCATCGGCCAGGAACACCTCGCCACCATCGCGCACCGCCTCGGGGCCCTGCTCGATGCGCTCCGGGGCAATCACGGCGGTGGGGTCCAGGCGCTGCCAGCGCCCGTCCAGCCACACCTCGACCCAGGCATGGGCATCGTAGTCACGGACCGTGAAGTGGCCATCCGGATGTCGTTCGCCACCCAGGAAGCCCGCCACCACCCGGGCGGGAATCCCCGCCGCCCTGGCCAGCACCGCCATCGCCGAGGCGTAGTGGGTGCAGTAGCCGGCCCGGCTCTCGAACAGGAACTCGTCGACCCGGTCGACGGAGGTCAGCCGCGGCGGGGAGAGCGTATAGCGGAAGGGCGTCTCGCCGAAGCGCGCCATCGCGGCAGCGAGGAAGGCACGGGCGTCTCCCCCGCTCTCGCGCCACAGGCGATCGGCCAGCTCCCGGGTCCGGGGGTTGGCCTCTGCCGGCAGCATCGCCTGCCAGGCCGGCCCGGCCGGATCGGGGTTCGTGGGCGCCGCGCCGCTGCTCGACAGGCGCAGCAGGCTGCGGGAACTCAGCGCCGCCAGGCCCTCCAGGGTGCCGTCGGCGAGAAAGCGCTGGCGGCTGTCGGTGGTCAGCGGGGCCCCCAGCGAGGGCCGCCAGGGCCGGCTGTCGGGCTCGAGCAGCAGCTCGACGGTGAAGCCGGCCGGCGCGTCGCCCTCCCAGGGGGTACGCCTCGCCTCCTGCACGAAGTGGTCGAGGGGTCGATTCAGCGCCGAGGCGAGCTCGGGCGGCCTGGCACGGGACCAGCGGATGCCGTCGAAGTGCGAGAGGGTATAGACCCGCCAGTAGCGTTCGCCGGGGGAGGGGTCGCGGCCCTCGAAGCGCGCCCGGAAGGCCCGGGCGTCGCTGCGCGACAGCTGGGCGATGTCGCCGGGGGCGATCTCGTCGGTGAGGCCGGTGGAGGCACGCTCCATCTGGGGCAGGCTCCACAGTGGCCCGAGCCGCGGGAAGGTGACGAACAGCAGCGCCATCAGCGGCGCCGACAGCCCCAGCAGCCAGAGCGTCTCCCGCCATGCCTGGCGGGCCCCGCTGGCCCCGGAGAGCCGCACCAGCGATTGCAGCAGCCAGGCCAGCGCCAGCAGGGCGGCAACGGCCATGAGGATGCCCTGGTCGTGCAGGAAGGCCACGCTGGTGGCCACCATGCCGATCATCACCACCACCCGGGCATCCCGGCGGTCATGGGTCTCGAGCAGCTTGAGCAGGTAGACCCCGAGCAGCAGGCCGACCAGGCCGTCCATGCCGTGCAGGGTGCCGAACTCCAGCCACAGGACCACCAGCAGTCCCGCCACTGCCGTCAACCGCAGGACCAGGCTGGCCCTCGGCAGCCGCCGCCGCAGCTGCAGGTAGCGGTAGCCCGCCACCGCCGCGGCGAGCCCCACCAGCCAGGCCGGCATCCAGGGCAGGTGCAGGGCGAGCACCAGGCACTGGCCGATGAACAGCTGGCGCAGCATGGCTGCGCTCAGGGCGCGACCGTCGGCCAGCACCGCCGGGCCCGATCCGAGGGAAGGTCGACGCATCACGCCCCCGCCGCCGGATCGACGCGCGCCAGTGCCTCGAGCACCCGATGCCGCTGGCGGGCCCCCTCGCCCTGGGGCAGGGTCAGGCCGGGCAGGCGCAGGCCATAGCGATCGCCGGCCTGATGGTGGGCCAGCGCCCGGGCGCAGAGCACCGACAGGCGCCGTTCCGGGTCGCCACGGCAGGCGCCGTAGTCGAGCCAGAGCTGCTGGCGCGGCGGCACGCTGAAGACCTTGGTGGCGAGCACGCCGGTGCGGCTCCACTGCTTCCAGGCCAGCCGCGCGGGACTATCGCCGGGCTCGGCGCGGCGCAGTCCGGCGAAGTCGCTGGCTTCCAGGCCGGCACCGGTGCGCCGGTGCATCGGCGCCTCCTCGTCCAGCGGCCGGGGATAGACCAGCAGCTGGCCACCCGACTCGAGCCAGGCCACCACCCGCACCAGCCCCAGCGGCCAGCGACTCTCGATGCGCAGGGGCGGAAGCCGCTGCACCCCGCGGCGCGGCGCCGGCAGTACCAGCGTCGTCTCGCCGCTCCCGCCGGGCAGGTCGGCCCAGGCCGTGGCCCCGCCGCCATGCAGGGCCAGGGCACTGCGCGTCCGGCCGCCCTCCAGGCTCACCCCGAGTCGCGCCCCGTCGCCGGCGAAGACTTCCCGGGGCAGGCGCAGGGAGACGCGTACCCCGATCAGGTTGCGCCAGGTCCGCAGCAGCACCACCACACCGACGGCGAACAGCCAGAACGCCAGCGCATAGGCCAGGCTGTTCTGGTAATTGATGCCGAACAGCACCAGGACCACCACCAGCGCCGCCCAGCCGAGGCCGAAGCGGGTCGGCAGCAGGAACAGGCGGCTCTGCGGCAGCGGCGACTCGAGCGGTGCCGTCAGGCGCCCGAGCCAGCGCTGTCGCAGGCGCTCCCGCCAGTGCAAGGCGGCCTCGGCAGGCATGGCGACGCTACCCCATCACCGGCACGCGGGCGAGCAGGTGACGCGCCAGGGCCTCGCCCTCCTCGCGCTGGCCACTGCTGAGCCGGTGCCCCGCCACCGCCACCCAGACGGCCTGGACGTCCTCGGGCAGCACGTGGTCGCGCCCCTCGAGCAGCGCCCAGCCCCGAGAGGCCTGCAGCAAGGCCAGCACACCCCGGGTCGACAGCCCCCAGGCCAGTTCGGGATGATCGCGGCTGGCCGCCGCCAGCGCCTGGACATAGTCGAGCAGCGCATCGGCCACATGGATGTCATCGAGGCGCGACTGCCAGGCGCGCAGCCGCTCGGCATCCAGCAGTACCGGCAGCGACGCCAGCCTCACCCTGCCCGCCCGGCCGCGCAGGATCTCGCGCTCGGCCCGGGGGTCCGGGTAGCCCAGGGAGAGCCGCATCAAGAAGCGGTCCAGCTGGGACTCGGGCAGGGCGAAGGTCCCCGCCTGCTCCTGGGGATTCTGGGTGGCGATGACGAAGAAGGGATCGGGCAGCAGGCGGGTCTCGCCCTCGACCGTCACCCTGCCCTCCTCCATGGCCTCGAGCAGGGCACTCTGGGTCTTGGGGGTGGCCCGGTTGATCTCGTCGGCCAGCACCACGCCGTGGAACACCGGGCCGGGATGGAAGGTGAAGCGCGCCTCGCGGGGATCGAACACCGAGACCCCCAGCACGTCGGCGGGCAGCAGGTCGCTGGTGAACTGCAGGCGCTGCATGTCGAGCCCGGTGACTCGTGCCAGGGCCTGGGCCAGGGTGGTCTTGCCCAGCCCCGGCAGGTCCTCGATCAGCAGGTGCCCCCGGCACAGCAGGCAGCAGAGTGCCAGGCGCACCTCACGGGACTTGCCCAGCACCACGTCCTCCAGGGCGGCGACCACGGCCTCGAGGCTGTCGATCCGCGCCTGTCGGTTCATGGGGCCGACTCCAGGGCTCCGGCCTCGAGCAGCACCTTCACCGCCTGGCGGGTATCCGGCGTCGCCTCCTCGAGTGCCAGGGCCTCGGCGGGCGACAGCCAGAAGGCATCGGCGACCTCCGAGGCCTGCAGGGTCAGGGGCCCGTCATGGTCGACCAGGAAGATGCTGCCGAAGATGTGGTGGCCACCCTCGGCGTGGACGAACTCGCGCACGTGACGCAGCGGCACGCCGCGGATGCCCAGTTCCTCGGCCAGCTCGCGGCGGGCCGCCACATGGACCGCTTCGCCCGCCGCGACCACGCCACCCGCGGCCAGGTCGAGCCCCCCGGGGAAGACCTCCTTGGTGAGGGTGCGGCGCTGCACGCAGATCTCTCCGTGGCCGTTGCGCACCACGATGTAGGTGGCCCGATGCCAGAAGCGGAAGCGGCGCATCTGCACCCGGGGGGCGCTGCCGCAGGGACGATTGCGGGCATCCACCAGCTGGATGCTCTCGTCGGCGATGAACGGCGTCGGCAGCGCCTCGGGCCGGAGGGCGTCGGTCATGGCAGTCTCCCTGCGAAATGCCTTCAGCCTAACCAGTCACGGCGACAGCGTCACGCTCGACCGACGCGCGTTGACCGGACGCCACCGGGCCACCATGCTCCGAGGAGGCAGGCACCACGGAGCTCTCGCCGATGTCCGACCACGCCCCACGCACGCACCTGGCCACCCACGAGGTGACCAACCAGCCCACCCCCGACGGGGACCGGGACCTGCTTGCCACCGACCTGCCGCTGCAGGAGGCCCTGGCCCGGGAGGCCCCCGACTGGGTCGCCAGGCGCCTCGCCGCCCTGGGCCGGGAGGCGGGCAGCGCCCGGGTCCAGGCACTGGGCGAGACGGCCAACCGCCACCCCCCCGAGCTGCGTCTCTTCGACCGCCATGGCCGGCGCCTCGACGAGGTCCGCTACCACCCCGCCTACCACGAGCTGATGCACCTGGCCATCGACCATGGCTGGCATGCCGTGGCCTGGCAGGAAGAGGGCCGCGGCGGCCACCAGGCCCATGTCGCCGCCCTCTACCTGCTGACCCAGGCCGAGCCCGGTTTCTGCTGCCCGATCACCATGACCCATGCCGCCATGCCGGTGCTGCGCCAATCACCCGCCGTGGAGACGCGCTGGGCCCCCGGGCTGCTGGCCTGGGACTACGACCCCCGCCCCCTGCCGGCAGTGGACAAGAGCGGGCTGACCTTCGGCATGGCGATGACCGAGAAGCAGGGTGGCAGCGACGTGCGCCGCAATACCACCCAGGCCGAGCGCGACGACGAGGACTGGCGGCTGACCGGCCACAAGTGGTTCTGCAGCGCTCCCATGTCCGACGCCTTCCTCACCCTGGCACGCGACGACGACGGCCTGAGCTGCTTCCTGGTGCCGCGCTTCACGCCCGACGGGCAACGCAATGCCGTGGAACTGCAGCGGCTCAAGGAGAAGTGCGGCAACCGTGCCAACGCCTCGGCGGAAATCGAGTACCGCGGCGCCTGGGCCCAGGCGGTGGGCGAGCCCGGCCGGGGCATCGCCACCATCCTGGCCATGGTCCAGCAGACCCGGCTGGATGCCGCCACCGCTCCGGTGGGCATGATGCGCCAGGCCCTCGGCGAGGCGTGGCGCCATGTGCGCGAGCGTCACGCCTTCGGCCGAGTCCTGGCCGAGCAGCCACTGATGCGGCAGGTGATCGCCGACCTGGCGCTGGAGGTGGAGGCCGGGCTGGCCCTGGTGATGCGTGCGGCGAGGGCCTTCGACGGCATGGACCAGGAGCACGAGCGCGCCCTGGCCCGGGTGCTGCCGACGCTGGCCAAGTACTGGCACAACAAGCGGGGGCCGGGCTTCATGGCCGAGGCCATGGAGTGCCTGGGGGGCATCGGCTACGTGGAGGAGTCGCCGCTGGCACGGCTCTACCGGGAAGCGCCGGTGAACTCGATCTGGGAAGGGTCGGGCAACGTGATCTGTCTCGACCTGCTGCGGGTGCTCGCGCGCCATCCGGAGTCGGTGGCGGCACTGCGGGCGGAGCTCGCCGAGGCGCAAGGGGAGCAGGCCGATTTCGACCGCGCCCTGGCCGGGCTGGAACGCGAACTCGCCCTGCCGCCGGAAGCGCTCGAGCCACGGGCACGCTGGCTCGCCCAGCGCCTCGCCCAGTGCCTGCAGGCGGCACTGCTGTTGCGCCATGCCCCGAGCGAGGTGGCCGCGACCTTCTGCCGCTCACGGCTCGGCGGCGAGGTCGGAGCGGCCTACGGGGTGCTGCCCAGCGACGCACCGCTGTCGACGATACTGGACAGGGTGGGCAGCTGAAGTCGCGCCAGCTCGGGGATCGCCTCGGCCGGCACCGGCCGCGACAGGCCGAAGCCCTGCACATGGGTACAGCCGTACCGCTCCAGCAGCGCCAGGCTGGCCAGCTCCTCGACCCCCTCGGCCACCACCCGGATGCCCAGGCGACGGCCGAGCAGTGCCACCGCCTCGACGATGGCGGCGTCCTGGGACTCCTCGTGCAGGTAGCGCACGAAGCTGCGGTCGACCTTGAGTTCGCTGATCGGCAGCACCTGGAGCCGCGAGAGCGACGAGAACCCCACGCCGAAGTCGTCCACCGACACCTCCATGCCATTGAGGTGCAGGCGCGCGGCGACCTCGCTGCCCAGCAGCTCGTCGTCCATGGCAGCGGTCTCGGTGATCTCCAGCACCACCAGTGGCGATTCGCCCGGCGCACGATGCTGCATCAGTGACAGCAGGTCGTCGCTCATCAGGTCGTCGGCGGTGACGTTGACCGACAGGGACAGCATCAGCCCCATCTGCCCCCACTGCTCGGCATCGACCATCGCCTGGCAGAGCACGTGGCAGGTCAGGCGCTTGCTCTGGGCGGGCGTGAGCAGCGGCAGGAAACTGGCCGGGCCGATCAGCCCCATCTCGGGATGGGCCCAGCGCACCAGGGCCTCGACACCGCTGAGGCGCCCCGAGGAGAGCTCGAACTGGGGCTGGTAGTGCACGGTGAGCTCGCGTCGTTCGAGGGCCTGGTCGAGTTCCTCGGCACTGAACACCGGGTCCCCCTCCACCTCCGCGGGAGGCTGGCGACCGACGCGCAGGTTGCCGAGGCGCTGGCGCAGCTCGGCCAGACGCATCGGCTTCTCCAGCGAACCGAGCATCTGCAGGCCCAGGGTCCGGCCGACCCGCTCGGCGATACGCGAGATCTTGCGCTCCACCCCGCTGAGCAGCAGCACCCGCCCCTGGAAGTCGAGCTCGGCAAGCCGGCGCAGCAGGGCGATGCCGTCATGGTCGGCGAACTCCAGCGCCATGATCACCAGCTGCGGCCGGCAGACCACCATCTCCTCGAGCAACAGGCTCGACTGGCGGTAGTAACGGCTTTCAAGGCCGAGAACGTGCAGCTGGAGCGACAGCACGGCGGCCACGTCCGGATCGGTATCCAGGACCATCGCCAGCGCCCGCGTATCATTGGTCAGCTCGTTCATCGGCAAGGAGTTCCGCTCGGACAACAGCCTTGAGGGTAGCACCCGGGTCCTGCGGCCACACCCGCCAAACGCTGCGCTGCGTCAACGTTTGCTTCGACCGTGCCTGCACGGGAGGTCAGCCGGCGATCGGGCCGGCCAGCACGCGCAGGGCCAGCGCCAGCAGCAGCACCCCGGTGATGCGGTTGATCCAGTGGGCGCGGACCTGCAGCCAGGGCAGTACCCGGGAGTGCGACAGGCTCACTGCCACCAGCACGTACCAGCCACCATCGATGATCATCGCCGTGAGCACGATGACGGCCTTCGCCACGAGGCTCATCTCCGGCGTGACGAACTGGCTGAGCAGGGCGATGAAGAACAGGATCAGCTTGGGGTTGCCCAGCGCCACCAGCACGCCCTCGCGGGCCGCCTGGCGCTGGGTGGTGGCCATGGCAGTTGCCTCGAGGGCACCCGCACGCCCGGCACGCAGCGCCTTGATGCCCAGCCAGGCCAGGTAGCCGGCCCCGGCCCAGGTGATCGCCTGGAACAGCGGCGGAAAGCGCACGACCAGCGCCCCCAGCCCCCAGACGGTCAGCAGCGCATAGAAGCCGACCCCGAGGGCATGGGAGACCGCCGCCGCCACGCCCGGCGCCCGTCCGCCACCCAGGGTGTGGCGCAGGACCAGCGCCAGGCTGGGGCCCGGCGACATGGCTCCCATGGCACAGACGGCCACCAGTGAGATCCAGAGTGAAAACGGCATGTCGGGTAACTCCCTCGGCCCCTCAGCGGTGGAACTGCTTCTCGCGCTCCGGCTGCCAGAGGATGGCGTCGATACGCAGCCTGGCCTCACTGCCATCGGGCAGGGGCCAGTCGATGATGTCGCCGATACGCAGGCCGATCAGCCCGGCCCCCACCGGGGCCATCACCGAGATGCCGTCCTCGGTGCCGGCGAGCGAGTGCGGGTAGACCAGGGTTCGGATCATCTGGCGATTGCGGGTCAGGTCGGTGAACTGCACACGGCTGTTCATGCTGACGACGTCCTCGGGGATGTCCTCCGGGTCGATGACCTCGCCGCGCTCGAGCTCCTCCTCGAGGGAGTCAGCCACGAAGCGGTCCTTGTCGCTGGCGTCGTCGATGAGACGCTGGAGGCGCTCGGCATCGAGACGATTGATGATGATGGGGGGACGCGACGACATGGGAACTCCTTGGACCGATCAACGGTAACTTGACGCTGTGCTGGTCAACCAACGAAAAACAGCCCTCCACCCGCGAGTGGGCGAAGGACTGTGATCACCTCTACATTACGCCATTCCGACCAACAGGGACAGCCCCGGGTGACTGCACAGCCGCAGGAGGCAGCGTTACACTGTCGGCACACCCACACAGGAAACTCCCGATGAATGTCCGGACCTTCGCCCTCGCCCTGATGCTGCTCGGCCTCGTCCTGGTGGTCTTCGGCTGGATGACCACCAACCCCGCGGCCTTCGTGGGCGTCGCACTGATCGTGCTGGGCGTGATACTGCTCTGGACAAGGGGGCGGAGGCCGGATGGACCCTGACAAGGCCGGGGCAACCCCGCACGGGGACCCGGTGGACCTGAGCGGGCTGCTGGCATGCGTGCAGCAGGCCGGCAGGCGGGAAGAGAGCGTCAGCCTGGATGCGGTGCTCGACAGCGTGGGCCGGCGCTCCTTCGCCCCCTTCCTGCTGCTCGCCGGGCTGATTACCCTGGCCCCGGTGGTGAGCGCCATCCCCGGCGTCCCCACCCTGATGGCCCTCCTGGTGCTGCTCTCGGCCGGCCAGCTTCTGGCCGGGCGTGAGCATGTCTGGCTGCCGGCCTGGCTGCTGCAACGGCGTCTCGATCGCAAGCGCTTCGTGCAGGTCACCGACTGGATGCAGCGCCCGGCCCGCTGGGTCGACCGCCTGCTCAAGCCGCGGCTCACCTGGCTGACCCGACCGCCCGCCCACCTTCCCGCGGCCCTGACCTGCCTGCTGATCGCTCTGGCCATGCCGCCCATGGAACTGGTGCCCTTCACCGCCAATGGCGCCGGGCTGGCACTGACCCTGTTCGGCCTGGCGCTGCTCGCCAATGACGGCCTGCTGGCCCTGCTGGGCTACCTGCTGACGGCCGGCACCCTGGTCGTGGTGGCCAACGCCATCGTCTGACGCCGCGGGAGAGGCATGGCGAGGACGCCTGGGGCGCACCCCACCCTGCTATCGGGGAACGGCTCACGGCGATCCTGCCCACTCGAGCGGGCGAAGATGACGGGATTAGGGAACGGTGTTTACAAACAGCGTTTTTCTACTAGCCTGAGGATAGGGACACCATCCAGGTGCAGGCGCGATCCCTGCTTCCCCGGCAAGGGTTGCAAGTGCCTCACCTGCGAATCTGGAGAGCACCCTGAACCGGCGCCCCGCACAGGTTGCTCGAGGAGGGACAGCCATCATGAACATCACCTTCGCCGCCCCGCTCACTCCCAACTGGCAGCACGTCCATGCCGACTGGTGGCAGGATGATCAGGGCAACGATATCCACCGTATCGAGATCGATGGCGACGCGCTCTACCACTGCCACCTCGCCGGATCGCCGCTGCCGTGGGATGCGGTGGCCACGAGCCTGGACGAGGCCATGGCCGTCTTCAGCCGGCATGCCGCCTGACCGCAGCGAGGCAGGCTCATGGCACCCAGGATCGCGATTCGCCGAGCGGCCAGCCGGGGCACTCCGACAAGCTGGCCACGGACCGCAACACGAGCCTGTGCGACGGCGGCGGGGCGGGATCGCCACCCGGCAGCCACGGCACGATGCGACCAGGCACGGAAAAGGGAGGGGTAGAAACACGAACAGCCGCTCGCAAGCGACTGTTTTCCAAGTGGTACCGGCGGTCGGACTCGAACCGACAAGGGCTTGCACCCGGCGGATTTTGAATCCGCTGCGTCTACCAATTCCGCCACGCCGGCAGCGCGTGGCATTATACGTGGCGGTGCGAACAGGTCAATCGGGTGCCTGACTTCGCGCGCGCGAAACGGTATCCTAGGCGGCTTGTCCAGACGGTCCACCCGCCGTCGCCTCGTCAACCTCCGCCCTACCCGAGCCTCCGATCCGCATGCAGCGCGCCGATTTCCACTACGAGCTTCCCGACGAGCTGATCGCCCGTTATCCCTCCGAACAACGCAGCGACTGCCGCCTGCTGTGCGTCGATGGCGCCACCGGCGCTCGGGCCCACCGCCGCTTTCCCGACCTGCTGGAGCTGCTCGATCCCGGCGACCTGCTGGTGTTCAACGACACCCGGGTGATCCCGGCACGACTCCACGGCCACAAGGCCAGCGGCGGCAAGGTGGAGATGCTGCTCGAGCGCCCGCTGGACGCCCACCGGGGCCTGGCCCACCTGCGTTCGAGCAAGTCGCCGAAGCCGGGCACCGAGCTGATCTTCGAGGGCGATATCCACGCCGTGGTGGAAGACCGTCGCGAGGCCCTGTTCGAGCTGCGCTTCCTGGGGGATACCCCCCTGGTCCAGCTGCTGGAGCAGCACGGCCATATGCCGCTGCCGCCCTACATCACCCGCGAGGACGAGCTCGCCGACCGGGAGCGCTACCAGACCGTCTACGCCCGCCGCGACGGCGCCGTGGCCGCCCCGACCGCCGGCCTGCACTTCGACGAACCGCTGCTCGAGGCCCTGGCCGAGAAGGGGGTGGAGAGCGCCTTCGTCACCCTGCACGTGGGCGCCGGCACCTTCCAGCCGGTGCGCGCCGACGACATCCGCGAGCACCGCATGCACAGCGAGTGGATCGAGGTGAACGAGACGGTGTGCGCGCAGGTGCTCGCCGCGCGCGCCCGTGGCAACCGCGTCATCGCG
The DNA here is from genome assembly GCF_049166755.1 of Halomonas terrestris. NCBI lineage: Bacteria > Pseudomonadati > Pseudomonadota > Gammaproteobacteria > Oceanospirillales > Halomonadaceae > Halomonas > Halomonas terrestris. The sequence continues at coordinate 49,325 of NZ_JBMHFZ010000003.1, read as the reverse complement.
GTGGGCACCACCAGCGTGCGCTGCCTGGAGAGCGCCACGAGCCCCGACGGCGAGATCGCTCCCTTCAGCGGCGAGACCGACATCTTCATCTACCCGGGTTACCAGTGGCGCTGCGTCGATGCCCTGATCACCAACTTCCACCTGCCGGAGTCGACCCTGCTGATGCTGGTGTCGTCCTTCGCCGGTTTCGACAATGTGATGGCCGCCTACCGCGAGGCAGTGAGCGAGCGCTATGCCTTCTTCAGCTACGGCGATGCGATGTTCCTGACCCGCAAGAGTTCCTGATACCCCAGACGCGCCGAGTTCGATATCGAGATGCCCATGCGTAATGAATGCTTCATGTCCTTCGAGCGGCTGGCCAGCGACGGCCGGGCCCGTCGCGGTCGCCTCACCTTCCCCCGGGGCACCGTCGAGACCCCCGCCTTCATGCCGGTGGGCACCTACGGCACCGTCAAGGGCATGACCCCGGCCTCGGTGAAGGAGATCGGCGCCGAGATCATCCTCGGCAACACCTTCCACCTGTGGCTGCGCCCCGGCATGGAGGTGATCGAGGCCCACGGCGACCTGCACGACTTCGCCCAGTGGAACAGGCCGATCCTCACCGACTCCGGCGGCTTCCAGGTCTTCTCGCTGGGGGCCATGCGCAAGATCACCGAGCAGGGCGTGCACTTCCGCTCGCCGGTGGACGGCGCCAAGGTGTTCATGGGCCCCGAGGAGTCGATGGCGGTGCAGCGCTCGCTGGGCTCCGACGTGGTGATGATCTTCGACGAGTGCACCCCCTACCCGGCCACCGAGAAGGAAGCCGAGTTCTCCATGCAGCGCTCGCTGCGCTGGGCAAGCCGTTCCCGCGAGGCCCACGGCGACTCGCCCTCGGCGCTGTTCGGCATCATCCAGGGCGGCATGTACCCGGCGCTGCGCGAACGCTCGCTGGCGGGGCTGCTCGAGATCGGCTTCGACGGCCTCGCCATCGGCGGCCTCTCCGTGGGCGAGCCCAAGGAGGAGATGATCCGGGTGCTCGACTACCTCCCCACCTGGATGCCCGAGGAGATGCCGCGCTACCTGATGGGCGTGGGCAAGCCCGAGGACCTGGTGGAGGGGGTGCGCCGCGGCATCGACATGTTCGACTGCGTGATGCCCACCCGCAACGCCCGCAACGGCCACCTCTTCACCGCCGAAGGGACGGTGAAGATCCGCAATGCCAAGCACCGCCACGACACCCGCCCGCTGGAGGAAGGCTGCGACTGCTACACCTGCCAGCACTTCTCGCGGGCCTACCTGCACCACCTCGATCGCTGCGGGGAAATGCTCGGCTCGATGCTCAACACCATCCACAATCTGCGCCACTATCAGCGCCTGATGGCCGGTTTGCGCGGTGCCATCGAAGCGGGTACATTGGCGGACTTCGTGGAAGGCTTCTATGCGCAGCGCGGGCTCCCGGTACCTCCCGCTCCGAATTGATGCCTGGCCGGTGAAGCGGGCATGACCCCCGATGCCGGCCAGCGACGCCAGTCCCAAGACCTTCTCGGACAATCCGATTCAGACAACCGTTTAACGACAACGCAGGAGACGCACTTCGATGCTGGACTTCTTCATCTCACCGGCCTACGCCCAGGACGCAGCTGCCGGCAGCGGCATGGCCCAGATCGTCATGCTGGTCGGCTTCGTGCTGATCTTCTACTTCCTGCTGTGGCGCCCCCAGGCCAAGCGGGCCAAGCAGCACAAGCAGCTGATCGGCAACCTCTCCAAGGGTGACGAGATCGTCATCGGCGGCGGCATGCTGGGCCGCATCACCAAGGTGAGCGACGACAGCGAGTTCATCCGCATGGAGGTCGCGGATGGCACCGAGGTCAACGTGCAGAAGAATGCCGTGGCTGCCGTGCTGCCCAAGGGCACCATCAAGTCCATCTGACCCGGGCCCTCTCGGCCTGCCGGATGCCCCCTCCCCGCACCCGGCAAGGCCGCCCTCGGCCACCGCAGCGGAACTCGCCGGTGGCCATGACGTCACTCCGTCAGCCTCCTATTGTCAGCAACCAAGGGCAGGGCCCGCATGCTCAACCGTTACCCCCTGTGGAAGTATCTGCTGATACTTGTCGTACTCATCGGCGGCCTGGTCTATTCGCTGCCCAACCTCTTCCCCGAAGACCCGGCGGTACAGGTCAGCAGCGCCCGTGGCGACGCGACCGTCGATGCACGTCAGCTCGAGCAGATCCAGGCGTCCCTGCGCGAGGCCGGCATCGAGATCAAGGCCATCGAGAGCGAGGACAACCGGCTGCTGATCCGCCTCGATGACGCCGACGACCAGATCAATGCCCGCGACCGCATCGCCACCATGCTCGGCGATGACTATGTCGTGGCCCTCAACCTGGCCGAGTCGACCCCTGCCTGGCTGCAATCGCTCTCCGCCTCGCCCATGACCCTGGGCCTGGACCTTCGCGGCGGCGTGCACTTCCTGCTGGAAGTGGACATGGACGCGGCCCTCGAGCAGCGCCTCGAGGTCAATGCCAGCGCCATGCGCGAACAGCTGCGCGGCGAGCGCATCCGCTACCGCGATACCGACATCGACGGGCGCACCCTGACCCTCACCTTCACCAACGCCGACGACCGGGATGCGGCACGGCGGCTGATCAGCCGCGAGTTCCCCGATTTCGACTATGCCAGCGAAGGCGAGGGTCGCGGCGCCCAGCTGGTCATGACCATGACCGAGCAGGCGGTCAACGAACTCCAGGACTACGCCATCAACCAGAACCTCACGACCCTGCGCAACCGGGTCGACGAGCTGGGCGTGGCCGAGCCCATGGTCCAGCGCCAGGGGCCGGATCGCATCGTGGTGGAGCTGCCCGGCGTGCAGGACACCGTGGCGGCCAAGCGCGTGGTGGGGGCCACCGCCAACCTGGAGTTCCGCCTCGAGGCGCGCCCGGACACCCCCGACAACGAGACCGAGGCCTTCACGTTCCGCAACGACGAGTCGCGCCGTGCCGACCTGATGCGCGACGTGATCATCACCGGTGACAGCGTCTCCAGCGCCAGCCGCAGCTTCGACGAGAACGGTCGCCCCCAGGTCAACATCAACCTGGACGGCACCGGCGGCACCCTGATGAACCGGGCCACCCGGACCAACATCGGCCGCAACATGGCGGTGCTGTTCATCGAGCACAAGACCCGCGACCGGGTGGTGCTGGAGGATGGCGAAGAGGTGACCGTCCGCGAGCCCTACACCGAGCGCGGCATCATCAGCCTGGCCACCATCCAGAGCGCCCTGGGCAACAGCTTCCGCATCACCGGGCTCGACTCGCCCACCGAGGCGGCCGACCTGGCCCTGCTGCTGCGTTCCGGCTCGCTGGCGGCCCCCATCTATTTCGTGCAGGAGCGTACCATCGGGCCGAGCCTGGGCGCCGAGAACATCGAGCGCGGCGTGATGTCGGTGCAGATCGGCCTGCTGCTGGTGGTGCTCTTCATGCTGGTGCGCTACAAGGTGTTCGGCGTGATCGCCAACCTCGCCCTGGCGCTCAACCTGACCCTGCTGGTGGCGGCCATGTCGCTGCTCGGCGCCACCCTGACCCTGCCCGGCATCGCCGGCATCGTGCTCACGCTGGGCATGGCGGTGGACGCCAACGTGCTGATCTTCGAGCGCATACGCGAGGAGCTGCGTGGTGGGCTATCGGTGCAGCAGGCCATCACGGCCGGCTACGAACGCGCCTTCACCTCGATCATCGACGCCAACATCACCACCCTGCTGGTGGCGGTGATCCTGTTCTCGATCGGCACGGGACCGGTCAAGGGCTTCGCCGTGACCCTGTCGCTGGGGATCATCACCTCGCTGTTCACCGCGCTGCTGGTGACCCGCGCGCTGGTGAACCTGACCTACGGCGGCAAGCCGGTCAAGAAGCTCTGGATCTGATGCACTCACAACTGAGGTGGTCATGAAAACCCTCGTCAATCGACAGTTCGACTTCATGGGCAAGCGCCGCATCGCCTTCGCGATGTCGGCGGTGCTGATCCTGGCGTCGATCGTCTCGCTGCTGTTCCAGCAGCTCAATCTGGGGCTGGACTTCACCGGCGGCACCCTGGTCGAGGTCCGCTACGGCGTGGCGCCCTCCCTGGACGCGGTGCGGCAGATCCTCGAGGAGGCCAACTTCCGCGATGTCTCGGTGCAGACCTTCGGTGCCTCCACCGAGGTCTTGATCCGCCTGCAACAGGCCTTCGACCCCGAGGTGGGCGACCGCGTGGTCTCGCTGCTGCGCGACAGCGGCGACAGCGTGGAACTGGTGCGTGCCGAGTTCGTGGGTGCCCAGGTCGGCGAGCAGCTCCGCGACCGCAGTGGCCTCGGCCTGCTGGTGGCACTGGGCATCGTGATGCTCTACGTCGCCTTCCGCTTCCAGTACAAGTTCGCCATCGGCGCCCTGCTGGCCCTGATGCACGACGTGATCATCGTGGTCGGCATCTTCTCGCTGTTCCAGCTCGACTTCGACCTCACCGTGCTGGCGGCCCTGCTGGCGGTGATCGGCTACTCGCTGAACGACACCATCGTGGTCTACGACCGCATCCGCGAGACGATCCGCAAGTCGCGCATCGACGACATGCCGGCGATCTTCAACGAAGCGATCAACATGACCCTGTCGCGCACCCTGGCAACATCCGGGACCACCCTGCTGGTGCTGATGGCACTGCTGCTGCTGGGCGGCGACATGATCCACTACTTCTCGATCGCCCTGATCCTCGGCGTGGTGGTGGGGACCTTCTCCTCCATCTACGTGGCCGCCGCGCTGCTGCTCGCGGTGAAGCTGCAGCGCGAGGACCTGATCCCGCCGCCCAAGGAGGCGGACGACGAGGAAGAGATGCTGCCCTGAAAGCTGGAAGCTGGAAGCTGGAAGCTGGAAGCTGGAAGCTGGAAGCTGGAAGGTAGACTCCAATCGAAAGCGCCCCCGCAGCAAGGCTGCGGGGGCGCTTTTCTTCTAGCTTCAGGCTTACAGCTTCAAGCTCAGAAGTGCGGCTTGAGCTGCTGAACCAACGCCTTGTAGAGACGCGGCCCGGCGGCCATCAGCTGGCCCTCGACCTCCACCGACGGCTGGCCGTCCGGGGTGCCCATCAGGGCACCGGCCTCCTTGAGCAGCAGGGTGCCGACCTGCAGGTCCTGCTCCTCGAGGCCGAGGACGAAGGCGGCGTCGGCACGCCCGGCGGCCAGCTCGGCCAGGTCGAGCAGGCCACTGCCGGAGGCACGCAGCACCTCGACCTGCGGCCCCAGCTGCTGTACCAGGGTGAGGTAGGCGGGCAGGTGACGCGGGCGCAGCCAGGTCTCGGGCAGGCCCATGGCGACCCGCGAACCACCGATGGCGATGGTCTTCGGCACGCGGATGCGCTTGCCGTTGAGCTGGGCACCGCGGCCACGGCTGGCCAGGTATTCGTCGTCGCTGAAGGGGCAGATCACCACCGCGTGCTCCGCACGGCCCTTGACCAGGCAGACCACCGACAGGGCGAAGCCGGGGGCGGCGACGGTCAGGTTGGAGTAGCCGTGGAAGGGTTCGATCTTCCACAGCACGTCCTCCCCCTCGCCCTCACCGCCGCGATGGGGCGTGAAGCGGCCGCTGACGCCGTGCTGGGGGTAGCCGCGGGCGAGCTGACGGACGATTAGCGTCTCGGCGTTGCGGGCGGCGTCCTCGAGCAGACGGTCGAGGTTGTGCTCTTCGTGGGCGTTCTCGATGCGCTCGCGGATGCGCAGGAACTGTTCGCCGGCGCTGCGCGCGGCGCGCAACGCGAATTGGACCATCGGATGCATGATCGGGCCTTGGGGAGTCGGTGGTGTTAAAGAACGGGGGATGGTTCGGGGAACCTGTCGGCGCGAATCCTAGCAGAAGGAGGCGATGGGCGCCATCCTGGCGGGCGGCATGCTAGACTCTGCGCCCCGTTTCTCCTCAAGGCGACGCAGGTTCCACCATGCTCGAGCGCATTCGTATCGTCCTGATCGGCACCAGCCACCCCGGCAACATCGGCGGCACCGCCCGCGCCATGCACAACATGGGGCTCGAGGACCTGGCCCTGGTGGCGCCGCGCTGCGAGCCGCTCACCGCCGACACCGTCTCGCGGGCCTCGGGCGCCGATCACATCGTCCACGGCGCCCGCACGGTCGAAACCCTGGAGCAGGCAGTGGCCGACTGCACCCTGGTGGTGGGTGCCAGCGCCCGCTCGCGCACCCTGCCCTGGCCGATGATCACGCCCCGCGAGCTGGGCGGGCGGCTGACCGAGGAGCTGGCCGGGCCCGAGTCGCGTATCGCCCTGATCTTCGGACGCGAGGACAGCGGCCTCTCCAACGCCGAGCTGCAGCGCTGCCATGCCCATGTGCATATCCCGACCAACCCGGAGTTCAGCTCGCTGAACCTGGCCGCCGCCGTCCAGGTGCTGGCCTACGAGAGCCGCCTGGCCTGGCTGGCCACCCAGGAGACGAGCCACCGGAGCGACGCGGACACCCCCCAGCCGCTGGCCAGCCACGAGGAACTGGAGCACTATTTCGCCCATCTGGAGCGCACCCTGATCGCCATCGGCTTCCACGACCCGGCCATGCCGCGCCAGCTGATGCCGCGGCTGCGTCGGCTGACCCTGCGCTCGCGCCCCGAGCGCATGGAGCTCAACATCCTGAGGGGTATCCTCACCGCTACCGAGAAGCAGGCGACTGGCGAGAAGCCGGCCGGAAGCGGCGAGCCCGACCCTCCGGCTTGAAGCCGCCGGCAGGCGCCCCCAATATGGAGGAACTTCCGGTGACTGCCGTGCCATGGGCAGCGCCCCTCCGCCACCCAAGGACAGCTGCATGTTTCAACGTCTGCGCGAGGACATCAACAGCGTATTCGCCCGCGACCCCGCGGCGCGCAACTTCCTGGAAGTGCTGACCAACTACCCGGGGCTGCACGCCCTCCTGCTGCACCGGCTCGCCCACTGGATGTGGCAACGGCGCCTCAAGTGGCTGGCCCGCACCCTCTCGAGCTTCTCCCGCTGGCTGACCGGTGTCGAGATCCATCCCGGCGCCTCCATCGGCCGGCGCTTCTTCATCGACCACGGCATGGGTGTGGTGATCGGCGAGACCGCCGAGGTCGGCGACGACGTCACCCTCTACCAGGGGGTGACCCTCGGCGGCACCAGCTGGAACAAGGGCAAGCGCCACCCGACCCTCGAGGACGGCGTGATCGTCGGCGCCGGTGCCAAGATACTCGGCCCCTTCACCGTGGGGACCGGCGCCAAGATCGGCTCCAACGCCGTGGTCACCAAGGAGGTGCCCGCCGGCGCCACCGTGGTCGGCATTCCCGGCAAGATCGTCAAGCGCCCCGACCCGGATGTCGTCGAGGAGCTCGAGGTCGACCCGGCGCGGCGCGAGGCGATGAGGCGCAAGTTCGGCTTCGATGCCTACGGCATCAGCCAGGACATGCCCGACCCGGTGGCCCGCTCGATCCAGGCCATGCTCGACCACATGCACGCCGTGGACGAGCGCATCGAGCGCATGTGTGGCACCCTGCGCAAGCTCGACGCCAGCTACCGCGACGGCAGCCTGCCCGAGCTGCGCGACGAGGACTTCGCCGATATCCTTGACGATGCGGACAGCGGTTGCCCGCCCCTCGACCCGGAAAAGCGGGACGACGGGGAGCCGCGGGAGGGCGACGAGAGCGATGTCCGACCCGAGAAGCAGAAGGGCAATGGTTGACCACGGCACTCGGTCTTTACCATAATGCCTGCTCGCCCATGACGTTTCCTCGACGGGAGACGCCCCGATCCAACGACCCCCGACTCCAGTGTCGGCGCCGAGGTATCGATCCGCATGCGCCTGACCACCAAGGGACGCTACGCCGTCACCGCCATGCTCGACCTGGCCATGAATGCCGACGAGGGCCCGATCTGTCTCGCCGACATCTCGCGGCGGCAGGAGATCTCGCTCTCCTATCTCGAGCAGCTGTTCGCTCGCCTGCGCCGGGCGCGGCTGGTGCGCAGCGTTCGCGGCCCCGGCGGTGGCTACCTGCTGGCCATGGCGCCGGAGAGCATCTCGGTGGCCCGGGTGATCGACGCGGTCAACGAGTCGGTGGACACGACCCGCTGTGGCGGGCTCTCCGACTGCCAGCAGGGTAGTACCTGCCTGACCCACCACCTGTGGTGCGAGCTGTCGGACCATATCCACGGCTTCCTCGAAGGCATTACCCTGGGACAACTGGCCGAACGCGGGGAAGTGCAGGGCATCGCCCGCCGCCAGCGCCGCCGGCTGGACGACGACGGCATCCTCGCGTCGTCGCCCTGAGGCACCGGACCCCGTTGCCGAACCCTTACCACTGCCAGCCCATGAGCTCACCCCCGTACCCATGACCAAGACCGTCTACCTCGATTACGCCGCCACCACCCCCGTCGACCCGCGAGTCGCCGAGGTGATGAGCCGTTACCTGACCCTGGACGGCATCTTCGCCAATCCCGCCTCGCGCAGCCACATGCTCGGCTGGCAGGCGGAGCAGGCCGTCGAGGGCGCCCGCCGCCAGGTCGCCGACCTGATCGGGGCCGACCCCCGCGAGATCGTCTGGACCAGCGGCGCCACGGAGGCCGACAACCTGGCGCTCATCGGCTTCATGCGCGCCAATCGGGCGCGGGGACGCCACCTGGTGACCTCCACCGTCGAGCACAAGGCGGTGGTGGACACCGCCCATGCCCTGGAGGCCGAGGGCTTCGAGGTCACCTGGCTGGCGCCCGGCAGCGACGGCCGCATCGCCCCCGAGCAGCTGCAGGACGCCATGCGCCCGGACACCGTGCTGGTCTCGCTGATGGCGGTGAACAACGAGCTGGGCTGCATCCACGACCTGGGGGCCATGGCCGGGATCGCCCATGCCGGCGGGGCGGTGTTCCACGTCGATGCCGCCCAGGCCGTCGGCCGCATCCCGCTGGATGTCGAACGCCTCGGCATCGACCTGATGTCACTCTCCGGCCACAAGGTCTACGGCCCCAAGGGCATCGGCGCCCTCTACGTGAAGCGCAGCCCCGACATCCGCCTCGAGGCGCTGATCCATGGCGGCGGCCACGAGCGCGGCATGCGCTCGGGCACCCTGGCCACCCACCAGATCGTCGGCATGGGGGAGGCCTTCGCCCTGGCCGCCGCCGAGGGCGAGGCCGACCAGGCACGCATCACCGGGCTGCGCGACCGCCTGCTCGACGGCCTGGCCGGCTGCAGGGGGGTGCACCGCAACACCGACATCAGCGTATCGGTACCCAACATCCTCAACCTGGCCTTCGAGGGCATCGACGGCGAGTCCCTGCTGATGGCACTGCGCGACATCGCCCTCTCCACCGGCTCGGCCTGCAACTCGGCGAGCGTCGAGCCATCCTATGTACTGAAGGCCATCGGCGTGCCGCGCCCGCTGGCGCTGGCCTCGCTACGCTTCAGCTTCGGTCGCTTCACCACCGAGGCCGACATCGACCAGACGCTGCACGCCCTGACGCATGCCCTGGAGGGCCTTCGCCGTCAGGCGATCTGATCATCCATCCCGTGCAGGAGAATGACCATGGCGCACCTTTCGATCACCAACGCTGCCGCCGACCAGATCCGCCGGGTCCTCGACGAGCGCGGCCACGGCCTGGGCCTGCGGGTCTCGGTCAAGCCCAGCGGCTGTTCCGGCTACAGCTACGTACTCGACTTCGCCGACGAGGCGGCCAATGACGACGTGGCCTTCGAGGAACACGGCGTGACCGTCTATGTCGCGCCCGATGCCCTGGAGATGCTCGACGGCAGCGAGGTGGACTACGTCAACGAAGGGCTCAACCGCTTCTTCCGCTTCAACAACCCCAACGTCAAGGACCAGTGCGGCTGCGGCGAGAGCTTCAGCGTCTGAGCCGGCGACGATTGTTCAACGAGGCCACCTGCCGGTATAATTCCCGCCCAGTCGGCGATCTCGCCGAGCCGCATCATACGATTCGCCGCGCCGCCCCCCGGCTCCCGACTCAGGAGCATCCGGGGCGGCGCGGCGCTATCCATCGACACTCACGTCAACCACCCTGTTCAACTGGAGACACGCCTCATGGCCACCCAGCGCACCCTGTCCATCATCAAGCCCGATGCCGTCGCCAAGAATGCCATCGGCGAGATCATCTCCCGCTTCGAGAAGGCCGGCCTGAAGGTCGTCGCCGCCAAGATGCTCAAGCTGGATGACGACAAGGCCGGCGGTTTCTATGCCGAGCACAAGGAGCGCCCCTTCTTCAAGGACCTGGTCGGCTTCATGACCTCGGGCCCGGTGGTGGTGCAGGTGCTGGAGGGCGAGGACGCCATCGCCAGGAACCGTGACCTGATGGGCGCCACCAACCCCAAGGAAGCCGCCCCGGGCACCATCCGCGCCGACTTCGCCGAGACCATCGACGCCAACGCCGTGCATGGCTCCGACTCCCCCGAGTCCGCCGAGCGCGAGATCGCGTATTTCTTTGGGGCCGACGAGATCTGCCCGCGCTGATCGCGTCCGTCCTGCGGGCGGGGGCCCAGCCCCCGCCTCCCACGCCGTATCCCTCCCCAGACCCGCTGACCGCCATGACCGCTGACACCGCACCCCAACGTACCAACCTGCTCGGCATGACCCGCGAGGAGCTGGAAGCCTTCTTCCTCTCCATCGGCGAGAAGAAGTTCCGTGCCGCCCAGGTGATGAAGTGGATCCACCACGAGGGCTGTGACGACTTCGCGGCCATGACCAACCTCTCCAAGGCACTGCGAACGCGCCTGGCGGAAGTGGCCGAGATCCGCGGTCCCGCCGTGGTCTACGAGGGCAGTTCCAGTGACGGCACCCGCAAGTGGGTGCTCGAGGTCGAGGACGGCAGCTACGTGGAGACGGTGTTGATTCCCGCCGACAACGGCAAGCGCCGCACCCTGTGCGTCTCCTCCCAGGTGGGGTGTTCGCTGGACTGCAGCTTCTGCTCCACCGGCAAGCAGGGCTTCCAGCGCAACCTCAGCGCCGCCGAGATCATCGGCCAGGTGTGGGTGGCCCAGCGCAGCGTGGGGCCGCGCAAGGACACCGCCAACCGCCCGGTCACCAATGTGGTGATGATGGGCATGGGCGAGCCGCTGCTGAACTACGACAATGTCGTGCCGGCCATGAAGCTGATGCTCGACGACGACGGCTACGGTCTCTCCAAGCGTCGCGTCACCCTCTCCACCTCCGGGGTGGTGCCGATGCTCGACCGCCTCGGCGACGAGCTCGACGTGAGCCTGGCCATCTCGCTGCATGCCGCCAACGACGAGTTGCGCAACGAGCTGGTACCGCTCAACCGCAAGTACAACATCCGCACCCTGCTGGACGCCTGTCACCGCTATCTGGCCAAGTGCGACGACACGCGCATGGTCACCATCGAGTACACCCTGATCAAGGACGTCAACGACCAGCAGGAGCACGCCGAACAGCTCGCCGCCCTGCTCGAGGAGCTGCCGTGCAAGATCAACCTGATCCCGTTCAACCCCTTCCCCCACTCGGGCTATGAAAAGCCGTCGCGCAACCAGACGATGCGCTTCCAGCAGTGGCTCTATGAACTGGGTTACACCGCGCCGATCCGTACCACCCGCGGCGATGACATCGACGCCGCCTGCGGCCAGCTGGTGGGGCGTGTCAAGGACCGCACCCGCCGCCACGAGCGCTACATCCAGTCGATCCAGATCGACGCCGACTGAACCGGGGGTCACCTTGACTTCAACCGGGCTCGGCGCTTTGATGGACAGGCCTTTTCTCCCACCGGCGGCGGATCGTTCGCGACACGTCACCGGTGGTTTCGTGCCCACTATCGTGAGGATGCCATGACTCGCCGCCCCCGCTTGCCCGGTCTCACGCAGGCCCCTGCCATCGCCGTCCTGCTGGGGACGCTGTGGCTGGCCGGCTGCGCCACCCCGGCTGGCCCACCCGGCGGCGGCGCGGAGAGCCCCTCGGAGGCCTACACGCGACTGGGCGTGGCCTACCTCGAGCGAGGCAACCTGCAACGTGCCATGAGTGCCCTCGACCGAGCCCTCGAGGTCTCTCCCGACGACGCCGAGGCACGCCAGGCCATGGCCATGGTCCATCAGCGCCAGGGGGAGAGCGATCTCGCCGAGGAGGCCTTCCTGCGCGCCCTCGACAGCGACCCCGACTTCACCCGGGCACGCAACAACTACGCGGCCTTCCTGTATGATCGTGGCCGCATCCGCGAGGCCTGCAACCAGCTCGAGCAGGCCACCCGAGATACCCAGTATGTCAACCGGGCCCAGCTGTTCGCCAACCTGGGCCAGTGCCAGCGTGAACTCGGCGACCTCGAGGCGGCCCGCGCCAGCCTGGCGCGGGCCCAGGCGATCGACCCGCGCAGCGCGCGCAGCTACTTCACACTGGCCGAGCTCGAGCATGCCCAGGGCAACCATGCACGCGCCAGGAACCAGCTCGAGGGCTTCATGCGCCTGGCCGGCACCAGCCCCGAGGCGCTGCGCCTGGCCCGTGACATCGCCCGGGCCGAGGGCAATCATGCCGCTGCCGCCTTCTATGCCGAGCAACTGGACGCTGCCAATGGCGCTCCCTGACCACCGATTCTTGACGAAGGATGCTCAGCCATGAGCGACACCCATATCACCGATGCCGCCGACATCGCCCCCACGGCTTCACCCGGCGAGCAGCTCAAGCGCGAGCGCGAGTCGCAGGGCCTGTCCCGTGACGAGGTCGCCGAGTCCCTGAACCTGCGCCCCGCGGTGATCCGGGGGCTGGAGGAGGACAACTACGAGGAGGTGCCCGTCGCCGCCTACCGGCGTGGCTACCTGCGCTCCTATGCCCACCTGCTGGGCATCGACGACCGCCCGGTACTGGAAGCCTACCGGGCGCGTTTCGGCGGCGAGGAGCAGGAACGCAAGGTGACGCCGGTGCATGTCACCCGCCCGCCGTCACGCCTCGGCGCCTGGCTGTTCCGCCTGGTCACCCTGCTGGTGATCGCCGGCCTGCTCGGCCTGACCCTGCTGTGGTGGCAGAGCCGCGGCGGCAACGAGCCTCCCGGCGTCAGCGAGAGCGGCCCGGTGTCGGTGGACAGCCTCGACGGCAGCACCACCATCACCGAGAGCGGCGAGGCTCCGGCCACCGACGACGCGCCCGCCGCGGACGCAGCGGCAGAGACCGACGCCCTGCCGCCGCTGCCCGAGGAGGAGAGCGACCTGGGCCTGGTCGAGGACCCCGATGCCGCCGGTGAGGCCCCGTCCGGCGAGGTCGACCCGGGTGCCGCCCATATCATCGCCGCCGGCAGCGGCCCCGCCGACGATGCCGAGCAGGAGACACTGGTCGAGGAAGCGACCGATACCGGGTTGCCCGACCCCGAGGCGGCGCCGGCACCGGCCGCCGACCCGCGAACCCTGGAACTGACCTTCAACGAGCAGTCCTGGACCGAGATCTTCGACGCCAACAACGAGCGCGTCTTCGTCGGCCTTCAGGAACCCGGCACCACGGCAAGCGTCGAAGGCGAACCGCCGTTCCGCCTGACCGTGGGCAACGCCACCGGCGTCGAGCTGGTCTGGGCCGGCGAACCCGTGGACCTGGTCGCCCGCGCCGGGGCCAACAACGTCGCCCGCTTCACCCTGGGAGAATGATTCCGTCGCCATGCACGCACAATCCCCCATCGTTCGCCGCAAGTCACGCCAGATCCATGTCGGCAGGGTGCCGGTCGGGGGCGATGCCCCCATCTCCGTCCAGAGCATGACCAACACCGACACCCTGGACGTGGCCGCCACCGTGGCCCAGATCCGCCAGCTCGAGGCCGCCGGCGCCGACATCGTGCGCGTCTCGGTGCCCGACATGGACGCCGCCGAGGCCTTCGGCCGCATCAAGCGCGAGGTCGAGGTGCCGCTGGTCGCCGACATCCACTTCGACTACAGGATCGCCCTGCGCGTCGCCGAGCTCGGCGTCGACTGCCTGCGCATCAACCCCGGCAACATCGGCAAGGAAGAGCGCGTCCGCGCCGTGGTCAGCGCCGCCCGCGACAACGGCATCCCGATCCGCATCGGCGTCAATGCCGGCTCGCTGGAGAAGGACCTGCAGAAGAAGTACGGCGAGCCCACGCCCGCGGCCCTGGTCGAGTCCGCCATGCGCCATATCGACCACCTGGACCGCCTCGACTTCGCGGACTTCAAGGTCAGCGTCAAGGCCTCCGACGTCTTCATGGCGGTGGCCGCCTACCGCGACCTGGCCACGCGCATCGAGCAGCCGCTGCACCTGGGCATCACCGAGGCGGGCGGCCTGCGCTCCGGCACCGTCAAGTCGTCGATCGGCCTGGGCCTGCTGCTGATGGACGGCATCGGCGACACCATCCGCGTGTCCCTGGCCGCCGATCCCGTCGAGGAGATCAAGGTCGGCTTCGACATGCTCAAGAGCCTGCGCCTGCGCTCGAAGGGCATCAACTTCATCGCCTGCCCCAGCTGCTCGCGCCAGAACTTCGACGTCATCGGCACCATGAACGCCCTGGAGGAGCGCCTCGAGGACGTCTCGACCCCGCTGGACGTCTCGGTGATCGGCTGCGTGGTCAACGGCCCCGGCGAGGCCAAGGAGAGCGACATCGGCCTCACCGGCGGCTCGCCCGCCAACCTCGTCTACATCGACGGCAAGCCGGCCTCCAAGCTGCGCAACGACCACCTCGTCGACGACCTGGAGCGGCTGATCCGCGAGAAGGTCCGCGAGAAGGAGCAGGCCGAACAGGACGTGATCGCCCGCGGGGCCTGATCCCCTGACCAGCCCACGGCGATTCATCAAGGAGCAACCGTTGAGCAAGTCCGAAACCAGCAAGAAGAAGATCCAGGCCATTCGCGGCATGAACGACCTGCTGCCCGGCCAGTCGCCGCTGTGGCAGTACTTCGAGGGACAGGTGCAGGCGCTGATGATGCGCTACGGCTACGACGAGATCCGCACCCCCATCGTCGAGCAGACCGCGCTGTTCAAGCGCTCCATCGGCGAGGTCACCGACATCGTCGAGAAGGAGATGTACACCTTCGACGACCGCAACGGCGACAGCCTGACCCTGCGCCCGGAAGGCACCGCGAGCTGCGTGCGCGCCGCCATGGAGCACGGCCTGCTGCACAACCAGACCCAGCGGCTCTGGTACCAGGGCCCGATGTTCCGCCACGAGCGCCCCCAGAAGGGCCGCTACCGCCAGTTCCACCAGGTCGGCGTGGAGGCCTTCGGCCTGGAGGGGCCGGACATCGACGCCGAGATGATCCTGCTCTCGGCACGCCTGTGGCGCGAGCTGGGGCTGATGGAGCATGTCACCCTGGAACTCAACTCGCTGGGCTCCTCCGAGGCCCGCGCCGCCTATCGCGACACCCTGGTGGCCTACTTCGAACAGCATCTCGACCTGCTCGACGAGGACTCCCGCCGCCGCCTGGGGAGCAATCCGCTGCGCATCCTCGACTCCAAGAATCCCGAGATGGCCGCGATGCTGGCCGATGCGCCGAAGCTGATGGACCACCTGGACGACGCATCCCGCGAGCACTTCGAGGCGCTCTGCGCCATGCTCGATGCGGCGGGCATCGACTACGTGCTCAACCCGCGGCTGGTGCGCGGCCTGGACTACTACGGCCGCACCGTCTTCGAGTGGACCACCACCGCGCTGGGGAGCCAGGGCACGGTCTGTGCCGGCGGCCGCTACGACGGCCTGGTGGAGCAGCTCGGCGGCAAGCCGACACCGGCGGTGGGCTTCGCCATGGGCATCGAACGGCTGGTGCTGCTGCTCGAGACCCTCGAGCTGGTGCCCGATGCCGCCCGCGGCGAGCTGGACCTCTACGTGCTGCCCATGGATGACGCCACCACCGGTGCCGCCCTGCTGCTGGCCGAACGCCTGCGCGGCGAGCTGCCCGGATTGCGCGCCCAGCTGCACTGCGGCGGCGGCAGCTTCAAGAGCCGCATCAGGAAGGCCGACCGCAGCGGCGCCCGGCTGGCGCTGCTGCTGGGCGAGGACGAACTGGCCGAGGGCACGGCCACGCTGAAGTTCCTGCGCGAGGAGCGCGAGCAGCAGAGCCTGCCCCAGTCGGAACTCAAGGCCGCGCTGACATCGCTGCTGGCAGGCGAAACCCGCTGAGTGCACCATTCCAGGATCCCGACACCGATCCGCAGAAGATCCCGACCCGGATCCCCAGGACAGAAGGAGACCGCCTGTGGCGGAGCTGAGAACCGAAGAAGAGCAGCTTGACGCGATCAAGCGCTGGTGGAAGGAGAACGGCACCTCGCTGATCGCCGGGGTCGCCATCGCCGCGGCCGGGGTATTCGGCTGGAATGCCTGGCAGAACTACCAGGAGAACCAGGCCACCGCGGCTTCCATGCGCTACCAGCAACTGATCAACCTGACCGCCGGTAGCGAGCTCGACGAGGCCAGCATCGGCCAGGCCCGAGCGCTGGTGGTGGAGATCACCGACAACCACGGCAAGACCCTCTATGCCGACCTGGCTCGGCTCGTCGATGCCCGCCTGGCGGTGGCCCAGGGCGACCAGGCCGCCGCCCGGAGCACCCTGGAGAGCGTGATCGACGCCAGCGGGCGCGACTACGTGCAGGGACTGGCCCGGCTGCGCCTGGCGCGGCTGCAGGTCGCCGATGGCGATGCCGAGGCGGCGCTTGCCACCCTCGAAGCCGGTGTCCCGGAGGCCCTCGCCGCCCAGCGTGCCGACATACGCGGCGACGCCCACCATGCCCTGGGCCGCGAGGACGAGGCCCGTGCGGCATGGAACGAGGCACTGGGGCTCGCCGAGGAGCGCGACCAGCCGCTCTATGGCGTCCAGCTCAAGCTCGACAACCTGGGTTTTGACGAGGCCACGCTATGAAACCGACCCTCCTGATCGCCGCCGTCGCGAGCCTTGCCCTGCTGGCCGGCTGCGCCGGCAAGGTCGAGCCGCAGTACCCACCCAAGGAGCTCGAGCGCCTCGAAGAGCGCGCCAGCCTGAGCAGCGCCTGGAGCCAGCGGGTCGGGCGCGGCCTGGGTCGTGCGACCTACCCCATCGCCCCGGCCCGGGACGGCGACACCGTCTTCGCCGCCGACGAGCGCGGCCGGCTGATGGCTCTGGACGCCGATGACGGCAGCCGTCGCTGGCAGCAGGACCTGGACGTGGCCGTCTCCAGCGGCCTCACGGCCGTGGCCGGTCGTGTCTACCTGGGCACCCGCAACGGCGAGGTGCTGGCCATCGACCAGAACGATGGCGAGATCGTCTGGCGCACCCGGGTGCCCAGCGAGGTACTGGCCGCGCCCCAGCCCAACCGGCAGCTGCTGGTGGTCCAGAGCGTCGACGGCAGCGTCACCGCCCTGGACCGGGCCAGCGGCCAGGAGCGCTGGAGCTACAGCGCCACCCGCCCGGCCCTGACGCTGCGCGGTACCGGCACCCCCATGGTGATCGACCCGGTCACCTTCGCCGGCCTGCCCAACGGCCGCCTGGTGACCCTGGACAACCGCAGCGGCCAGCCGCTGTGGGACATGCGCATCGCCGTGCCCCAGGGACGCAGTGACATCGACCGGCTCGTCGACCTGGCTGCCCAGCCGGTACTGACCCCGGACGGCCGCCTGTTCGTGACCAGCTACAACGGCCGCCTGGTCGCCCTGGAAGCCACCCAGGGCGAGGTGCTGTGGGAGCGCGAGCACTCCAGCTACCTGACCCCGATCCTGGTCGGTGACTTCCTGTTCACCGTCAACGAGGCCGGCCACATCCTCGCCCTGGACGCCAGCAGCGGCGACGAGCTCTGGCGCAACGAGAGCCTGGAGGGGCGCGCCATCACCGCCCCGGCCTTCGCCGACGGGCGCCTGGTGTTCGGCGACTTCGAGGGCTACCTGCACCTGATCGAGGCGCGCAGCGGCGAGATGGTCGGGCGTACCCGGGTCGACCGCTCGGGCATCAGCGTGCGGCCGGTCACCGAAGGCAACCGCATCCATGTGCTGGCCAACGACGGCCGCCTAGAGACCCTGGACATCCAATGACTCCCGTGATCGCCCTGGTCGGCCGCCCCAATGTGGGGAAATCGACCCTGTTCAACCGCCTGACCCGCTCCCGGGACGCCCTGGTGGCGGATTTCCCGGGGCTCACCCGCGACCGCAAGTACGGCAACGGCGTGCTCGGCGGCAAGGCCTACACGGTGATCGATACCGGCGGCATCAGCGGTGACGAGGCGGGCATCGATGCCGCCATGGCCGAACAGTCGCTGCAGGCCATCGACGAGGCCGATATCGTGCTCTTCATGGTCGACGCCCGCGCCGGCCTCAACGTCGCCGACGAGGCCATCGCCAACCACCTGCGCGTCAACCAGAAGAAGACCTGGCTGGTGGTCAACAAGACCGACGGCCTCGAAGAGCATGCCGCCATGGCCGATTTCTGGCAGCTGGGGCTGGGCGACCCGCACCCCATCGCCGCCGCCCACGGCCGCAACGTCACCGGCCTGATCGAGGCGGTGCTCGCCCCCTTCCCGGAGCGCGACGAGAGCATCCCGGCGGACACCGGCACCAAGGGCATCCGCATCGGCGTGATCGGCCGACCCAACGTGGGCAAGTCGACCCTGGTCAACCGCCTGCTCGGCGAGGAGCGGGTGGTGGTGTTCGACGAGGCCGGCACCACCCGCGACGCCATCGAGATCCCCTTCGAGCGTCGCGGCAAGCCCTATGTGCTGGTGGACACGGCCGGTGTCCGGCGGCGCAAGAACGTCCGCGAGATCGCCGAGAAGTTCTCGATCATCAAGACGCTGGAGGCGATCAAGGAGTGCCATGTCGCGGTCATGGTGCTGGATGCGCGCAGCGGCCTGGTGGAACAGGACCTGCACCTGCTCGACTACGTGCTGACCAGCGGCCGCGCCCTGGTGCTGGCGGTCAACAAGTGGGACGGCCTGGAACACGAGGCCAGGGAGAAGATGCGCGCCGAGATCAAGCGCCGCCTGGGCTTCGCCGACTACGCCGAGCTGCACTTCATCTCGGCGCTGCACGGCACCGGGGTGGGCGACCTCTACCCCTCCATCGAGCGCGCCTTCGCCTCGGCCAACAGCCACTGGTCGACCAACCGCCTGACCACCATCC
Source organism: Halomonas terrestris (assembly GCF_049166755.1). Classification (NCBI taxonomy): domain Bacteria; kingdom Pseudomonadati; phylum Pseudomonadota; class Gammaproteobacteria; order Oceanospirillales; family Halomonadaceae; genus Halomonas; species Halomonas terrestris. The sequence goes on along the minus strand of NZ_JBMHFZ010000003.1, from coordinate 30,314 downwards.
TCCAGGACGCGGTGGAACAGCACCAGCCCCCCCTGGTCAATGGCCGCCGGATCAAGCTGCGCATGGCCCACCAGGGCGGCAGCAACCCGCCGATCATCGTGGTCCACGGCAACCAGACGGGCTCGCTGCCCGAGGCCTACCGGCGCTACCTGACCAACACCTTCCGCAAGGTGCTCAAGGTGCGCGGCACGCCGCTGCGCTTCGAGTTCCGCTCCGGCAAGAACCCCTTCGACAGCATGGCCGGCGCCAGCGACCGCGAGAAGGCCAAGAAGCGCGAGCTGGGGCGTACCCGGGAGGCCCGCAAGAGCCGCCGCTGAGCCGCTCCCTCCGCTCCCCCTCAGCGCCCGCCCGGCCCGTCCTCGAGGACGGGCCGGGCGCTGTCGTCATGGGCCGACAGTTTCGCTTCCCCGCCAGGCCGACCGGGCGCTGTGCGCCTTGACAGGGATGCCCCGCGGCCCTGAAATACCCTCCTCGCTGCGATGCAGCACTGGCCCTGTCCCGGAGGACCCCATGACGCTCTCCCGTCACCTGCCGCGCCGCTGGCGCCTGCTCGCCCCGCTCTGCCTGGCGGCGCTGCTCACCGGCTGCCTGGCGATTCCCCAGACCGGCCTGTTCGCCTTCCGCCTGGCGGTCACCTCGCTGGGCGTCGAGGACGTGCGCATCGGCCCCTACTCGATCCAGGCCGGCCTGGACACCAGCGATATCATGTCGCTGGCGATGTCGAGCCTGGGCATGGGCAGCCTGCCCGTGCAGGCCACCCTGGCCATGGGCCTCGGCCTGCCCGCCGGCATGCCCGCGGTGGAGATGTCGGGCTTTCGCTGGACGCTCGATGTCCCGGGAGCCGAGGTGATCAGCGGCAACTACCGGGAGGAGGTCAGCCTGACCCCGGGTGACGACGCCAGGCTGCGCCTGCCGGTGGCCTTCGACCTGCTGGGTGCCGACCGCGAGCGTCTCGCGCCGGTGGTGGAGCTGGCCAGCCAGCTCGCCAGTCGCGGCGAGCTGCCCGCCGGCAGCGAGCTGGCGATCACCCCGGGGGACCTGCGCGGGCTCGGCATGACGCTGCCCGCCGGCCTCTGGACCCCCACCCTGCGCTTCGCCGTGGGCGAGGATGGCGAGCTGGCACCCCGGCGCTGATCCGCCGCCACCTGCCTCAGGGGGCAGGCACCACACGCAGCACCCGCCCCTCGGTGCTGTCGGTCAACAGGTAGAGGGCGCCATCCGGCCCGCTGCGGACGTCACGGATCCGCTCGTCGAGCTCCGTGAACAGCGCTTCCTGAGCGACGATCTCGCCACCCTCGCGGATCAGGCGGCGCACCTGGCGGGCGGCCAGCGCCGCGACGAACAGGTCGCCCCGCCACTCGGGAAAGCGCTCCCCGACGTACAGGGTCATGCCCGAGGGAGCGATGGAAGGCGTCCAGTGCAGCACTGGCGACTCGAACCCCGGCAGTTCGGTGAAGGGCGTGACCCGCGCCCCGGTATAGTCGATGCCGTGCGTGACCAGTGGCCAGCCATAGTTGGCGCCGGGCACGATGCGATTGAGCTCGTCACCGCCCCGCGGGCCATGCTCATGGATGAGCAGCTCACCGAGAGCCTCGTCGAAGACGATCCCCTGGATATTGCGATGGCCGATGGTGTAGAGCTCCGCTCGCGCCTCGCTGTCATCGACGAAGGGGTTGTCGTCGGGCACCGAGCCATCGGGGTTCAGACGCACCAGGCTGCCCAGATGGTTGCCAGGGTTCTGGGCCTGTTCGCGATAGTCGAAGCCATCGCCCAATCCCAGCACCAGGGTGTCATCGGGCAGGAAGGTCAGACGGCCGCCGAAGTGGGAGCGTCCGTGCTTGGCCGGCTCGGCGCGAAACAGCGCCTCACGACCGACCAGCCGTTGGCCATCGAGGCGGGCACGATCCAGGCAGGTCGTGTTGGCGGCAAGGGTGCCACAGGCATAGCTCAGGTATACCCACCGACTGTCGCGATGATCCGGCGCCAGCGCCACCTCGAACAACCCCGCCTGGCCACCGACGAAGACCTCGGGCACCCCCGCAACGGGCGCCTCGCGCAGCCTGCCGTCGGCACCGATCAGGCGCAGACGCCCGGCACGCTCGGTGACCAGCATGCCGCCCCCGGGCAGGAAGGCCAGCGACCAGGGATGATCGAGCCCCTCGGCCAGCGTCTCGATCCGGTAGTCCACGGCAAGCGCCAGGGTACCGGCCGACAGGCCGACGGTAGCCAGCAGGACACGACCGAATCGACGCATGTCTCACTCCTCTGCGGGGTCACCCAAGAGCCCGGTCCCAGTCGAGATACGCCAGGATGGCATAGCCCCAACCGCCCAGGGCGGCCGTCGCCATCATCGCCAGGGTCCCCTCCGGGCTACGGGTGGCCGCGATCAGGGTCGGCATGGGCGCCAGGGCATCGACGATCGACAGCATGACCCATAGCCCGAGCGCCGCCGCCAGCGCATGCATCGGCCATGCGCCGGTGCCCAGCCAGCGCGTCACCAGGGTGGCCACCGGCATGGCCACCAGCATCATGACGGCGACGAGGCTGCCATACAGCGGAGTGAACCCCAGCAGGTCCTGGCCGGTCGTCGCCAGGCGCGTGGAGAACGATATCTCGGCACCCAGCGCCGACAGCGCCGCCAGGTTGAACTGGGTCTGCACGATCGACCCGAGCAGGGTGGCGTCCAGCACGGCGGCGACATACGCCACCAGCAATCGCCATCGATTCGTCATGCTGACCTCTCACGAGTGCTTCGATGGCCGCTCCTCGCCTCCCGGTCCCGGCCGGTGAAGCTTGCCAGCAGGGCACGTGCTCATCGCGTGGGCGTCTGTTCTCACTGGCGCTCCTGGGCTCGGGAACGGTCTCGCAAGCGCTGCTGGCCGACCCACTGGCAGGCGAACTGCCAGGCGACCCGGCCGCTGCGCCCGCCGCGCAGGGTGGCGAAACGCACCGCCTCGGCGCGGGCCTCGCGGTTCCAGTCGGCAGCCGTGCCGAGCTGGGTGACCCAGTGGCAGCACGCCTCCAGGTAGACGTCCTGGTTGAAGGGGTGGAAACCGAGCCACAGGCCGAAGCGGTCGGAGAGCGAGATCTTCTCCTCCACGGCGTCGCCGTGGTGGAGCTCGTCGCCCACCAGTCGCGAACCTTCGTTGTCGCTCATCGACTCCGGCAGCAGGTGGCGTCGATTGGAGGTGGCGTAGAGCAGCACATTGGGGGGCGGGCCGGTGAGGGCACCGTCCAGCACGCTCTTGAGTGCCTTGTAGGCGTCGTCATGCCCCTCGAAGGAGAGGTCGTCGCAGTAGACCACGAAGCGATGCGGTTGATGACGCAGCTGCTCCACCAGCATCGGCAGGCCGGCGAGGTCATGGCGGTCGACCTGCACCAGGCGCAGCCCCTCCGGCGCCAGGGTATTGAGCAGGGCACGGATCAACGACGACTTGCCGCTGCCCCGCGAGCCCCACAGCAGGGCGTGGTTGGCGGGCAGCCCCTGGAGGAAGGCCCGGGTATTGTCGACCAGTGCCAGCTTCTGGCGCTCGATGCCGAGCAGGTCGTCCAGGCTCAGGGCGTCCCGGGGCGGCACCGGCAGCAGCCGTCCCCCCAGGGTGTGGCGCTGCCACAGGGCGGCGATGTCCCGCGCCCAGTCGACCTCCTCGGGAGGCGGCGGGAGCCAGTGTTCGACATGATCCAGCAGGTGCAGCAGGCGGCGCGACAGCTCCGCATCCATGACGCTCTCCTCATCGATTCATAATGTGGCAGGACAATGTTGACCTGGCAGGCGTTACGGGTATCTTGTGGCGAACCGTCATGCCGCGTCCAGAGTCATAGAGGCTTGGAAACGAAGCTTGACCACAGGAGACCCCCATGCGCTGGATGCACTGCCTCGCCATCGGCACCCTGAGTATCGCCCTGACTGCCTGCACCACCTCGCCCACCGGGCGACAGCAGCTCACCATGGTCTCCGACGCGGAGCTCAACCAGATGGGCGCCAAGGCGTTCGAGCAGTACCAGCAGGATCTGCCCGCGGCGGGCGGGGCCGCGCAGCGCTATGCCCAGTGCGTGGCCGACGCCCTGGTCGCGGTGCTGCCGGAGCGCGAGCGCGCCCAGGAGTGGCAGATCCGCGTCTTCGAATCGGAGCAGGCCAACGCCTTCGCGCTGCCCGGCGGCTACATGGGCGTCAATACCGGCCTGCTCGATATCGCCGAGAACCAGGACCAGCTCGCCGCGGTGATCGGCCACGAGATGGCCCACGTGCTGGCCCGCCATGCCAATGAGCGGGTCTCCACCCAGGCCGCCACCCAGCTGGGCCTGTCGGTGCTGGGCTCCGCCTCGGGCCTGCAGGGCCAGGGGGGCGAACAGCTGATGGCCGCCCTGGGCATGGGCGCCCAGTACGGTATCCTGCTGCCCTTCTCGCGCCGCCACGAGAGCGAGGCCGACGTGGTCGGCCTGCAGATCATGGCCGACGCCGGCTTCGATCCGCGAGCGAGCCTGGCCCTGTGGGAGAACATGAGCGCCCAGGGCAACGCCCAGCCGCCGGCCTGGATGTCCACCCACCCGAGCCATGGCCAGCGCATGGGCGGCCTGCAGGCGCAGATGGACAGCGCCCTGGCCCGCTATGAACAGGCCCGCCGGGCGGGGCGTCAGCCGAATTGCCCGCGCCCCTGAAGGGCTCGTCGCCAGTCTCACGCCACTCCCCTGACCCGGAAAACGAATGCTGAAACTCGGACTGTTGCTGTTGATCGCCCCCATCCTGGTGCTGATGGGCGTCTACTTCTGGGAGCTGGGGGACGTGCGCGAGTGCACCCTGTCCGGCGGCTACTGGGACTATCTCGAGGGGGTCTGCCGCGACACGCCGCAACCCTTCGTCTCCTGGCTCGACCGCCATCCCTGGCTGGTCAACGGCGGCATGCTGCTCTCGGTGGCCGGCGTGGCGCTGTGCATGGTGGGGCTCTACGTCAAGAGACGCTGAGGGCTCCACATCAAAGGACGCTGAGGGCTCCACATCAAGCGGCGCCGCCCTGTGGGAGCCGCGCTCCGCGGGGCGATGGTGCCGCGAAGCGGCGCTGGCGGTGCTCTGCGACGTTGGCGGTCTCCGCCGGGGCGCCTGCGGCGCCAATCGCGCAGAAAATCTGCACTCCCACAGGGCAGGTATCCACTGCATGGGGGAGGCACCACTCCCCGACTGTGTGAGCCGGGCTCTGCCGGATTCCGGAGACCCTTTGGGGTCAGACCCCGGCGGCGTCGAATCCGCTCGCCCAGCGCACTGTGACAGGCCATAACTCGGCCGGGGTCTGACCCTGAGGGATCCCCAGGAAATGAATAGCTAAATCAGTACATTAGGATTGAAAAAAGTCTGCATGGGCAGGCATGTTGTTAATCGCCAAAGAAACAATATGCCGAGGTGCCCATGCAGACGCTCCGATTCTTGCACAAGATCCTGGCCGATTCAGCCCCCGTGGTGAATGCTCTACGCCTGAAGTCCTTGCTGGCCGCGGTGCAGGCGCTGATCGACGGGCAGCGCCTGGGCCTGACGGCCCTGGGGCGCCATCTGCCCGGTGACACGGCGCCCAAGCATGCCATCAAGCGCATGGATCGGCTGCTCGGGAACCCTCACCTGCAGCAGGAGCGTCCGCTGTTCTATTGGCTGGTGACGCCGCTTCTCGTCGGCAATACCCCGCATCCGCGCATCCTAGTAGACTGGTCACCGATCGATGATCGGGGGCAACACTTTGTACTGCGCGCGGCGATTCCTTTCGCGGGCCGCTCCTTCCCCATCTATGAGAAGGTCCATCACAAGGATGCCTGCCCGGTCTGTCAGCGCCATCTGCTGGATGCGCTCGCCGAGCTGCTGCCGGAAGGGACTCAGCCTATTCTGGTCACCGATGCCGGCTTCAAGGGGCCCTGGTTTCGGGAAGTGGAAGCGCGGGGCTGGTATTACGTCGGCCGCTTGCGCCGACCGACCCACCTCCGTTTGTCAGGCGAGGAGTGGGAGCCCGTCGCGGACCTGTTCGCCGGTGCTCGGCGAACTCCAGAAGCCTTGGGCAAGGCCGAACTCGTCAAAAAATCCCCGCTGTCCACCCGAGCCTACCGCGTCCGACATGTCGCCAAGGGGCGTCGTCATCTCACCAAGCAGGGCAAGCCATCACGCGCCAAGCGCAGCCTCAAGGCCGCGAAAGGGCATCGCGAGCCCTGGGTGCTGGTCAGTAACCTGCCGGCATCGTTCACGAGTGCCAAGAAAGTGGTGGCGATCTATCGCCAGCGCATGCAGATCGAAGAGGGGTTTCGTGACGTGAAGAGCCCGCTGTTCGGGCTGGGCTTCGGGATGCATCAGACGCGCAGCGCACGGCGCATCGAGATTCTGCTGCTCATCGCCATGCTGGCCAGCCTAGTGATGCTGATCTGTGGCCTGAAGATCCACCATGACGGTGACACCCAGCGGTTTCAGAGCAATAGCCTACGTTCTCGCTCGGTCTTGTCAGTGTGGCGATTGGGGCGGGAAGCCCTGAGGCACTCCCCCAACCTGCTGTCACGATGTCGGCCGGATAGACTGACGGAGTTCCTCCGGCGCGAAGTCATCACACAGCATGGAGGCGACAAGGGCATGTAAAAACCTGGGGATCCGTCAGGGTCTGACCCCATAGGGGCAGTCTCGGCGTCTTCCTAAGAAACCCGCTGCCAATGTCGAGAAGAACATGGGAATGCCCCAGGGTCTGGCCCCATGGGGCCCCCGGCGCTGCCGACACAAAAAACCCCGGCAGTGCCGGGGCGAAGGGATCGAATGTTCTGCTTGTACTGGAACCTCGCGATGGGGGGAGGCGGCGAGCCCGCCTCCCGGGGCAGGCTCAGAAGTTGTACTGCACCATGCCCTGCAGGCGAACGGCATCGCCGTCGGCACCGCCCACGGTGTCGCGGGAGTGCCAGCCGGCCTCGATGCCGTAGCTGACATTGCCGATCGGCGACCAGATGTAGTTCAGGTAGACGCTCTCGAACTTCTCGTTGGCGTCGCCCGCCACGGCGCCGTCCGCCAGTGCATCATCCAGGTCGGCGGTGGATACCCCGTAGCCCAGGTTCACGTTGCCGGGGCCGGCCGCCACGCTGATGCCGGCGGTGCCGCCGGTGGCCTTGACGGTCTCGACGCCGCCGTCGGCGTTGACGTAGCCCGGGCCATAGGGGTTGAGGTACATGTAGCTGCCGATACCGTCGCCATGGGTGATGGCGCCGCGCAGGGTGACGCCGTCGGCGACCCGGGCGCTGGCCTCGAGGTTGAGGCCCCAGCCGGTGGTGCTCTTGTCGCTGTCCTGGGCGGTGTTGTAGTACTCGACCTGGCGGACCACGGCAGAGGCCGCATAGTTGAAGCCGTCGACGCCACCCTGGTAGCGCAGGGTCAGGTGCGGCAGGCTGTTCTTGGTCTCGTCGTCCTCGCCCGCGGCCACGGCGCCGCCGATGGCGGTGGGCTCTTCCAGGGCGACCGAGAAGCCGTCGACGGTATAGCGCAGTTGGGCCTGGCGGCCGACATTGGCCTGGCCGACCTGGCCGGTGAAGTCGATGGTCGGGGTCATGCCCAGGAACCCGCCGAAGTTGGTCCAGGTCTGGCCGGCCAGGATGCCGTTCCACTCGCCGAAGGCGTGGCGCAGGCGGAAGCTGCCGCCGCCGCCACCGTAGAAGTCACCCTCGATGGTGGTCTTCAGCTCGCTGCCGCCCGCCGGGGTGGCGGTGCTGAAGCCCAGGCGGCTCTGGTAGGCATGCATGGTGGTATGGCCATCGGAGCCCGGCTCGCCATCCAGGCGGATGGCGCCGTGGTCGACGGAAGGACCAAGGTCGGCATCCACGTCGTAGATCAGGTCCAGCTTGGCGTAGCCGTAGACGTTGGCGGTGGTGTCGCCGACTTCCAGGGTATAGGCCTGGGAAGCGCCGGAAACGGCCAGCGCGAGTGCGGTTGCAGAGAAGATCGATGCTTGCTTCAGTTTTTTGTGAACAGTCACTTGGCGTTCCTTGTGTGCGTGATGTGCCTTGCTCGCCGGCACGTCGTTATTGTGTGTTGTTGCATCTGACGTCAACGTCATCAGTCAAAAGGGTTAGAAGATGACGTAAACGTCAACGCGTGACACTAATGCCCTCGACCGTTGACGGCAATGGCGTGATACAAACTGTGCCTTTGGTGGTATAAAGTTGTGTCAATTGGAATGGGTCCTGTTGCACGGCCCTGGATCGAGGGCAGGCGCTACCGGGCCCATGGGCGACAAGCGGTATCGGCGGTGGTGATGGCCGTTTCGCGCCGGGGCCGAGCTTGACCTGCGCCATCATCTGGCGTCCGATACCCCTTGATGCATCAGTGATCACTCACCCAAGCCGGAGCGCCCTTGCTGCTGCCTCGACTCGTGCCCCTGTTCCGGTTGGCCCTCTCGCTGCAGGGCCGGCTGATGATCGGCCTGGCCGCCACCTGGGTGGTGGTGGCCCTGCTGCTGCTGGGCATCGGCTGGTTGACGGGCAAGCAGCAGTTGCGCGAGACCAACTTCGCCCACCTGCGCTACGAGTCGCAGCTGATCGCCGACGAGTTCACGGCCCAGGTCAATGACCGCCTGGGCGCACTGGAGCGGTTGGCGACCAGGCTCGACGGGGCGGAAGGGCTGCGCGACGAGCTGAGGCGCAGCGATGCCCTGCTCGAGTGGTTCGATGGACTGGTGGTGGCGGATGCCGAGGGTGTCATACAGGCGGACTGGCCGGTGGTGGCGGGGCGCACGGGGCTCTCCACGGCCGAGACCGAGTACTTCCGCTTCGTCGAGGCCGTGCGCCGCCCCCATGTCAGCGAACCCTTCATCGGTCGGGCCAGCGGCATGCCGCTGGTGATGTTCATCGTGCCGCGGGTGGAGGAGGGCGAGTTCGACGGCTTCGTCGGCGGCTTCGTTAACATGCATTCCGGAGGGCTGTTCAGGCGGCTGCATCGGCTGCGTCTGGGTGCCGGGGGCTTCGCCGCCGTGGCCACGGCCGGTGGCAGCATCCTCTATCATCCCGACGTTTCGCTGGTCATGCAGCCGGTGCCCTCGATCGAGGACAATCCGATGCTGCACCGGGCCCTGGATGGCTGGCAGGGCGCGGCGGTGGCGCAACTGATCCATGGCGGCGAGGCCTACCAGGCCTTCGCCCAGGTCTGGCCGGCCGACTGGGTGGTCGGCGTCTTCCTGCCCGCGGAGCAGGTGCATGCACCTCTGCATATCCTGATAAAGCGGCTCTGGTGGTTCGGCATCGGCTTCGCCATGCTGCTGCTGTTCATGTGGTGGCTGGTGCGTCACGCCCTGACCCCGTTGCACCGGCTGGAGTCCCAGATCGACGCGGTGGGCGAGGGGCGGCGCAGCCGGGTGAGCCTCGACAGCCGGATGCACGAGATCCGGCGGCTGGCGGGCACCTTCAACCGGGTCGAGGAGGAGCGCAGCACGGCCCTCGAGCGGCTCCAGGACCGCGAGGCGTTCCTCGAGGGCGTGCTGGCGTCCTCGCCGCTGGGCATGTTCGTCACCGACACCACCGGCAACGTCAGCTACATGAACCCGGCGCTGGCGGAGCTGACCGGGCGCGTCTTCATCGGGAGTGACGAATCGTCATGGGTGCAGCATATCCACCGGGAGGATCGCCAGTCGGCCATCGACCTGTGGCGCTACAGCCTCGAGACCGGTGACGACTTCCTGCGCCAGTTCCGCTATGTCCGCGCCGACGGCGAGCTGCTGTGGCTCGAGGTGCATGCCAGCGGGGTGGCCATCGACGGCCGCGCCATCGGCTTCGTGGGTACGGTCAAGGACATCACCGAGCGTCACCACGAGGAAGCGCTGCGTCGCTGGGAGGCCGAGCACGACCCCCTCACCGGGCTGCTCAACCGGCGCGGTTTCGAGCGCCGCCTGGAGGAAACCCTGGTCGAGTGGCACAAGACCGGGACGCCCTCGGCAGTGATACTCTTCGACCTCGACCACTTCAAGCCGATCAACGACGAAGGTGGCCATGCCCTGGGCGACGAGATGCTCAGGCGCATCGCCCAGGTGGTGGCCCGGGAGGTGCGGCGCAGCGACCATGTGGCGCGACAGGGTGGCGACGAGTTCGCCGTGCTGCTGCCCAGCTGCACCCTCTGCCAGGCCGAGCAGATCGCCGAGACCCTGCGCCAGGCCGTCAGCGAGATCTTCGTGGTCCACCAGGGGCGCGAGTATCGCGTCACCCTGAGCATCGGGGTGACCGCCCTGTGCCGGGAGGACCGGGACTACGGCTCGGTGCTGGCACGGGCCGATGCGGCGAGCTATCGGGCCAAGGCGGCCGGTCGCAACCTGGTCGAGGTCGCCTGATCGCGGCACAACGTTGACCGGGAATGGCACCCTCGGCGCAGGGGCTGTTTATAGTGGGAGTCATCACGACGCAACGGGGTCATCGGCATGCCCAGGCCACTTCGCTCGCTCCAGGGACGCATCCTCACCGCCTTCGTGCTGGGCTGGCTGCTCATGCTGGTCGTCATGGTGCTGGTGGCCTTCCTCGTCGCCCGGGACAGCCTGCGCGAGACCATCTCCGACAACCTGCTGTTCGATACCCGCCTGACCGCGATCGGTCTCGATGACTACCTGCTGACCCGCCGTCGTGCCCTGGAGAGCGCCGCGCGCCGCCTGGGTGGCGAGGGGCCTGCCGCGCCATCGGCAGCCGCCCTGGTCTCCGAGGAGCTGGGGCTGAGGGCCCTCTTCGACAGCCTGGCCGTGGTCTCTCCCGGGGGCGAGGTGCTCGGCCGCTGGCATGAACCGCGATCCGTGCCGAATCCCGATCTCGCCGCGCTGCCCCTGCTCGATGAGGTGATGGCGGCCCGTCGCTCCCGCATCGGCGAGCCCCGCGTCGAGGGCGTGCCGGGGCAGCCGGTGATCCGCATGGCGACACCGCTGTTCTCTGCCGACGGTGAGGTCGTCGGCGTGCTCACCGGTGCCCTGGCGCCTCGCGAGGATGGCCTGCTGGCCGACCTGAGCCGGCTGCAGGTCGCCGCGGAGGGCTACCTGGCCATCGCCTCGCCGGGGGATGTCATCCTGCACCACCCCGATGAGCGGCTCCTGCTGCGGCCCTTGCCGGTGGAGCGCAACCCGGTGCTGGCCGAGGCGTCGGCCGGTTTCGAGGGGGTGGTCGAGGCGCCCACGGTCGAGGGCGTGCCGTCGCTGCAGTCCTTCATTCGCTCGCCCAAGACCGGTTGGCTGGTCGGCTACGTGGCACCGCTGTCCTCCGCCTATGCGCCGGTGAAACGGCTGTGGACCTCACTGCTGGGGGTGGCCCTGGTCCTGATGGCGCTCGCCGGCCTGGCGGCCTCGATGCTGCTGCGCTCGGCCTTTCGTCCGCTCAAGCGGGTGGTGGCCCAGGTCGATGCCATCGAGCAGGGCGATCGCGACGCGCTCAGCGAATCCGGCCTGCGCGAGCTGCAGGCCATCGCCCGGGCCGTCAACCGGCTCTACCTGGGCATGCTGGACGCCAACCGGGTGGCCTCCGAGCGCAAGGCCTACCTGGATGCCGCCCTGGCGTCGTCGCCGGTGGGGCTCTACCTGGTCGATGCCGAGGGGCAGCTGACCTTCGTCAACCCGGCCCTGGAGCGGATCACCGGCTGGTCGAGCCGGGCCCTGTTGAGCGGGGACTGGGCACAGATGCTGCCCGAGGCGGTGCGCGAGCGTAGCCGGTCCTACTGGCAGCGGCTGGTACGCTCCCGCAACGGCTTCCAGTACCAGATCGAGATCCGCACCGCCTCGGGCGAGCCCCGCTGGGTCGAGGTGCAGGGGTCGCCCGTGCGCACCGCGGAGCAGGTGCTGGGTTACATCGGCTCGGTGGTGGACATCACCGAGCGCCATCGTCGCGAGCAGCGGTCACGCTGGGAGAGCGAGCACGACCCCCTGACCGGCTGCCTCAACCGCCGCGGGTTCGAGGCGCGCCTGATACCCGCCACCCGGCAGCAGCGGCGCCAGAGCGACATGCCGCTGTCGCTGATGATGATGGACCTGGATCACTTCAAGCGGGTCAATGACACCGCCGGCCACGCGGCGGGTGACGAGATGCTCAAGCGCATCGGCAGGCTGCTGAGCCAGACGGTGCGCGACAGCGACTCGGTGGCTCGCCTGGGCGGCGACGAGTTCGCCATCCTGCTGCCGGCCTGCCCGCTGCTGCGCGCCAGGGACATCGCCGAGCGCATCCGTGAGGAGGTCGAACACCTGGACTTCCGCGCCGGCCAGCACCGTTTCCAGGTGACCGTGAGCATCGGCATCGCCGTGCTGGGCGAGACCGATCGCAGCCCGTCGGCCTTCATGCAGCGGGCCGACCAGGCCAGCTACCAGGCCAAGCGCCAGGGGCGCAACCGGGTGGTGCTGCACGAGGGGGATCCGGCCCTGGCGGCGCCGGAATCCTGACGCCGGCGCGGCAAGCGGGAGGGCGCCGGGGGGCAGTCAACCATCGAACTCGGCGCCGAAGCGTTCGCCGAGCAGGGTGCGCAGCTCATCCAGCAGGTCCGGCGAGATGGTCTCCATGGCGCGCCTGACCCGGTCGAGCTCGTCGCCCCGCAGGATCCCGTAGGCCCCCAGGCTGTCGGCCCTGGCCGCCTGGAACTCGGGGTCGTCGACCATGGCCTCCACGCCGGCGTGCAGGGCGACCAGGGCCTCCTCGGGTATGTCGCCGTGGACCCAGATGCTGCCGCGGGTGTTCTGCACCAGCTGGACGGCGACCCTGTAGGCCTCCCAGAGGGGGCCGGAGGGCATCTCGCCGTACAGCTGCTCGTGGAGCTCGGGAACGGTGATCATGTCCGGTAGCGCGGGGTCGCGCACCGGTTTGCCGTCCTCGTCAGTGAAGCCGATCGCATAGAGGGGCATGGCGTCGCCTGTCTCCACCAGGGGCCGCATCCTGGCGAGAAAGTTGGCGGTGCTCTGGGTGTTGATCATCAGTTCGCCGCGCTCGAAGGCGACGCGCGTGTCGCCGCGGTTGCCGTAGCCCGGCACCGCCCGGTAGTCGAGGCCGAGCAGTTCCAGGGCCACCAGCGACTCGATCACGCCGATCGGGTCGGTGATGCCCTTGGTCAGGCCGTGGGCGCCGAGCACATCATCCGGCGCCTCGACGCCGGCACGCGGGGCGATCACGGTGACATGGCCCATGGGGGCGGCGACCAGGGGCTCGAGGGGCTCCAGGTCGAGGCGCAGGCCGCGCAGCCCGAGGATGGCGCGCAGGTTGAGATGGCCCGAGCTCGCCAGCAGGGTGGTCCCGTCGTGCTCGACGTTCTCGGCGAACTCGTTGCTGCCCACCAGGCCCCCGGCCCCGGTGACGTTCTCGGCCACCACCTCGGGCTGGCCGGGGATGTGCCGGCCCAGGTGCTGGCTGATCAGCCGACCGAAGGTGTCGGTATTCCCCCCGGGCGACAGGGGGATGATCATGCGAATGGTCTTGTCGGCATAGTACGCGTCGGCGACGGCCCGGGCGGTGTCCGGCAGGCTGGCGATGGAGAGGAGCAGCCCCGCCAGCAGCGCTGGCAGGAGACGAGACTTGACCATGTAACGGGCTCCGGTGAAGCGTGGCGATCACTGTCCTTGTTGTCCCGCGGAGCACTCCAGCCGCAGGGGGTTGGGGAAGCATAGGCAGCGGCTGCGGCGATCACCAGCCGGGTGACGTCGAGGCCGAGGGGGCTGGAGCGGGGTGGTCGGGCATGGCGCCCTCTGCAGGATTCGAACCTGCGACCTGCCGCTTAGGAGGCGGCTGCTCTATCCTGCTGAGCTAAGAGGGCGAAACGCGGCGCATTATAAGCGTTCGAGCGCATGAGATAAACCCGTCGGCCCCGGGGCCGGCGGGTGGCGGGAGCAAACGGGAAGGGAGACGTCATGGAGCCCAGGGAGTATCGCGCCCAGGATGGCCTGGGGCTGGCGGCACTGATTCGCCACGGCGAGGTGAGCCGGGAGGAGGTGTTCGGCGCCGCCTGTGCCGCCATCGAGGCGGACAACCCGCGGCTGGGTGCGGTGGTGCGTCAACGCTTCGAGCAGGCCGAGCGGGAGGGGCGGCGGGTCGATCCGGGCTCCCCCTTCGCCGGGGTGCCGACCCTGACGAAGGACCTGCTGATGGCCATCGCCGGTGAGCCCCTGGCCTTCGGCAGCGCGTCACTGGTCGACTGGCGGGCCCCGGAGGATTCGAGCCTGGTGACGCGGCTGCGCGAGGCGGGCCTGGTGATCCTCGGCCAGACCGCGACCCCGGAACTGGGGCTGATGGGCATCACCGAGCCACGCGCCTTTGCCCACCCGGTCAATCCCTGGAAGGCCGGCCACTCCCCGGGAGGCTCCAGCGGCGGTGCGGCGGCGGCGGTGGCCGGCGGGCTGGTCCCCCTGGCCATGGCCGGCGACGGAGGCGGCTCGATCCGCATCCCGGCGAGCCATTGCGGCCTGTTCGGCCTCAAGCCCTCCCGCGGGCGGGTGCCGCTGGGCCCCATGTTCGGCGAGGTGTGGCAGGGCGCGGTGGTGGAACACGCCCTGACCCGCAGCGTGCGCGACAGCGCGGCACTGCTCGACCAGATCAACGGCATGGATGTGGGGAGCCCCTGGCCACTGCCCCGGGAGTCGGACTTCCTGGCGGCCATCGCCCGGCCCCCCGCGCGACTGAGGGTGGCCGTCTCCCTGGGGGAGCCATTGGGTGCCCCCCTGGGGACCCGCCTCGATCCCGAGGTGCGACACGCCGTGGAGCAGGCCGCCCTGCGCCTGGAGGCGATGGGCCATGAGGTGGAGTGGTGCGACCCGCCGGTGGAGGGCGAGCGCCTTGCCGACAGCTACCTGACGCTCTACCTGGGCCACCTGGCCGCCGACCTGGCCTGGATCGGCGAGCAGACGGGCGTGGCGGTGAGGCGGCTCGACATCGAGCCCTCGACACGGGCCATCGGCCGGCTGGGGCGCCGCCTGAAGGCACGCGACTACGAGCTCGCCAAGCGCTACTGGAATCGGGTGGCCCGGATCATGGGCGAGTTCCACCGTCGTTTCGACGTGCTGCTGATGCCGGTGGCGGCCACCCCGGCGCCACGCCTGGGCGCGCTCTATCCCGATCCCGGCAAGGAGCGGCTGATGGCGCTGCTGGCGATCCCCGGCGTCCCCCATCTGGCGCTCAAGGCCGGCATGCTCAAGCGCCTGGCCGTCGATTCGCTGCGCACGACGCCCTTCACCCAGCTGGCCAACCTCACCGGCCAGCCGGCCATGTCGCTGCCGCTGCATGTCACCCCGGACGGCCTGCCGGTGGGCGTCCAGGTGATGGGCCCCATGGGGGACGAGAGGCGCCTGCTGGCGCTGGCCGCCGAGCTCGAGGCCGACAGCGGCTGGGGGAGTCGCCTCCCGCGCACCGCCGAGCGGTGAGTCCGGTGTCGATCCCGGGTAGAATGCCCGGGCAATCCCCCTGACGAGCCCGGCATGTCCGATACCCCTTCCTCCCTCTCACCGGCCGGCGACCGCCATTTCGACGGCCTGGCCGACAAGTTCGCCGACAGCCTCTACGGCGCCCCCCGCGGCGAGCTGCGCCTGGCCCTGCTCGACCGGCTGCTGCCCGGGATGCTGGAGCTCGAGGGCCAGCCGCTGCTCGACGTGGGTGGGGGGCTGGGCCAGCTGGCTGCCTGGTTCGCCGGGCGTGGCCATGCGGTGACCCTGGCCGAGCCCTCCGGCGAGATGCTCGAGCGGGCCCGCAACCACCTGGCAGGGCAGCCGGTGAGCCTGCTCCAGGCGCCGCTGCAGGCGCTCCCGGAGCGGGCCCCCGGTCCCTGGCCGCTGATCGCCTGCCATGCGGTCCTGGAGTGGCTGGCCGACCCGCGTGCGGCGCTGGCCACCCTGGCGGGCCTGCTGGCGCCGGATGGCCAGCTCTCGCTGATGGTCTTCAACCGCGATGCGCTGAGGATGTCCAATGTGGTCAAGGGCAACCTGGAGAAGGCGCTCGCCGATCGTCTCGAGGGTAGCGGCAGGCGCCAGCGGCTGACGCCGATCTCGCCGCTCACCCATGCCCAGATCGAGGCCTGGAGCGCCGAGAACGGCCTGTCCATCACCGCGGTGGCGGGCATCCGGGTCTTCCACGACTACCTGCGCCAGCCACCGCAGTCCGAGGCAGACAGGGATCGGCTGCTCGCCCTCGAGCAACGCTACTGCCGGGTCGATCCCCACTGGCGCCTGGGCCGTTACCTGCTCTACACCCTGGAACCTTCGCCGACCCGACCCGAGGAGCCCGTGACATGAGTGCCGAGACCCCGGTGTGCCAGTTGCTGGAACGCCAGGAAGCCGACTACCGCGGCTGGTGGTGGGTGGCCCCGCCGCGGGACGCCTGGCTGGAAGCGGGGGAGGGCACGGCGATCAGCGCCGACGCCTCGCTGCTCGAGGCCTGGCGCGGCCATGGCCGGCCGGCCTTCTCGCCCTTCGACGACGGTGCGGCGGCCGCTGCCGATGGCGGCGTGGCGGGGGCCGTGCTGTTCTGGCCCAAGAGCCATGCGCTGGGCGAGTGGTGGCTGCTGTGGCTCTGCACGGTGTTGCCGCCGGGCACGCCGCTGCAGCTCGCCGGCGAGCACCAGGGCGGCATCAAGCGGGTGCTCAAGGTGCTGGCCGCCCTGGGACTGGGCTGCCGCAAGCGCGACAGCGCTCGGCGCTGCTCGCTGTTCGAGACGCGCCTGGGCCGTGTCGGCCTCGATCCCGATGCGGCCTGGACCCGGTTCGAGGCCGCGGGGCTGACCCTGGTCAGCCATCCCGGTGTGTTCGGCCACGGCAAGCTCGACGACGGCACCCGGCTGCTGCTGGAGACGCTGCCCGGCGTCCTGCCGCAAGCGAGCGGGAAGGGGGAGGGCCTCGGTGATGCGCCGGGCGAGGTTCTCGACATGGGCTGCGGCGACGGCATCCTGGCCGCCTGGCTGTCGCGTCGCGGGGCCAGTGTCACTGCCGTGGACGTCAACGCCTTCGCCGTGGAGGCGACCCGGCGGACCCTGGCCGCCAACGGGCTGCCTGGGGAGACGCGACTCGGCGACGTCTATGCCACCCTCGGCGAGCGGCGCTTCGCGGCGATCGTCAGCAATCCGCCCTTCCACCAGGAGCGAGCCATCGACTACGGCCCGGCGGCGCGGCTGATCCTCGAGGCGCCCGAGTACCTGGTGTCGGGCGGCCAGCTGGTGGTCGTGGCCAATGCCTTCCTGCCCTATCCGGATCTCCTGGCGCGCGCCTTCGGGGGCTTCGAGATCCTCGCCGACGACCGCCGCTACCGGGTCTATCGCGCGGTCAAGGGCTGATCAGGCCTGCGGGTCGCGATAGTCGATCCCGGTGATCACGTAGGTGGTCTCGCCGCCCGGGGCGGCCACCGTCACCTCGTCGTCCAGTGACTTGCCCAGCAGCGCCCTGGCCAGGGGAGCATCGACGCTGATCCAGCGTTTCGTCGTGTCGGTCTCGTCGTGGCCGACGATGCGGATGCGGGTCTCCTCGCCGTCGTCGTCCTCCAGGGTGACGAAGGCGCCGAAGTAGACCTTGTCGGTGTCGGCCGGCAGACGATCCACCACCTGCAGCTCGTCGAGGCGCTTGGTCAGGTAGCGGATCCGGGCGATGACCCGGTTGAGCTCCTTCTTGTTGTAGGTGTAGTCGGCGTTCTCGCTGCGGTCGCCGAGCGCCGCCGCCTCGCCGACCTTGGCCGAGAGGGCGGGGCGCTTGACCCGCGAGAGGTGGTCGAGGATGCCGCGCAGCCGCTCGGCGCCCTCGGCGGTGATCAGGTTGCTCTTCGGTTCCTGGCGCGGGTCCTTGGCCGGGTCGCGCCAGCGGGTCATGTTGCGGCCTTTCATGGTCGGGCTTCCCTCGTCTGCCTGGCTGGCAACATACGCCATCGGGGCCGGTGCCGCCAAGCCGTCGGCAGCACGCCTGGCCATTCATTCAAACGTTCGTTACATTGCGCGAGTGGGACATCCAACAACAAGCAACGAGGAGAGACCGCATGATTCGACGCCGACTGCTGGCCACCGTCCTCGGCCTGGGGCTTGCCGCGACCCCCGTGGCAGGCCTGTTCGCCTGGGAGGCGGAGGTCGACACCCTGAAGCAGCGCTGGGAGCGGGTCACCACCGAGCTGCCGGAAGGCGAGCGCCGCGGCGACCTGAAGGCGCTCGCCGCGGAGGCCGAACGCCTGGCCGGGGCCCATCCCGACGCCGCCATGCCACAGGTCTGGCACGGCATCATCGAGGCCTCCCACGCCCGGGAGCGCAGCGGCCTGGGGGCCCTCTCCAGCGCCCGCACCGCCCGCGATGCCCTGGAGGCGGCCATCGAGCTCGATCCCCGGGGTGCCGATGGCTCCGCCTACGTGACCCTGGGTGCGCTCTACGACCGGGTGCCCGGGGGCCTGGTCGGCTTCGGTGACAGCGAGACCGCCGAGCGCATGTTCAGGCGCGCCCTGGAGATCCGCCCCGAGGGCATCGATGTCAACTTCTACTTTGCCGCCTTCCTCGAGGAGGAGGGGCGCCTCGACGAGGCCCGGGAGCACGCCCGGCGCGCCGTGGAGGGCCAGGCCCGCGAGGGGCGGGGGGCCTCCGACGAGGCGCTGCGCGAGGAGGCCGGTGAGCTGCTGGGTCGCCTCTGAGCGTCCCGGTGGCGGGTGCCGTCGGGTTGGCATCCGCGCTTCGGGTCACGATAATGGGCGTCTTTGCGCAAGCGGAGACCGCCATGAGTGACTCCCCCGAGGAGCGGGACCTCGCCGCGGCGGCGCCCTTCACCGCCGCCGACGTGGAGCTGCGGGAGCGTCGCTGCCTGCACCAGGGCTTCTTCCGCCTGGAGGAGCTGCACCTGCGTCATCGCCTCTTCGAGGGCGGCTGGAGCGGCGAGGTGGTGCGCGAGGTCCATCATCGCCACGACGCCGTGGGCGTGCTGCTCTATGATGTGGAACGAGATGCCGTGGTGCTGATCGAGCAGTTCCGTGCCGGCGCGCTGGAGGATCCCGACTCACCCTGGAAGCTCGAGGTGGTGGCGGGGTTGGTCGAGCGGGGCGAGGGCGTCGCCGAGGTCGCCCGCCGCGAGGCGCTGGAAGAGGCCGGCTGCGAGGTGGGGGAGCTGATCGAGCTGCACCGCTACTATCCCAGTCCGGGGGCCTGCGACGAGCGGGTCACCCTGTTCTGTGGCCTGGTCGACAGCCGTGGCCTTGGCGGGGTGCACGGCCTCGACGAGGAGCACGAGGACATTCGCGTGCATGTGTTGCCGTTCACCCGGGCGTGGGAACTCCTCGAGGCCGGGCGACTCGACAATGCCATGTGTCTGATCGCCTTCCACTGGCTGGCAGGCGAACGCGCATCATTGCGAGCAAGGAGGTAGCGTGTCGAGAACAGCCTATGTCACCGACCTGAAGAGCCTGCAGGGCGAGTGCACCGCCAATTACCTGCGCCTGACCCGGTTGCTGGGGGACCTGGAAGCCGGCGAGACCCGCGAGGTGGAGCTGCTGCGGGGTGGTCGACGGCTTGGCGCCCTGTGCATCGAGGTGCTCGAGCAGGCGCCCTACACCACCATCGTCCGGGTCTCCCAGCAGGGCGTGCTCGACCAGCTGATAGAGACGCCGCGCATGCGCGTGCACCTCTATCACGACGTGCGCATGGCCGAAGTCACCGACTTCCAGCGCCAGCGACATTTCCACGGCCGCTACCGCTATCCCAACGCCCGCATGCACCAGCCCGACGAGAAGCTGCAGCTCAACCGCTTCCTCGGCGAGTGGCTGGAGTATGGCCTGGCCCACGGCCACTCCATCGACCTGCCCGAACTGCCCTGATGCGCCTGATCCAGATCAGCGACTGCCACCTGCATGCCGACCCCCGTGCCCGTTCCCGGGCCGGCTTCCCGCTGCGCCAGCTCGAGGCGGTGGTCGCGGCGGTGAATCGGGAACGACCGGACATGGTGCTGGTGACCGGCGACATCAGCCAGGACGAGACGGCGGCCTCCTACCAGCTGGCAGCCCGGACCCTGGGGGAGCTGAGTGCTCCCTGGTTCTGGCTGGCGGGCAACCACGACGCGCCGGCACTGATGGTCGAGACCCGCGAGCTGCTCGACGAGCTGGACCTCGACGGCTGGCGGGTGCTGCTGCTGGATACCCGCGTCAGTGGCCAGCCCCACGGCGAGCTGGGGCCCGAGCGGCTCGGCCGGCTGGCCGAGCGTCTCGAGCAGGACGAACGCCCGACCCTGCTGGTGATGCACCACCCGCCGCTGGCCATCGGCTCGGCCTGGCTCGACGAGATCGGCCTGCACGATCGCGAGGCCTTCTGGCAGACCCTGTCGGCCTATCGCCAGGTCAAGGCGATCCTCTGCGGCCATATCCACCAGGCCTTCGCCAGCCACCAGCAGCGGGAGGAGGGCGAGGTGGCGGTCTACGGCTGTCCTTCCACCACCGACCAGTTCCTGCCCGGCGCCGAGCATTTCGCCGTCGACGAGGCATCGCGGCCCGGCTACCGGGTCGTCGACCTCGAGTCCGGCGACCTGACCACCTGGGTGGAGCGAGTGGACCTCTGAGCGACCCCGCGGGCGGGGCATTCCCGGATCGAGATATCCTTTTTTGCTCTAAAAAGATAGTTATTAATTCTTTTGGGTTATTATCGGTCCGGCATTACCCTGTGTCGCATGATCTCCGCCAATGTCATGCGAGGTAGCCGGGCCATGACCACTCAAGTTGCACCGACACGTCATGCACCGAGCCGCGAGTCGGCCGCCCAGTCCAGCGGGGCGTCATCGATGGCCGCCCTCACGCCGCGTCGGTTGACCCACCTCGAGCAGCTCGAGGCCGAGTCGATCCATATCATCCGCGAGGTGGCCGCCGAGTTCTCCAACCCGGTGATGCTCTATTCCATCGGCAAGGACTCCTCGGTGATGCTGCACCTGGCGCGCAAGGCCTTCTACCCGGGGCCGCCGCCATTCCCGCTGATGCACATCAACACCACCTGGAAGTTCCGCGAGATGATCGCCTTCCGCGACCGCATGGCGGCGGAATCGGGCATGGAGCTGATCGAGTACATCAACGAGGAGGGGCGTGCCGCCGGCATCAATCCCTTCGATCACGGCTCCAGCGGCTATACCGACGTGATGAAGACCGCCGCCCTCAAGCAGGCGCTGGACAAGTACGGCTTCGATGCCGCCTTCGGCGGTGCCCGCCGCGACGAGGAGGCATCGCGTGCCAAGGAGCGGGTGTTCTCCTTCCGCGACCGGCACCACCGCTGGGACCCCAAGAACCAGCGCCCCGAGCTGTGGAACCTCTATAACGCCCGGGTCAACAAGGGCGAGTCGATCCGCGCCTTCCCGCTCTCCAACTGGACCGAGCTGGACATCTGGCAGTACATCCACCTCGAGTCCATTTCCATCGTGCCGCTCTACTACGCTGCCCCGCGCCCGGTGGTGGAGCGCGACGGCATGCTGATCATGGTCGACGACGAGCGGATGCCGCTGGCGCCCGGCGAGGTGCCGGAGGAGAAGTGGGTGCGCTTCCGCACCCTGGGCTGCTACCCGCTCACCGGCGCGGTGGAATCCAGGGCCGCCACCCTGCCCGAGATCATCCAGGAGATGCTGCTGACCCGCACCTCCGAGCGCAGCGGCCGCGCCATCGACCACGACCAGGCGGGCTCCATGGAGAGGAAGAAGCGTGAGGGGTATTTCTAGTCGCTGGCGAAAACTCGCTGCGCTCGGCCATACGGCGTTGAACATCGGCTCAAGATGCTCATTTACTACAGTAAACTCCGCTCTTTCGTCTCTGTTCGCCTTGTCTGGCCATCGCTCGCTGACTTTTCGCTCAGCGCCTGTTTAAAGATCAATAGGGTATCGAAATGGCCCATCAGTCTTCTCTAATTGCGGACAATATCGAGCAGTACCTGCACGAGCACGAGAACAAGGACCTGCTGCGCTTCATCACCTGCGGCAGCGTCGACGACGGCAAGTCGACCCTGATCGGCCGGCTGCTGCACGACTCCAAGATGATCTTCGACGACCAGCTCGCGGCGATCACCCAGGCCTCCAGGAAGAGCGGCACCACCGGCGAGGCGGTGGACCTGGCGCTGCTGGTCGACGGCCTGCAGTCCGAGCGGGAGCAGGGCATCACCATCGATGTCGCCTACCGCTTCTTCTCCACCGACAAGCGCAAGTTCATCATCGCCGACACCCCGGGCCACGAGCAGTACACCCGCAACATGGCCACCGGGGCCTCCACGGCGAGCCTGGCGATCATCCTGATCGATGCTCGATACGGCGTTCAAACGCAAACCAGGAGGCACAGCTTCATCGCCGACCTGCTGGGCATCCAGCACCTGGTGATTGCGGTCAACAAGATGGACCTGGTCGGCTTCGACCAGGCGCGCTTCGAGGAGATCGTCGCCGACTATCGTGCCTTTGCCGGGCAGCTCGCCGCGCCGGACATCCACTTCGTGCCGCTCTCGGCGCTGGAGGGCGACAACGTCGTCAACCGCAGCGAGAAGACGCCCTGGTACGCCGGGCCGCCGCTGCTCGAGCTGCTGGAGGGCATCGAGGTCAGCCGTGATCGCAACCTGAGCGACCTGCGCCTGCCGGTGCAGTACGTCAACCGTCCGAACCTGGATTTCCGTGGCTATGCCGGCACCCTGGAGGCGGGCATCCTGCGTCCGGGCCAGGCGATCAAGGTGCTGCCTTCCGGCCGGACCTCGACGGTCGAGCGCATCGTCACCTTCGATGGCGACCTGGAGGCCGCCTGGCCGGGGCAGGCGATCACCGTGACCCTGCGTGACGAGATCGACATCTCCCGGGGTGACTGGATCGTGGCCGCCGATGCCGAGGTAGCCCTGGCCGATGCCTTCGACGCCGACATCGTGTGGATGCACGAGGAGGCCCTGGTGCCGGGCCGGCAGGTCGACATCCGCCTGGCGGGCCGCTCGGTGGCCGGCCAGGTCGGGGCCATCCACCATCAGGTGGACGTCAACAGCCTGGAGCAGCATGCCGCCGGACAGCTCGAGCTCAACGCCATCGCCCGCTGCCGTGTCGAACTGACCGCCCGGGTGCCGCTGGACGACTATGGAACGAGCCCGGGTACCGGGAGCTTCATCGTCATCGACCGTCTGAGCAACGTCACCGTCGGGGCCGGCATGATTCGTGCCGTGGCCGAGGACGAGTCGGCGAGCGCCGGCGAGGTCGACTGGGCCGGCTTCGAGCTGGAGCTCAATGCCCTGGTGCGCAAGTACTTCCCCCATTGGGAGGCGAAGGACATCCGCGAGCTGCTGCGATAGGCCAGCTGGCTGCGAGGTGAGGGGCGCCGGGTAAGCCCCATCTGAGAGTTGCCTCGCGAAAGAACCCTGCTCTGGTAGGCTGTGTCCAAAGCGTCACAGCCGACCCGGAGCCCACTCCTCGATGATCATTCTAGCTGTTGCCCTGCTGCTGGCCATCTTCCTGCTGCCCAACCTCTGGGCCAAGTGGGTGCTCGACCGCCATGCCCTGCCACGGGACGACTATCCCGGTACCGGTGGCGAGTTCGCCGAGCATCTGCTGTCGCGGCTCGGCATCGACGGGGTGCAGGTGGAGCTGACCGACCAGGGCGACCACTACGACCCCGAGGCGCGCCGGGTGCGGCTGTCGCGTGATATCCATGGAGGCCGTTCGCTGACCGCGGTGACGGTGGCAGCCCACGAGGTGGGCCATGCCATTCAGCATCACCGCGGCTATGCCCCCTTGATGGCCCGCTCCCGCCTGGTGGCGGTGGCCCAGCAGGCCGAGAAGATCGGCGCGCTGCTGATGATGGCCGCCCCCTTCCTGTTCATCCTCACCCGCATGCCCGGCGGCATGCTGATCGTGCTGCTGGCCGCGGTGCTCAGCTTCGGCACCGCCGCCCTGGTGCACCTGGTGACCCTGCCGGTGGAGTTCGACGCCAGCTTCCAGCGGGCCCTGCCGCTGCTCAGGGAGTATATCCCGCCCTACGACATGCCCGGCGCCCGTCACGTGCTCACCGCCTGCGCCTTCACCTATGTGGCCGCCTCGCTGGCCAGCCTGCTCAACCTGGGGCGGTGGCTGGTGATCCTCAGGCGGTAGGTCCTACCCGGGCCGGTCGGCCATGATCACGGCCCGCCGCGGGGCGGGGTAGCCCTCCCGCGTGCGGGTAGGGTCCTCGGGGTCGAGGAAGTCGGCCAGTGACTGGAAGGTCATCCAGTCGGTGGCGCGTTGCTCCTCACGAGTGGTCACCGCCTCGTCCACCACCCGCACGTTCGTGAAGCCGCAGCGCCCGAGCCACTGGCAAAGCGCCGCCGACGACGGCAGGAAGTAGACGTTGGGCATGGCGGCGTAGCGTTCGCCGGGCAGCAGCACGGTGGTTTCATCGCCCTCCACCACCAGGGTCTCCAGCACCAGCTCGCCGCCGGGGCGCAGGGCGTCTCTGAGCTGCAGCAGGTGCTCGAGCGGTGAGGGGCGGTGGTAGAGCACGCCCATGGAGAACACCGTGTCGAAGAAGGCGAGCCCTTCCGGCACCTCCTCGATGCCCACCGGCAGGAAATGGGTGCGCCCGCCGTCGGCGTCGCCGACGAAGTGGCGCACCGCCCGGAACTGCCAGAAGAAGCGTGGCGAGGGGTCGATCACCAGCACGAAGGCGGCGCCGGCCCCGCTCATGCGCCAGGCGTGGTAGCCGTTGCCGCCACCCACGTCGAGCACCCGCCGGCCGTGGAGATCCGCCAGGTGCGGGGCCAGGCGCTGCCACTTCCAGTCCGAGCGCCACTCGGTGTCGATGTGGATGCCACCCAGCCGATAGGGGCCCTTGCGCCAGGGCATGAGCTTGCGCAGCAGGTTCTCGCACTGGCGGCGGCAGCTGTCGGAGAGTGCGAGATCGACCCCGACGGTGTCGGCATCCAGGCGGACTTCGCGCTCGACGGGCAGGGCGGGGAGCTTGGCCACGGCCTTCTCCCAGGCGGGGAGGTCGCCGTAGCGGCGGCGGTCGAGGCCGCGGGCGAGCTGGTCGGGCAGCCGGGCGAGCCAGGTGTCGAGGCCCTGGTCGAGGAGGGCCCGGTAGAGGTCGTGGTGTTCGGGGGCAATGGGCACGTCAGGCCTCCCGGTCGTGCCGCGGCGCCGGGGCATCCTTGAAGGCGATCAGCGAGGCGAAGTTCAGGAACTGGAACCAGGTGTGGCAGCGGGAGAACCCGGCGCGGGCCAGTCGGGCGTGGTGGGCCGCCAGGGTGTCGGGCACCAGCACGTTCTCCAGCGCCGTGCGCTTCTGGCTGATCTCCAGGTCGCTGTAGCCGTTGGCGCGCTTGAAGTCGTGGTAGCGCTCCACCCGCCAGGCGTTCTCCTGCTCGTCCTCGGCGACGACCTTCTCGGAGAGCACCAGCACCCCGCCGGGTTCCAGCGCCTCGAAGAGGCGCGCCATCACCGCGTCGCGGTCGTCGGGGGCGAGGAACTGCAGGGTGAAGTTGAGCACGACCATGCCGGCGGGCGCATAGTCGAGCCGGCGGATGTCGCCCTCGACCACCTCCATGGCGTGATCGGGGCACTCCGCGGCCAGGGTCTCCCGGGCCCGGGCCGCCATGGCCGGCGACAGGTCGACCCCGGTATAGCGGAAGGCATCGGGCGGCAGGGTTCCGGCCAGCGCCAGTCCGGCGGCGCCCAGCGAGCAGCCCAGGTCATAGACACGGGCGCCGTGGCGCAGGTGGCGCTGGGCGATCAGCCCCAGCATGCCGAGTATCTGGCCATAGCCTGGTACCGAGCGGCGGATCATGTCCGGGAAGCAGGCCACGACCTGCTCGTCGAAGGAGAAGCGCGCCACCCGGTCCAGGGGTGTCGAAAAGATCGCGTCACGGTAAGATGCGTCACTCATGGGCCGAGTCGGAAATCGTGCGGGAAAAGGACGCCCATTCTACGTCTCACGCGCCTCGGCTGCACGACAGGATGTCCAGGAGGAAACCATGACCCAGATGACGATCGACCAGCGGGGCGCCTGGCGCGCCCTGGCCACCCACGCCGACGCCATGCGTGGCGTGCACCTGCGTGACCTCTTCGCCGGGGAGTCCGGCCGTCATGCGGCCTATACCCGCCACGCGGCGGGGCTGACCCTGGATCTCTCCAAGCAGCGCTGGTCCGGGGAGACCTTCGGCCTGCTGCTGGAGCTGGCCAGGGAGGCCGAGCTGCCCGAGGCGATCCGTGCCCTGCTCGACGGCGAACGCGTCAATCGCAGCGAGGACCGCCCGGCGCTGCACACCGCCCTGCGCCTGCCGGCGGATGCGTCGCTGGTGGTGGAGGGCGAGGACCTGGTGCCCGCGGTGCACGCGACCCTGGATCGCATGGCCACCATGGTCGAGCGCTTCCATGCCGGCCAGTGGCGCGGCGCCACCGGCAAGGCGATCCGTCACGTGGTCAACCTGGGGGTCGGCGGCTCCGACCTCGGCCCGCTGATGGTGACCCATGCCCTGGCCGACTATCGACCGGAGGATGTGCATCGCACCGAGGTGCACTTCGCCTCCACCATGGACGGCTCGCAGCTGGCCGACTACCTGGCGCGGCTCAACCCCGAGACCACGCTGTTCGTGCTCTCCTCGAAGTCCTTCACCACCATCGACACCCTCTCCAATGCCCGCACCGCCCGGGACTGGCTGATGGCCCGCCTGGACGGCGAGGAGGGGGTCGACGCCGAGCTGGTGATGCGCCAGCACTTCATCGGCGTCTCGGCCAGCCCCGAGAAGATGAACGACTGGGGCATCGCCCCGGACCACCAGCTGGAGTTCTGGGAGTGGGTCGGCGGGCGCTATTCGCTGTGGGGGGGCATCGGCCTGCCCATCGCCCTGGTGGTCGGCATGGAGAATTTCCGCGAGCTGCTGGCCGGGGCTCACGCCATGGATCGCCACTTCCGCGAGGCGGCGCTGGCCGACAACCTGCCGGTGCTGCTGGCGCTGGCGGGGATCTGGAACGTCAACTTCCTGGATATCCGCGCCCACTCCATCCTGCCCTACGATGGCCGCCTGGAGTACTTCGCCGCCTATCTCGAGCAGCTCGAGATGGAGTCCAACGGCAAGTCGGTGACCCACGACGGCCGCGAGGTGGCCTATTCCACCTGCCCGGTACTCTGGGGACAGCTCGGCCCCAACGCCCAGCACGCCTTCTACCAGCTCCTGCACCAGGGCACCCAGGCGGTGGAGTGTGACTTCATCGCCCCTCTGGTACGCTACGATGACGTCACCGACGAGGCGACCCGCGACCACCTGATGGGGCAGCACCGCCTGACCCTGGCGAACTGCTTCGCCCAGTCGCGGGTACTGATGCTCGGCGACGATGCCATCGCCGACGATGGCCCGCGCCCCGGCCACAAGCGCTATCGCGGCAACCAGCCCTCCACCACGCTGCTGCTCGACCGCCTGACGCCGGCCACCCTGGGGGCGCTGGTCGCGCTCTACGAGCACAAGGTATTCGTCCAGGCCACGATCTGGGAGATCAACCCCTTCGACCAGTGGGGCGTTGAGCTGGGCAAGAAGATTGCCGGCGAGACCCAGCATATCCTCGAGAGCCGCCACGGCCTCGAGGCCATGGACGACTCCACTCGCGCGCTGATCGAGGCCGTGTGGCGGGCGGAGCGGGCGATGGGAGCCGGCTCGCGATGAGGCTGGCTGTTTGTACAGGGGTTGCGGTATGCTGAGCGCTGCCCTCCGCCCGCCGGTGGCCAGTGGGGTGCTCTATCTGCATGGTTTCAACAGTGGCAGCGGTTCGCCCAAGGCGGCGCTGATGCGTGCCACCTGTGCTGCCCTGGGGCTGCCCTGCGCGACGCCACAGCAGCCCCACCGGCCGCGGGCGGCCCTGGCACTTGCCGAATCGCTGTTCGAGGGGCTGGGCCCGAGTCCCATGGTGGTCGGCAGCTCCCTGGGGGGCTTCCTGGCCACCTGCCTGGCCGAGCGCCATGACCTGCCGGCGGCGTTGATCAACCCGGCGGTGGGGCCCGCCGGGCTGGTCGCCGACTGGATCGGCGAGGCCTTCGTCAACGATCACACCGGCGAGAATTTTCGGGTGGAGATGGCGCACCTCGAGGAGCTCGAGGCGCTGACGCCCACCCGGGTCACGGTGGAGCGCTATCTCCTGCTGCTGGGCAGTGCCGACGAGACCCTGGACCCGGGAGATGCCTTCCGGTTCTACCGGGGCGCGAGGACGATCCTCCATCCGAGCGGGGACCATGGCTTCGCGGTGCTGGCCGACCACCTGCCGGCGATCCTGGCCCATGGTGGCCACCGGCTGGCCCATGGCTGCATCACCCGTCGGGACAGCGACGACACATGACGCTTGCCGGGCCCCGGCAGGGGGCGCAACGAACGACACGCAACCACTCTGGATGACGCATGACACAGTACAGCGCCAGCTCCATTGAAGTCCTTTCCGGCCTCGAGCCGGTGCGCAAGCGCCCCGGCATGTACACCGACACCAGCCGCCCCAACCACCTGGTCCAGGAGGTCATCGACAACAGCGTCGACGAGGCGCTGGCCGGTCATGCCGGGGAGATCACCGTGCGCCTGTTCGAGGATGGCGGCATCGAGGTGGTCGACGATGGCCGCGGCATGCCCATCGACATCCACCCGGAGCATGGCGTCTCCGGCATCGAACTGATCCTCACCCGGCTGCATGCCGGCGGCAAGTTCTCCCAGTCGAGCTATCGCTTCTCCGGCGGCCTGCACGGCGTGGGGGTGTCGGTGGTCAATGCCCTGTCGAAGCGACTCGAGGTCGAGGTGCTGCGTGACGGCAGCCGTCATGCCATGGCCTTCGAGCACGGCGAGCTGGCATCCCCGCTGTCTGTGATCGGCAGCTGCGCCAGGCGCGCCCGGGGCACCGTGGTGCGCTTCTGGCCCGAGGCGAGCTATTTCGACAGCCCGAGGCTGTCGCTGGGGCGACTGAAGCACCTGCTGCGGGCCAAGGCGGTGCTCTGTCCGGGCCTCAGGGTGGTGCTGGTCGAGCCCGACGGCGGCGAGAGCGTCTGGCAGTACGAGGATGGCCTGCGCGACTACCTGGCCCAGGCCACCGACGGCTATGAGGTGCTGCCCCAGTCCCCCTTCGTCGGCCACTTCGCCGACGACGAGCAGGCGGTGGACTGGGCCATCCAGTGGCTGCCCGAGGGCGGCGAGCCGCTGATGGAGAGCTACGTCAACCTGATCCCCACCCCCCAGGGCGGCACCCACGTCAACGGCCTGCGCGCCGGGCTGCTCGATGCCCTGCGCGAGTTCTGCGAATACCGCAGCCTGCTGCCCCGGGGCGTCAAGCTCACCGCCGAGGACCTCTGGGAGCGGGTCTCCTACGTGTTCTCGGTCAAGATGCTCGACCCCCAGTTCGCCGGCCAGACCAAGGAGCGCCTGTCGTCGCGCACCGTGGCCGGCTTCGTCTCCGGGGTGGTCAAGGACGCCTTCTCGCTGTGGCTCAATCACCACGTGGACCAGGCCGAGGCGCTGGCCGAGCTGGTGATCAGCGCCGCCCAGCGCCGCCAGAAGAGCGCGAAGAAGGTGGCCCGCAAGAAGGTCACCTCCGGCCCGGCACTGCCCGGCAAGCTGGCCGACTGCTCCGGCCAGGACCCTGCGGCCAGCGAGCTGTTCCTGGTGGAGGGCGACTCGGCCGGCGGCAGCGCCAAGCAGGCGCGCAACCGCGAGAGCCAGGCGATCCTGCCGCTGCGCGGCAAGATACTCAACACCTGGGAGGTGGAGGCCCACGACATCTACGGCTCCCAGGAGGTCCACGACATCGCCGTGGCCGTGGGCATGGACCCGGGCAGCGACGACCTCTCCAAGCTGCGCTACCACAAGATCTGCATCCTGGCCGACGCTGACTCCGACGGCCTGCACATCGCCACGCTGCTCTGCGCGCTCTTCGTGCGCCACTTTCCGGCGCTGGTGGATGCCGGCCACGTCTACGTGGCGATGCCGCCGCTCTACCGCATCGACCTGGGCAAGGAGGTGCACTATGCCCTGGACGAGAGCGAGAAGGCGGCGATCCTGCGTCGGCTCGAGGGCAGGCGCGGCACGCCCAACGTGCAGCGCTTCAAGGGCCTGGGCGAGATGAGCCCGCTGCAGCTGCGCGAGACCACCATGGCGGTGGAGACCCGTCGCCTGGTGCAGCTCACCCGCGAGGTGGGCGACGGCACCATGGAGATGATGGACATGCTGCTGGCCAAGAAGCGCTCCGCCGACCGCAAGAGCTGGCTCGAGGATTACGGCAACCTGGCGGATATCGAAGTCTGACCCGGCTTCGCCGGAAGCTGTAAGCCGTAAGCATGAAGCTGGAAGAACTACCGAGGCTAGCGGCGCCGGGGCGGGCAGGCGGAGTCGCCTTTGGGGTCAGACCCCGGCGGCGGCACCTTCGTTGGAACGATTCACGAGACGGGCCGAGACGACACGGCTGGGGTCT